>JAYVRN010000395.1:0-20112 GCA_043776275.1 Myxococcales bacterium | reverse complement strand
TGCGCAACCGGAACCGGAGATCTTCGATCGTCTGGATCCGCCGCGCCGGATCGTGCGAGAGGCAGCGATCCACCAGCTCGACGAACTCGGCCGGCGCATCGGGCCGGAACTGCAGGAGCGGCGGCGCACGGCCCTCGAGGATCAGCATCAGCGTCTGCTGGATGTCGATGCCCCGGAACGCGACCTCGCGCGTCGCCATCTCGTAGAGGATCGCGCCCATCGCCCAGCAGTCCGACGATGGCCCGACGGCGTCGTTGTTGCCGGAGGCCTGCTCGGGCGACATGTACGAGGGTGTCCCGAGCATGCGGTACACGCCGCTCAGCCGGCCCACGCCACGCATCTTCGAGACGCCGAAATCGAGGAGCTTCACGCGATCATCGCCGGAGTCATCGATCGAGATGAAGATGTTCTCCGGCTTGACGTCGCGGTGAGTGATGCCGTTGCGGTGCGCGAGCGCGAGCGCGGAGGCCGTGTGATCCGCGAGCCGTGCGATCGCATCGAACTCGAGCGGCCCGCGCTGCAGGCGGGTCTGCAGGGTGGCGCCGTGCAGGAACTCGAGGACCATGCACGGCGTGCCGTCCTGCAGGTAGAGCCAGTCCGCGATGTCGATCACGTTCGGGTGGCGCAAGCTCCCGAGCAGCTCGGCCTCACGCTCGAACCGCTGCGAGGCCTCCTCGTTGTGCGCCCAGATCGGCAGCAGGCCCTTGAGCGCGAACGAGCGCAGCAGCTTGATGTGCTGGACCTCGTAGATGAAGGACATGCCGCCCTCACCGATCCTCCGCAGCACGCGGTACCGGCCTCCGACGACCGTATCGATGAGCGGATCGTGCACCTTCTGCCCGAGCTTACGACTGGTCGGCTTCGTCTTGAATCGACGAGCGGCAGGATCGACGTGGAGGGGGGCGGAGAAGTGCGCAGTTCACGGACAACTGCGCTCGTAGAGCCAGATGTCGCCCCCCCCTTGACCGTTCGCCCGGGTTGAGGTCACGCCGATGGTGGTGTCGTCAGGGGTCGCGAACGGGTCGTAGTCCGAATCGGTGCCCGGCGAATCGACCAGCCCGAACACGGTGGGCACGCCGAGGGACCCATCGGTGACGTTCCGCGGGGCGACCCAGACCTGGGTCCACGCCGTACCACGCTGGGAGCTGAACGCCACTCGGTCCCCGCCGCCGAGGACCTCCGGGCAGCAGTCGAACGTGTTCGAGCTGGCCGTGGCCTCGAGGACCGGCGCCCCGAACGGCGCCGTGAGGGAGGGTCGAGTCGCGCGGAAGATCTCGGCCGGCCCGAGGTTGCGCGTCGACGAGAAGTAGAGCGTCAGGCCATCGGCGGTGAGCGTCGGCCCCTGATCATCCGAGGCTCCGGGATCGAGCTCCGCCACGACCAGCGGGGGCAGCCATGTCGCGGTCCGGTCCGAGCGCACGGAGCGTACGAGCCGTGATCCTCGTTGCCACCACAGCGTGAGCCCATCGGGTTCGAGGTACGGGTTGTCGTCGTAGACCGCGCTGTTGACCGCCGTGAGGTTGATGGGTGCCCCGAACGGCATCCCGAAGGCGGAGCGCTTCGTGACGTAGAGGTCGTAGTCTCCGGCGCCGCCGGCCCGGTTCGAGCCAAAGTACAGCTCGAGCCCATCGGCGCTGATCGCACCACCATTCTCGTCGAGGGCGGTGTTGATCTCGGTGAGGTTGCGGGCGGCCTGGAACGCGCCCATGCACGGCGTGGGACCATCGGTCGTGTCCACAGCACCGTCGGGATCGCCGAGCTTCGAGGTGCCGTCGAAGTTGAGCCTGCCGCACGCGGCGAGGGGCAGCGAGAGGAGGAGCGAGAGGAGGAACAACGCGCGGATGATCAAGGATCGCAGGAATCCGCCCGCTCCGCACGATAACGAAGCCGCGATGTTCCCGCGTGGTACATACCACCGAGTTATGGATGCCGAGCTTGGACATCTCCGGCACTTCTTCGAGGTCGCGCGGCAGGGCGGCTTCACGCGCGCCGCCGAGGTGCTCCGCGCGCAGCAGCCCGGGATGAGCCGCAGCGTGCGCCTGCTCGAGGAGCGGCTGGGCGTGACGTTGATCGATCGCAAGGGCCGCCGGTTCGCGCTGACCAGCGCGGGCGAGCGTGTGTACGCGGCCTGCGCGCGGATCTTCTCCGAGGTCGCGCAGATCGGACGGATCGCCGAGGAGGAGCGAGGCACGTTGAGCGGCCCCGTGCGGATCGGCGCGAGCGGCGTCTTGGCCTCGCGCGTGGTGCCCGATGCGGTGGCCGGGCTGCTCGCCGCCCATCCGCGGCTGTGGCCGATGATCTACTCCGCCCCTGCAGCGATGGGCATGACGAAGATCGCCTCGGGCGAGCTCGAGCTCGGGCTCTATCTCTACCTGCCCGAGGTGCCCAGCACGCTGTCCTCGGTCGCCCTCGTCGATGCTCCATTTCGCCTCGTGGTCCGTGCGGATCGTGCGAAGGACGAGGCCACGCTGACGTCGTTCCTCGGGAGCCGCGAGGTCGAGGATCCGCGCGCCACCGGGTTCCCCACGCTCGACAAGCTGCGCAAGCGGTATCCGGCCGCGGCGATCCGCGTGTCCTCCAACGATGCCGAAGCACACCTGCGGATGGTCGAGGCCGGCCTCGGGGTCTCGATCTTGCCCGAGCTACTGGTCGCTGAAGGCCTGCGAGCCGGCACGCTCGTCGACGTACTCCGTGGCGAGCGGTTCGTGTTTCCCGTGCTCATGATCACGCGCCGCGGCCACGCGCTGACGGGTGGCGCGCAGGCCCTGATCGACCAGGTGACCGTGCAGTTCGCGCCGAAGCGGCCGAAGCCGCGATAGCTCAGAGGGCCTCAAGCTCGACGGAGCGCACGATCTCGGGCACGAACGACCGCCGCGGGAGCGAGGCCCGCTCGAGCTCCTCATCGGCACGCTCGAGGAACTGCAGCAGCATCGCACCGCGGAGCTTCCCGACCAGGTCGAGCGGGCCGATCGTGATCGTCGGCGGTTGCGCGGGAGGCTTCGCCTTGGGTGCGGGCTTACCGACCGTCGCGGCACGGCAGGTGGTGTCCTTCGACGGATCACACGTGCGCTGGGCGACAGCAGCACCCGACATCGTGGCCAACAGGACGAGCAGCAGGCCGCATGTGCGCATCTCGCTATTGTACGGGAACTCCCGACCAGGGGCTTAACTGTTCGTCACCCTGGCCGGCCCACGAAGCATGGTCGCAATCCCAGGCTCTACCCCACCTCCGATCCCGAGGAAGCCCAACCTGGACCTCGAGGTGATGTTGACCACGAGGCTGGAGGCCGACAGGCTTCGGCTCCCGCCCTATCCGGCGATCGCACTCAAGCTGCAGAAGCTGGCGAGCAGCGGCCGGTATAGCAGCCGCGATCTGTGCGCCACGGTCAACGCTGATGCCGCCCTGGTCGCGGCCGTGCTCCGGCGAGCGAACGCCGCGGACGGTGGCAAGGCCGCCGCGATCACCTCGCTCGAGGCGGCGGTCACGCGGATCGGCATCGAGGACCTCCTGCGCCTCGCGATCGCGCAGAGCGTGGGCGTCACCGCGAGTGCGTCGGGACCGCTCGCAGCGCTCCGGCGTGATGTCTGGCGCTCGTCGCTGCTGTCGGCCCGGATCGCTCTCGAGCTGGCCGGCCGCCGCGGGATCAGCCCCGACGAGGCGTTCGTCGCCGGCCTGCTCCATGATTTCGGTGCGATCATCGTCCTCGTCGGGCTCGAGGATCTGAAGGTCGAGCTTCCGGTGCTGCCGGCCAAGACCTGGAAGATCCTGGTCGATCGGCTGCACGTGAAGTTCGGCGCCGTGGTGGCCAAGCGGTGGAACCTGCCACCCGCGATCTGCCAGGCGATCACCGCGCACCACGATGTGGCGAACTACATCGGCCCGCACGGAGCGCTCGTCGAGCTGATGGCGACCGTGGATCAGATCAACGCGATCTTCGAGAGGGCGCCGACCGCGGGCCCGAGTGCACTCTGTGAGGTGACGAGCCTTGCCGAGGACGAGCGCGCACGCGTGGGCGCGATGATCCCGCAGATCGCCGAGTTCATGGCGAGCTTCGAGGCCGGGGTGTCTGCCGCCGCGGAAGCTCGCGCGCCGTCCGCGGTGGTCAAGCCTGCCTCGATCCTCGACGACGGCTGGCCCGTGGAGTTCGACGTGGTGACCAAGCGGGAGGCGTTTCGAAGCTGCGCGATCGCCCCCAACACGCTCGCCTTTCGCGGAAACACCGCGCTGATGCCGAACTGGCTCGCACAGCTCGAGCTCGCCTGCGAACCCAAGCTCGACATGCTCGCGAACATCAAGACCTGCGAACCACACCCGGAGGGAGGCTACCTCCTGACCGCACAACCGTTCGGTCTCGACGGCACCGACAAGCAGATCTGGTTCAACCTGATCCAGCGTACGCGCGCGGCCCAGGGCTGACCTCGGCGCGGTTCACAGCGCGGCGACCACCTGCTTGAGGGTGCCGGCGGGATCCTGCGTGATCGTCTCGTGGTGCGAGACCACCACGTGCGTGAGGTTGGGCAGCTCGGCGAGCCGCTCGATGTGCGCGCGAAACGCCGGCTTGTCCGCGATCATGAGCCACTTCGCGAGGCGCGACACCCTCGGGCCGCCGGTGGACCCCGTGACCCGACGGAGCATGAACCCGGTCACGCCGGTGAGGTGCGGCATGTTGAACACCGCGTCGTTGAACACCAGGCTGGCGCTCTGCCCTGCGCGGACGATCATCACGCCCTCGCGCTGCTTGGTGCCATCGAGCAGCTGCAGCTCCACCGCGGCGTCCACCGCGAGCTCGTCATAGCCGCCGTGGACCTTCACCACCTGCTCGACCTTGGCCTTCGCACCGGGCGGGCACAGCACGCGCGCCTCGGGATACCGATCCGCGAACACCTTGGCATCGAGGCGATGAAAGCCGTTGGGCACGACGATCGCGGCGACCTTGCCCCAGGCGTCGATCTCGGCCATCTCCGCGTCCCCGAGTGCGATCCCGTTGTGGATCACGAGCGTGCCGTCGGCGCGCCGCGCGATCGACATCACGCGCTTCATGTCCATCGTTGGGAGCTTCGCCTCGACGCGCCACAGGTTCGTGGACAGCTTCTCGATCGGTGCGTGCGGGAGCACCTTCCACGTCGCGTTCGCCTTGGCCATGAGCGGAGCTTAGCCCACGTCGGATCGCCGCCGTCAGGGCCGCGGGGTCGCGTACGTCGCGCCGCCGTACGCCGCACCGCCGTAGCCAGCGCCGCCATAGGGATCCGGATCGATCGCCGTGATCGTCCCGTTCGCGGCGTCCATGCCGTCGAGACGGAACCGGCGGGTGATCCCCGAATACAGCTGGACGTCGACGCGGTCCGGACCCACGAGCGTGAGCTGCTCGGGTGAGCTCGAGACGAACAGCTTCTGCATCACCGTGCCGCTGCCGCGATCCACGAGGTGCAGCCAATCCGGCTCGGCGGTGAACCCGTAGCCCGCGATGATGTAGCAGCCACGGATCCGGAACCGACCGTTCGAGGTCAGCGGCGGGGTGCGCCACAGCACCTTGCGCGCGCGGGGATCCACGGCGACCAGGGATGAGCACTTCCCGTTCGCGCCGCTCGAGTAGCTCTGGCACGCCTCGTTGAAGTAGAGGACGCCGTCCGCGAGGCGGAGGTCCTGAACCTCGAGCTGGTCCGGGCGTGACATCACGTCATTGAGCGCGAGCTCCCACTGCAGCGCGCCACGACGATCATAGAACCGGACCTGATACGCGCAGTTGGTGGCGCCGCTGAGGGTGCAGCTGTGGAGGTTGTACGGCTCGCGATAGAACGCGAGGTGACCGCCATCGGCCTTGTCGAGGAGGAACAGCTCGAGGGTGCCCTGCTTGCTCGGGATGCCGTCGGGCACCGGAGCGCCTTCCCAGGTGCGCCCGGTCGCGCCCGAGAGCACGCCGCTGCTCTGCGTGCGCAGGCGACCCTCGGGCATCACGTCGATCGGCGCGGCCTTCAGATCATCATGACTGCCGCACCCGGTCATCGCGAGCGCGTTGCCCGGCCTGGTGGTGCTGTCGATCGGCTTCGCGGTGTCGCGATAGCAGCCCACAAGCGCAGCGCCCAGCATCACCAGGGTCCGAGGAGTCATCGCGTTCGACACTAACATCGGATCCGCGTTGGGCCAGTCAGCCCCGAGACGGCGTCGCGGGCGTCGATCGCGTCGATCAGGGCCCCGGCGTGGCTCCGCCACCGGCCTGGGTCACACCGACCGATCGCCGACGTCACCGAACGAATAGCTAGCAGTCATGAGGCCCTGGACCGCAATTCGGGGTGGCGCACGGGCCCGGTTGGGCGCCTGGGCGAAAATCGAGCTGGCGAAACGGGGCCGTCGGCATCGCAGGAGGCGACGTTACGGGTACCCTCCTGTCCCAATGGCCGTCGACGCACTCCTGGACACCGGCGACGAGGTCTGGGCCTACGACCCGAAGTCGCAGCTCCAGATCACGAACGGTGGGCGTCTTGCGAAGGCGAAGAAGCCGAACTCGCTGGTCGTCGCGGTCGAAGGCCGGCACACGCTGTACAGGATCGCGGATAGCCTGTTCGTGGACGTCGAGGTCCGCGGCATGGAGGCCACGTTGCGGCGGGGCGTACTCAATGGCCGCGAGCTGACCACGCTGATCGCGTCGAACGAGATCGCCTCGACGCTCGCGTACTATCGGAAGCTCGGCTTCCGCGATGGCACCCCGTGGCACGCCACCAAGACGCGCGTGACCCTGCGGGAGTATCGCAAGGGCACGGCGCAGTGGACGATCCACGTCGATGGCACGTTCGCGTTCGAGAACTGGCGCACGCCCACCAAGGCCGCCTCACGCGACGCCGCGATCGCGCTCGCCGAGAAGAAGATCTCGGCGAAGGAGCGCTCCGGGTACACGCTGCGCTTGATCGAGCTCAAGGATGCCGAGCATCCGAACCCCGAGCCGAAGCTGCCGAAGTCCACGCCTTCGCAGCCGCTGATCGCCAAGCGTCCTTCGTTCCCGAAACCCGCCACCGCGCACGGTGCCGTCGATAGCGCGATCGCGATCCTCCGCGATCTCCACAACCGGATCGATCGCTTCCACTTCGTCGCCGAGTGCGTCGATGCCGAATCGGATCGCACGCGCGTCGCGGCCGTCGAGAGCAACACGGACTTCTTCCTGAACCTGCACCGCCCCCGTGTGGGGCGTTGGCGCACCGCGAAGCCGAACACGCCGAAGCTCGGCGAATCGAGCTGGAGCTACTTCCTGCGCACGTATGGCTCGATCACGTGGATCCTCGATCCTTCGGCCGATGCCGGCCTCGAGATGTTCCATTGCGGCAATGTCACCGGCGGAGGCTGGAGCTGCCTCGAGATCGCCGAGGACATCTATGACATCGATGCGCTGGCCGATGCCGTCGGCAACCCGGCTCTCGAAGTGATCGACGTGTTCCACGGCGGGTGGCACACCGACAAATCGTTCGCGTTCGACACCCGCACCCGCGGGCGCACCGGCGATGCCGCGATCATCCCGTTCGGAGAGCGGCTCGTCGAGCTCCCCGCGCCGCCGCGGGCGAACACGGTCAAGCCGTTCGGCGATTGGCTCCTCGGACGCGTGCTGACGCAGACGAAGCTCGCAGAGAAGAATCTCCGCGAGCTCCTCTGACGGCGATCCGGCAGGGCCGGCGCCAAGCGGCCGCGACCTGGTCCGTCCAGATCACGACACGGAGCTTGGCCCACTGCTCGACGCCACCGGCTTAGCGACCGCGCAGCTGGCTCCACGCATCCGCCGCCGCACCGCCGACCCAGCCGGCCGCGCCGAGCGCCGCACCGCCGATGCCGGCGCCGATCGCCGCACCCGGCAGCGCACCCACGCCCGCGGCGGGTGCACCGACCACGGCGCCGACCGCCGCCCCGCCGCCCGCTCCGAGGAGCGCGCCGGCCGAGCCGTAGCGGTTGCCGTTGTCCACCATGCGGCCGAAGTCGAAGCCGCCGGTGACAGCGTTGAGGTCGTTGAGGTCGATCGAGGGGAGAGCGGAGAGGTTGTGCATGCCGAGGGGTAGTGCACCGCCCGTGCCGTCCCCAGCCTGTTGAAATCGTTCGAGGTGGGCCGCGCGGCCTGCTCCCCTCGATAGGCAGACCGCCTCCTGGCGGCGACGGACTGCCGCCTACCGACGACGGACCGACTGGATGACCACGTGCTGCAGTGGGGCGTCCTTGGCGAACGAGCCCATCGCGCCGGTCTTCACGCCCTTGATCTTGTCGACCGCGTCCATCCCGTCGGTGACCTTGCCGAACACCGCGTAGCCCCAGCCCGGACCGCTCTTGGCCTGGTGATCGAGGAACGCGTTGTCGGTGACGTTGACGAAGAACTGCGAGGTGGCCGAGTGCGGATCGTTGGTGCGCGCCATCGCCACCGTGCCGCGAAGGTTCTTGAGCCCGTTGTCGGCCTCGTTCTGGACCGGCGCCTGGACCTGCTTCTTCTCGAGCTGCTGATCGAAGCCGCCACCCTGGATCATGAACGTGGGGATCACGCGGTGGAACACGAGCCCGTCGTAGTGCTTGGCGTCGACATAGCGCAGGAAGTTCTCCACCGACTTCGGCGCCTTCGCCGGATCGAGCTGGATGACGAACGTTCCGTGGTTGGTCACAACCTCGACGACTGGATCTGACATGGCGCCAGGGTACTACTCCGGCACCACGATGCCATCCACGAGGTACGTGTTGTCCACGCCGTCCGTGCTGGAGAACGAGAGGGTCCCGTCGGCGTCGCCGAGGACGGACTCGAAGGTGCGGGCCACCGGGATGTTCCTGACGTAGTCACCGGAGAACGTCACGCCCTCGTCCATCGTGATGACGACGGGCTGGGATCGGATCGAGGCCGGATCCAGGCGCTCGAGCAGCGGCGTGACGTCGAGCGAGCTGACCGTGACGTTGCCGTGCTCGACGGTGAGCTCGCCATAGTAGAACGTGACGAGGTAGCTGCCGGAAGGGAGACTGGTGACCCTGTACGCTCCGTGCTCGTCGGTGATCGCCGTCTGCGCTCCCACGAGCTGCGGACCCGAGACGATCACGGTGACTCCAGCGAGCTCCTCGCCCGTGTGCGTGTCGGTGACCTGCCCGACGATCGCATTGTGGGTGAGCGCGAGCTCGGCGGAGCGCTGCTGAGCCTGGGCGATCAACGCGCCGAGATCCTCGCCTTCACTCTCCGCCACGAGCTCCGTCTCCGCCACGAGTTCAGGCTCGGCAGCGTGCTCGACCTCCGCCGCGGGCTCGCCGTCGGTCGCGGGCGCGGCGACCGCGATGGCGTCGGGTGCCCGGGCGGGCAAGGTCACTGTTGCGATCCGCGCCGACGGCGTCATCGCCAGGGGAGCAGCGGTGGCGGCGGGCGTACCGTTCGAGGCACCGCGTGCGACCCATCCGAGCGCACCAGTCAGCCCGACGAGGAGCAGCGTTCGCATCTGCATCCATCAACAGATACGCGACCCTGGTGGATCCAGGCAGCGCGCGCTGACAACACCCGGTGGCCCCTGTCGACCGGGCGTCGCGTCCCATGTCTCAGGTGGCGCGCGCTACTGCGTGACGATGCGGCGGACCGAGCCGCCGTGGAGCACGACGTAGAGCTGCCCGAGCCCATCGTCGTGGATCGCGGTGATGTTGCCGAGCGATCCGGCGACGACCTGCGCATCGCCGACGGCGGCGGTGCCGTTCCACGTGAACGACCACAGCTGGCCCGTGGCGTACTCGCCGTAGAAGTACTTGCCGTCGAGGTTCGGGTAGCAGGGACCGCGATAGACCTGCCCGCCGATGATCGAGGTCCAGCCCGCCTGGCCCGGGCCGCCGCGGACGATCACAGGCGGTGTACGTCCCGCGGTCGCGCAGCCCGAGGTGGGCTTGAAGCAACGATCCGCCTCGAGATCGGGCCAGCCCCAGTTGATCGCGGGCGCATTCGCGGCCACGTCGAGCTCCTCGAGGTTGGGGTTCGGAAAGCCGGTGCCACCCTGGCCCACGTCGCCGATGTAGAGGTTGCCGTTCATCCGATCGAAGGAGAACCGGAACGGGTTGCGAAGGCCCTTGTTCCAGATCTCGGGGCGCGGATCCGCGGCGCCGTCCGCCGAGGTGGCGAACGGGTTGGTGGCGGGGATGCCGTACTGCTTGGCGCCGGTGCGGGTGTTGACGTCGATCCGCAGCAGCTTGCCGAACAACACGGCATCGTTCTGGGCGCGGTTCCCGGGATCGCCGCCGCTGCCGCCGTCACCGAGGGCGATGTAGAGGTACCCGTCGTTGCCGAACTCGAGCATGCCGCCGTTGTGATTCGAGAACGGATCGGGGAATCGCAGGAGCTCGCGGCGCGAGGCCGGATCGGCGACATCGCTGCCCATCGGCACGTGGTACTCGACGAACACGTGGTCGTTGTTCGCGCCGGTGTGGGCGAGATAGAACAGGCCGTTCTCGAGCCACTTCGGGTGGAAGGCGATCCCGAGCAGGCCCTGCTCGCCTCCGGACTTCACGAGGTTGTCGAGATCGAGCATCGGCGTGGGCAGGAGCGCGCCGGCCTTGACCACGCGGACCGTGCCGGTCTGCTCGATGATGAACTGGCGGGCGTCGCCCGGGGCGCCGGTGATCATCAGCGGCTGGGTGAGGCCGTTCACGAACGGCACCGTCGTGATCGTGGTCCCGGTGTTCGGCGTGCAGGTCGGGATGAACGCGTCGGGGACGTACGCGTCGGCGGGCGCATCGGTGGCGTCCCCCGAGGCGTCGTCCGGACCGGCATCGACCTTCGCGTTCGACTTGTTGCAGGCTGCGAGCGCCAGGACGGCGGTCGCGAGGTGGAGTGCGGTCCCGGGGCTCATCAGGCGAGCCTACGCCCGAACGCGGCCCGCTACCATCTCCGCGTCGGGGGCGGGCTCACTCGCCGACGCGCACGAAGTCGGCCCACACGGGTTTGTGATCGGAGCGTCCGGCATCGACGATCGTGGATGCGGTCGCGACGAAGCGTGCGTCGTGGAGGAGGTGATCGAGCTGGAAGCGCAGCGTCATCCCGCGCAGCGGCCACTCCCAGGTCGGAGTGTTGCCGTGCATCGTCGCGATCGCATCAGAGAACCCGCGCCGGGTGAGCTCCTGAACGGCGAGGCCATCGGTCTCCTCGTTGAAGTCTCCGACGATCAGCGTGGGCAGCGACGGTGCGAGCGCGGCCGCGTGTGCCTCGATCTCGTGGAGCCGATCACGGCGCGTGGAGAAGTAGCCGACCACCCAGCTGCCGCCATCGCTCATCGGTGGACGAAGGTGGACGTTCAGCACCTGGATCCGGCCGAGGTGGGTGTCGAGGACCACGCGCCACGCGAAGAACGGACCACCCGCGGGCGGCAGCTCCTCGAGCGCGACGATCGGAAACCGTGACATCACCCCCATCCCGCCGGCAGGCCAGTCGGCGGGGGGCGTGAACTGCCGATGTGGATAGCGCGCGCGGAGACCGCGGGTCAGCGCCGCTTCCCAGGATGCGTTGGTCTCCTGGAAGAACACGACGTCGGCGGCTCCTGCCGCGACCGCGTCCACACCCGCGCGATCGCCCGCGAGGCCGAAGTTGACGTTGTAGCTCATCACGCGCAACACGCCGGGCCTCTCGACGGGCGCACCGCGCGTGGACTCGCCGTGGCATGCCGCGAGGACGCACACGAGGAGGTTCGCGGTGCGCATGACGGACCGCGCGTGGAGGGCTGGGCGCACCTGGGTTGGACACCTCACCGGGCGCGCGGTTGCCCGCGGTATGCTCGCCGCGATGTCCCTTCGTGCAGTCGTGATCGTCGCGGGCGCCGCTGGCTGCTGGACCGCCCCACCGCCGGTGGCCACGCCGATCGAGAACGCGGCCCCGCGCAGGCCGGTCGACGCCGTCGAGCACTGGACCGGCATCGGGCACCAGTTCGATGACGACAGTCACTGGGAGATGGACCTGCGTCTCGAGCCCGCCGCGCCGATCGGCGGCCACTTCGGCTGGATCGCGTACCCCTCGCTCGGCTGCCGCGGCGAGATCACCCGTGAGCCCGATCGCGATGGCGACCTGATCGCGCGCGAGCACATCACCGAGGACGAGCAGCACCGGTGCGTCGACGGCGGCGAGATGATCATCCCGCGGACGCGCGGCGCGACCTTCCACTGGCGCTGGCGGTACCCGGCGGGCGAGGACGACGCCGAAGCCGAGATGTCGCGAGTGCCACGATAGATCGGACGGCTACCTGGCGCGTCTCCACCTGCATGCGCTTCCTTGGCTTGCTCCTCCTCACCTCGACTCTCGCTGCCGGCGCCAACACCACCTCCGCCCAGCCGCGCCCAAGGCCGGCTCCCAAGGCCTCACCGATCGCGTTCGACCGAACGACCACCTTCCAGTCATGTCAGACGATGACGCAGTTCGCGTGCGGCATGACCGACGGGGGCGGTCACAGGTACGGCACCGCACGCGAGCTGACGATGTGCACGCGCTACACGTTCCAACCGGACGGCACGTTCAACACGCAGGGCCACCTGGCCCGCGACCACGGCACGTACAAGCTCAGCAACCAGACCGTCACGCTGACCGTGATCGACGAAGACCCGGACATCAAGCCGTTTGCGTTCGCGCTCACGCTGTCGCCCGACGGCGAGAAGCTGGGCGAGATGACGCGCCAGCTCAAGTAGCAAGGGGACGGTTTCAACTTGAGCAACGTGCGATCGCGAAGGTCGCGAGATCGCGTGACGGAGCGTGGACCAGTGGCGAGTTCCTGGCGCTCCTTGTCCGGCAGCCGGACATCTGCGCGACGAGAGATCACTGTGTTAGCGATCGCAAGTTGCGCAAGTTGAAACCGTCCCCTTCGCAGGGCGCCCTTCGCAGGGCGCTCACTGCGCGGGCATGCAGACGGACTTGACCGCCGTCGGCGCGCCGAACCGCGGTGCCGGTGCGCACGCCATGTCGGACGGGCACTCCGAGGCATTCGAGTTCGGCGTGCACTGGCGCAGGCAGCTGCCGCCCGCGGCGAGCGACGGCACCGTGGCGCAGAACGTGTCCGCGTAGCCGGGCTGATCGGAGCAGAACTGGTTGCACGCCATCGAGCACACGCCGGCCCGTGTGGCCGTGGCGCCGAGGCAGGTCGTGCCGGTCTTGCAGTCGGTGTTCGCGGTGCAGTGATCGCCCACCCAGCCGGGCGATGCGGGCATGCAGACGTTCGCCTTGACGGTGGGCTGGTTGAACCGCGCGAGCTGCACCGGCTGGAAGTGATCGTAGGGGCGGCACTCGAAGTTCTCGGGGACGGACTTCGCCACGCACATGCCCTTGGCCTGCGCCGTCGTGGAGGTCGCCGCCGTGGGATCCGCCACGCAGAACGTCGACGGAGCGCCCGCGCGGTCCGCGCACGTCGTGGTGCAGCGCGCGCTGCAGAACCCGCGCTGGGTGAGCTTGTTGGTGGCGCAGTATCCGCCCGTGAAGTTGCAGTCGCTGTTCGCGGTGCACTGTGAGCCGATCCACTTCGCGGCGAGATCGACCTTGGTGCGCTCCGGCGTCCGCTCGGCCTCGCGCTGCACGTGAACCGGGACCTTGGCCACGCCCTTGATCCGCGCGTAGACCTCGAGCACGTCGGCGGCCTCCATGCGGAAGCAGCCGTGCGAGACATAGCCGCGGCGGAGGTTGCCGCCGTTGGGCGCGCGGAAGTTATCGATCGGGCCGTGGATCGCGTAGTTGCCGTAGAAGCTCATGAACGGCAGGCCGCCGAACACCGGGGTCTGCTCGCCACTCGCCGGGTCCGTCCACCACGTCTTGCACGGCTGGATGCTCGACGGCGTGATCGAGAAGTCACTCCGGCCGGTGCTCGCCACGGGGTAGTACGAGAGGGACTCGCGGAACTCGCCGCTCGTCGGATCCGCCTCGATCTTGCCCGGGCCGACGGGGAACACCTTGTCGTAGCCACTCGCCGCATCGGTCAGGTGGAGCGTCAGGCCATCGATCGAGAGCGTGATCTTCGGGTTCGCCAGCGGCGGGAGGTTCGGGACGGGCTTGCAGGTCAGCGCGGCACCCCAGTTCCCGTCCGCCTTCATGTCATCGGCCGACACATCGCCCAGAGGCAGATCACCACCCACGTCATCGGACGGAGCAGCGTCATCCGCGCAGGAGGTCAACGCAGCGAGGAGCGAGAGTGACCACAGGTACTTCACGTGCTCCGCGCGGCTGCAGGAATCGATCCTCGTCCCGGCGCACGCAAGCCCGTGATCGCTCAGGTGGCAACTCGAGTAGCCACCTGCGGCCTCGAAACTCGAGTAGCCGCTATACTGGAGCCATGATGCGGGGGCTTGTCGCGCCGGTACTTGCTGGACTCGCTGGACTCGCTGGACTCGCTGGACTCGCCACGCCCGCGTGGGCCGGCGACGACGATCCGTCCGCCCCCGAGCCGCCGCTGAAGACGCCGTTCGATCGCGGCAAGTTCGGCCTCGGGATCTATGGTGGCTCGCAGACGACGCTCGATCACCGGTACTTCGCCGTCGGCGGCTCCGTCGGCTACTTCGTCCTCGATGGCGTGGAGGTTGGCCTCGGTGCGCTGCACCTGTTCGGAGACGGTCCGAGCATCAGCATGCTCACCCCCTCGTTGCGGTACGTCGCCCAGCCGCTGGTCGGCAAGTCCCCCGTGATCCCGTATGTCGGCGTGTTCTACAATCACTGGTTCATCGGCGACGACCTCGCCGATGTCGACACCCTCGGCACCCGCGGCGGCCTGGTCTATGTCTCGGGCCAGCTGGTCCTCGGCCTCGGCGTGGTCTACGAGCACGTGGTCTCCGAATGCGTGACGGATTGCTCATCCGTCTACCCGGACTTCACGATCAGCCTCGCGCTGTGAACCGCGTTACGTAAGGTCGGGCACCGTTTCCACACGGTGGGTAGCGGCAGGTTTGTTACCTCGAAACTTCGTGCTCGTCGCCGACGCGGGCGGCGTGGTACTGCGCGCCCCCTATGATGATGCGCTTCTCGACGATTCTTGGTGCGTCGCTCGCCCTCGTGCTCGCCTCGGCGTGCGGCGATGACGGCGGCAACAACAACGGTTCCTGCGGTGACGGTCACGTGACCGGCTCCGAGACCTGCGACGACGGCAACACCGCCTCGGGTGATGGCTGTTCTTCGTCGTGCAAGATGGAGTCGGGGAAGTGCGGTGACAACACCGTCGATGTCGCCACCGAGCAGTGCGACGACGGCAACATGGCCTCCGGCGATGGCTGCTCCGCGACCTGCCAGAACGAGGGCAGCGCGATGTGCGGCAACGGCGCGATCAACGGCACCGAGGCCTGCGACGACGGCAACATGGCGAGCAACGATGGCTGCAGCTCGACCTGCATCGTCGAGAGCGGCTACACCTGCACCGGCACGCCATCGGTGTGCACGATGGGCGGCGGCGGCGGTGGCACCTGCGCCATGCCGTTCAACGTGGTCCTCACGGGTACCACCACCCAGACCGCGACGCTCGCCGGTGACACCACCACGAGCACCAGCCAGGTCGGCGAGGCCGAGTGCGATGGCTTCGGCCCCGAGGGCGTGGGCAACGACCACATCTACAAGTTCACCACCACGGGCGTCCGCGACGTGAAGCTCGAGTTCAACACCACCAACACCGCGTTCGTCGCGCTGATGCGCCTGATGACCACGCCGTGCGATCTCACGACGGAGATCAAGGAGTACACCGGCGCCGCCGATGGCTGCTCTGACATCGATGGCTCGGGCTTCCTCGGCTACGTCAACCTCGCCGCCGGCACCTACTACGTCGTCGTCGACAGCTATGACGCGGCCGAGCTCGGCGCCTACGAGATCACGCTGACCGCCACCGCCCCGGGCTGTGGCAACGGCATGTCGGACCCGGCGTTCGAGTTCTGCGACGACGGCAACACCGCCAACGGCGACGGCTGCAACTCCAACTGCGAGGTCGAGACCGGCTACACCTGCACCGCCTCGGCGACCGCCGCGTCCGTGTGCCAGATGCTCGGCTGCGGCGACGGTATCGTGCAGACCGGCGAGACCTGCGACGACGACAACACCGCGACCGGCGATGGCTGCGATGCCACCTGCCACGTCGAGACCGGCTGGAACTGCAACGGCGCGAGCCCGACGGTGTGCGTGATGGTCGGCTGCGGCAACGGCCTGATCGAGGGCACCGAGGAGTGCGACGACGGCAACCTCACCTCGGGCGACCGCTGCTCGATGGGCTGCATCCTCGAGTCCGACGTCACCGACACCGAGCCGAACGACACCACCCCGCAGGCCCTGACCGCGGGCAACCACATCATCCGCGGCCAGTTCTCGTCGACGGATACCGATCTCTACACGTTCACCCTCGCGACCGCACAGACCGTCGAGATCGAGACCTACTTCACGATCAACGGCACCACCGCGGACTACGGCGGGGTGGGCTCGAACCCCAAGTTCGATTGCACGACGGCGGATGACACCCTGGTCGGCGTGTTCGCCGCGGGCGTCGATGTGACGATGGACGCGCTCGCTCTGGCGCTCGATAGCGACGACGGTGACTCGTACTGCTCGTACGTCGGCCCGGCCGACAGCGACGGTGACACCACCCAGCTGATGAACCTCCCCGCCGGCACGTACACGATCCGCGTCGGTGCGGACCCGTTCACGACTGGCATCACCGCTCGCCGCTACATGCTCGATCTCAAGATCGGTGGCTCGGCGATGACCCCGGTGGCGCCCTCGCCCGGCGACATCAAGATCAACGAGTTCCTCGCCGCGGACGGCCCGGCCGGCACCGGCACCGACTCGAACTGCGACGGCAGCTTCACCAACACCGACGACGAGTTCATCGAGTTCGTCAACGTCTCCGGCAAGACGCTCGACCTCACGGGTCTCACGATCAAGGACGGCGGCGCCCCCACGGCGGTCCCACCGGTCCCGCCCGTCCTGCAGTTCACGTTCGCCCCGGCCGCGACTGGCAGCATGACGCTCCTCCCCGGCAAGGCCGTGGTCGTGTGGGCCGGCGGCGCTCCGGTGTGCCCGGGCGTGACCAACTGGTTCACCGCTCCGGCGACCCAGCACACGCTGAGCCTCAACGACGCGGGTGACTCGATCACCCTCGCCACCGGCGGGGCGACGCCCGTGACGATCGCGACGACCACGTACCCGGCACAGACGGTGGGCACCTCGTCCAACCTGTCCCCCGACGTCACCGGCACGACCTACGCGCTGCACACCGTGCTGAACGCCGCCGTCAAGGCGTCGCCCGGCAAGCGCGCGGACGGCACGGCGTTCTGAGATCGGTCCTGGCCGGCTAGCCGAGTTGCTGCCGGCCGGGGGTTTGCCCCCTGGCGCGATCACTCACCCGGTGACGATCGCGTGGAGGCGTGGCGAGTTGGCGTGCATCCCGGCGGACTCACCCCGCAGGGATGAGCGCCGGCGTGGCTGGCCGCGCTCTTGCTCGATGACTGGGCATGCCGAACAGCCAGTCCGAGCTCTCCATCACCACCCTCGAGCTCTCCGAGCTCTCCGCGGTCACCGGCGGCGCTGCCCCGCCCAAGAACTCGCAAGCCCAGCTCCGCTCCCTCGCCGAGCGGTACTGCCCCACGACCTACGAGAAGTTCAAGACCGCGCCGACGATCACGCGGCGCATGGGCGAGCGCTGCCTCGACGAGGCGGGCTACGGCGCGTGGAAGGGCTCGCTCGACAAGTACTTCCCCACGAAGTGACTGGCGGCGACTCGCTGGAGCGCCTCAGGTGCCCGCTGGCGCACGCCGCATGGCCCGGGCCTGTCCCCGGACCCGGCGCGATGGACCGCGCCTCGAGGTCTGCCACGCCGGCTCAGCCAGACCCGAACCAACCGCGTGGTAGCAACGGGCATGGCCGAGACCCCTACGCCCGCCGCCGAGAGTCCGTACCGCGTCGGCGCCGAGGCGATCGAGAAGCTGATCGTCACCACCGGCAACGAGATCGCCGGGTACCGCATCGTCAAGTACATCGCCATCGTCCGCGGGATCACGGTGCGGGCCGCGTCGATCGGGCAATCGTTCTGGGGCTCGCTGAAGGCCCTCGGCCGCGGCAACATCAGGGAGTTCACCGACGTCTGCGAGCGGGCACGGCACGACGCCTACCAGCAGATGCTGCAGCACGCCGAGGAGCTGGGCGCCGACGCCATCATCGGGATGCGCTACGACGCCACCGAGTTCATGCAGGGCACGACCGAGGTCCTCGCCTATGGGACCGCGGTGCGGATCGATCCCATGGTCTAAGCCGAGGGATCGCGGGAGCTCACCCGCGGAGGCAGGTCAACCCGACCGAGCGCGGGGCTCAGAAGATCGGGCCGACGCAGCTGGCGATGTCGAAGAACATGAACGCCAGCGCCTTCTCCTGCGCGCTCAGCGGGGCCGTCGAGCACGAGGTCGGGAAGTTGCCGCTCGAGCCGCCACCCGAGACGTGCATGTCGGAGAACACGACCTTGCCGCAGCGGTTGTCCTTCGGGGACTCCTGCGGGGTGGTGAACTGGAAGTTCTGCGGGATCTGCTGCGTGCCGGTGCCCTGGACGTAGACCCAGCGCTCGGCCTTGGTGTTGTCGACGGCGGTGCAGCTCTCGCGGCTATCGGTGATGGTGAACTGTCCACCGCCGGCCATCACGTTCTGCATCCACGTCGAGAACGCGGCACCCTTGGGGTTGTTGACCTGGTCGATGATGCCGGTCGAGTTCGGCGGCGTGCTGTCGACGTTGCAGGTGGCGACGCTCGCCCACACCGGCTGCGGCGCCGTCGCGGAGCCGCTGATCCACTGCGCGTTGTAGTGCGACATGAACACGCGACCACCGAGGTCGGCGAACGTCTTCACGTTGTTCATCATCGCCGTGGTCGCCGTCGAGTGCGGGCTGCACTCGCAGGAGAACGCCGCGATGTCGTACTGCTTGAGCTTGTTGAGATCGCCCCACAGCGAATCGGCCTGCGCCATCGGCGTGCCGTCGGAGAGGCCGGTGGAGCCGCCCGCGGTGTAGAGGTGGATACGCCCGGCGCCACCGTCGGTGGTGAACTCCTTGGGGTCGACACCAAGCTTCTTCACGAGGCACTCGAGGGCATCGCAGCCACCAGTGGTCATCGCGATCTTCGGGAGATCACCCTCGGTCTTGTTCTTCGGCAGCGACGAGATGTTCGCTGGCAGCGGGTTGTCCTGGCACGGCAGGATCTCCGGGATGTCGACGCGACGGCGCCACTTGCCGACCTGGATGACGAGCGGGACGTTGACGCCCGAGGGGACCTTGGTCAGCGTGAACTTGCCGGCGGCATCGGACAGCGCCGAGGCCACCGAGCCGCCGAGCAGGCCGTTCTGGCACTGCGAGCACTGAACGCCATCGGTGAGCGGGCCGGGCTCGCTTGCCGGGATGTACACGTTGACGCCGTAGAGGGCGAGCGTGCCGTTCGGCGCGAACACGGTGCCGGAGATCGTCGTCTCCGGCATGTTGCGCTGGGTGCAGTTGACGATGCGGCACTCGAGGCCGACGCATGCATCGGGTCCTCCCGTGTCGTCTCCCCCACGCCGCTCGGGCGATCCACAACCGGTGAACAACGCGACCACGACCGGAACGAGCACTAAGCGCATGTCGCGCCTTATACACAACGTCCCGCGATTCAGCGATAGAACCTTCTGGCAGGGCTGAGACGCGGGCTAGCTCCGTGATCTGCCTGACATTTTCTGCCCCGATAGATCAGGGCAGTGGGCACGTTGGGGTGAGCCGCGGCACATCGGGAGACACGGCGGCGGCCACGGCGTTGCAGCGAAACCCACCTCCCAGACCGGTGTCGTTGAGACATGCACGCGCGTGTCGTCGAGGTGGTCGCGAGGATCGCGGACTCCGTCGTCGACCTCGCCCACATCGAGGCGCGCGGGTGCTACCGGATCGGTACCGCCCCCGAGGTCGAGCTCCCGGTGGCGGCCGGAGCGCTGCGCTCGTTCCCGTTGCTCGACGAGGGCTTCGTGTTCCGCCGTCCGGCCGGGCTCCAGGCGATCCTCCACGCGGAAGGCACCTCGCTCCCGATCACGGATGTCGAGTTGCGCCTGCGGCCGGGCTGGCGGATCGAGATCGAGCTCGGGCGCGTCACGCTCTCGCTCGCCCTGGTGGAGCGCCCGCGGATCGCGGTCCCGCGCCGCC
>JAYVRN010000394.1:0-20184 GCA_043776275.1 Myxococcales bacterium | reverse complement strand
GCGTGCGTCGCGCTCGACGAGCTGTGCGTCAGCAATGCTTCCCTCCCCGCGACCACCTGCCAGCAGGCCCTGATCCACAGCGACCTGTTCTACGAGGCCGAGTACCAGCTCGGTGCCGGCGGTGACGCCGAGTTGATCGATCCTGATCGCCCGCCGACGGCCACGCCCGCCACGCCCGGACCGGTCACCGTGGGGGCCGTGGTCGCGGCCGCGCCGACCTCCTTCAAGCGCGGCAAGCTCGATGCGGATCTCGTGGTCAACGTGGTCCTCGATCGCGTACGTCAGGCCGCGATCCAGCTCGTCGTCGACCAGCTGCTGAATGCGGAGCGCAAGGCGCGCTATCGCTACCTGCGCGATCTGCTCGAGCAAGGCGCCGGGCTGCTCGCCGATCCTTCGACGCTGCGGCGCGAGAAGTTCCAGGACCTCGGGATGACGGTGGTCCGTGCGTTCGTCGCGGCCAACCTGATCGACGGGCTGTATCCCACGGGCAGCGAGCTGATGCTCGCACCACAGATCGGCGCCACGGTCGCGCGCGGCCAGAAGGAGCTCGGTGTGGTGGAGAAGCAAGCGCTCCCCGGAGAGCTCCACGGCTATCTCGTGGACGTGGCGTACTACTGGCTCGGCGAGACGCGGCTGTTCGGGCGCGTGGGGTCGGACCCAGCGCGCTCCCTCGAGTGCCCGTGGAACACCGGGCAAGGCGCCGTCCTGTGCACGCAGCTCGCCGAGCGGGCGACGGCCGAGCGCGTGATCGGCGTCGACAAGATGCTCGACGGGCTCCGACTCTGCAAGGCGCTCCGCGACGGCGGTTTCGACGATCTCCGCCGGCTGATCGAGGCCTCGAGCCGCTCGCGGACGATCGCGGACTTCGGGTCCACCGCGGGCCTGACCCTCGAGCAGTGGCGGGTGCGGCTGGTCGACGGCACGCGCCGGCGGATCGATGGGGTCCGCGGCGGCCTCGTCGATTTCCGCACGCTGATGCGCGCGAGCGCGTTCACCGACAGCGGCCTCGATCTGCCGACGCTCACGGCGCGTGCGCGCGGTGCGCGAGAGGCCCTGAACTCGCCGGCGGTGCGCCTGGTGATCGGGAGCGAGAGCTCGGGTCACCTGATGCGGATCGTCGCCATGATCGAGCGCGCCACGCGTGACGCGGAGGCCGACGATGGCGACCCGCTCCTCCCCGAGACCGGCCCGGGCGGGCCCCAGACCGGCCCCGCGACGAAGCCCGTCACGCCGCCCGCGACCGCGCCGAAAGGAAAGGGCAAGCCCAAGAAGCCGACCAAGAACGTCGACGAGGCTCCCGCGCTCTCGGTGGGGATCGATGCGGGCGCGCTGATCCTCGCACGGCTCCGCCGGGATGCCACCACGGTGATCGCAGGCTGGGAGACCCGCGACATGATCGAGCTCGACAAGCGCATCGATCAGATCAACCTCCGTCTCGACGCCGTGTCTCCGGTGGTCGATCGGCTCGAGGCCTCGATCGCGGACATCACCAGCTTGTTCGGGCGGTTCCCGAGCCCCGACGGCACGGCCTCGCTCGATGTCGGCAACCTGCCGCTGTACGCCACGCCGGATCTCGCGCGCGAGCTGCGTGCTGCATCGAAGGCGCTCGTCGCCCTCGATGATGGCTTGCGCTCGCTGTTCCCCGGAGAGGTCAATGCGCAGGTCCGGTTCGCGCGCTCCGCCACCGTGCGGCTCGTGGGCTTCCTCGATCTCATGGAGCGCGTCGCGCGCTCATCCCGGCTCACGCAGAAGACCGGCGACGTGATCGGTGCGCTGCGGATGCTTGGCACGTTCCGCGTGGGCGTGTTCGATGCGCCGCTCTATGACGTCCTCGAGCCCGTGCTCGATTCGCTGAAGACCCACGAGCCGATGGACCTCGAGCTGCTGTACGCGGTGATCGCCCACGTCCGCCTCGACACGCTGATCGGCGCACTGCAGGGCAAAGGCAATCCGTGTGCCCACGAGGGCTCGGTGGATTGCTGGACCACCCGGTTGATCCACGCGCTCCAGGAATCGGTGGAGCACGAGGGCGGCGGGATCCGCATCGACGGGGGCAAGTTCGCCCAGCGCCTCGCGCAGCACGGCGACGATTTCCGCCGCCATCACAAGTGGCGTGGCTTCCTCCACCTCACCGTCGGCATGGGCGGGCTGTACTCCGATCCGATCGGCGACGTGGACGACGTGCGGCGCTCGGTGCCGCTGATCAGCGAGCAGATCGGCGTGGGCCTCGCGAGTCCAGCATTCTTCCGCAACCGCCTGACCTTCAAGGTCGCGGTGGCGGGTTCCGGCTTGCTCTATCGCGCGGCCCTCGACTCCGCGGAGTCCAACGCGATCATGGTCCACCCCGTCCTGTTCGCGCTCGACATCGGCGATCTCGTCGAGGTCTATGTCTCACCCACGATGATCATGCTGTATCCCCCGGAGCAGGACCGCAACACGTCGCTGCGCTGGGCGTTCTCGGCGGGCGTCTCGGTGCCGCTGTCGGCGTACCTCGAGCGGCTCTGAACGACCGCGTCGCTCGGGATGGACCTGCCGCGACCACGCGCGGCCAGGTGCTGATATTTTAGCACCTCGAACTTGCTAAATCCTTAGCAGGTACGTATGAAGGAGTCAGGACCATCGCGATGACGCCGCCGGACCCCACCAAGCTCACGCGGCGCGAGCGCGCCATCATGGACATCCTGCACCGTCGCAAGCGAGCCACGGCCCACGAGGTGCTCGCGGACCTCGATGCACCACCGAGCTATTCGGCGGTGCGCGCCCTGCTCCGCCTGCTCGAGGAGCGCGGCCACGCCAAGCACGAGCAAGACGGCCTCACGTATGTCTATTCCCCTGCCGTGTCGGCCGCCGCCGCGAAGCGCTCTGCGCTCGCCCACGTGGTGCGGACGTTCTTCGCCGGCTCGGTGGAGCAAGCCGTGTCGGCGCTCGTGGATTCTTCGAAGACCAAGCTCTCGGGCGAAGAGCTCGATCGCATCGCCGATCTGATTGCTCGTGCCAAGAAGGAGGGACGCTGATGCTCCAAGGATTCCTGCTCTCCGGCGCGGTCCGCGCCGCCCTCGTGCTCGTCGCGGGCCTCCTGGCGTATGTGCTCCTCGCGCGCACCGCCGCCTCCACGCGCCGGTTCATCCTCGCCCTGACCCTCGGCGCTGCGCTCGTGGTGCCGATCGCCGCGGCGGTCAGCCCGCGGTGGCGGGTGGAGGCTCCCGCGGCTCTCTCGGTGTTTGCGCACGAGACGGAGCTCGCCCCCGCCCCGCCCCTGCCGTCCGCGGCCGCGACCCTCGCGCGGACCGCACGCGCCCCCGCCGCGGAGTCCTCCTCCACCGGAGGCCTCGATGCCGCGGAGGCGCTCGGCCTGGCGTGGCTCCTCGTCGCGGCGGCGCTGCTCGCTCGCCTCGTGTCCTCGCAGCTGCGGGCGCGCACCCTCGTTCGTGGCGCCACGCTGGTGGAGCGCGCGCCGTGGAGCGAAGCGGCGCACGCCGTCGCCGGGCGGCGCGTGGAGATCCGGGTGTCCGCCGAGATCGACTCGCCCGTGGTCACCGGCCTCCTCTACCCGACGATCGTGATCCCACGGAGCGCACTCGGCTGGACCGTCGAGCGCTGCCGCCTCGTGCTCGTCCACGAGCTCGCGCACGTTCGTCGCCGCGATGTTCTCGTGCAGGCGATCGCCGATGTGGCGTGCGCGCTCCAGTGGTGCAATCCCCTGGTCTGGCTGTGCGCCCGCAAACTCCGGATCGAGTGCGAGCTCGCCGCCGATGACATGGTGCTCGCGGCCGGCGTTCAGCCCACGCGCTATGCGGAGGAGCTCGTGGCGGTGGCGACCTCGGTGCGGGCGCCCCGCGCCGCCCTGGCGATGGCCGAGCGCGGCTCGCTCGAGACCCGCGTGGCCTCGATCCTCGAGGCGCGCCTCGCCCGCGCACCGCTCGCTGCACGCGGGATGGTCGCCGTGATCGCCGTGGGAGCACTGCTCGCCGCCGCCGCAGCGTGCGCCGCACCGGAGGCCGCAGCGCCGGCGCCCATGGCTCCGCGGACCGGCAGCGCCAACGATCCGGCGATCCAGCGCGCGGTGGACGCAGAGCTCGCGGCGATCACGACGGCCTGGTCCCCCGAGGCCGCCACCATCATCGTGCTCGATCCTGCGACCGGCGAGCTCCTCGCGACCGGCAGCCGCAGCGCCGGCCAGCCGGTCGATGTCGCCTCGGCGATCGCGATGGCGCCGGGCTCCACGCTGAAGCCGGTGACGATCGCCGCCGCGCTGGAGACCGGCGCGATCACCCCCACGCAGACGTTCGAGTGCGGGCCCGGGCCGCGTGCGTACGGGGACAAGCTGCTGCGCGACGCCTCGGTCCATGGAACGCTCGATGCGGCTCACATCCTGGCGGTGTCGTCCAACATCGGCGCATCGCGGATCTTCGACGCGCTCGGCGGCGCCAACCTCGAATCGTGGCTCCACCGGTTTCACTTCGGGGATCCATCGAGCGTGCCCGGCGCGCCCGTCGGAGCGGTGCCCACGCACCTCGCGGACGGCAGCTATGAGGGCGCGGCCGCTGCGAACGGCATCGGGATCACCGCGACGCCTCTCGAGGTGATCGCCGCCTACGGTGCGATCGCCGGCGACGGCGTCTACCACGCGCCCACGCTCGACCGCGGTGGATCTCCCGCGGAGCGCATCCTGTCCCCGGGCACCGCGAGCGCCGTGATGACGATGCTCGAGACCGCCGTCGTCGACGACACCGCGACCGGTGGCGCCGCGCGCGTCGACGGCATCCGCGTCGCGGGCAAGACCGGCACCGCCCAGTGGAGCGCCGCGGACGGGCACGACCGGACCTACGCGAGCTTCGTCGGTGTGGCCGATCTCCCGTCGAAGCGCCTCGTGATGCTCGTCGGGATCCAGCTCTCGCGGGCGGACCTCTCCGGTGGCAAGACCGCGGCGCCGGCGTTCGCGCACCTGGTGACGCGGCTGCGCGCGAACTGACCCGCCGGATGGCGCTACAGCGTGCCGCGGCTGATCGCGACCGTCATCTTCAGCGCCGTCTCCGGACGATCATTCGCGCCGTGCTTCACGCGCGCGATCTTGCCCACCACGTCGAGCGGCTTGCACGTGCCGAAGATGGTGTGCTTCCCGTCGAGGTATGAGGGCGAACCCTCGGTGATGAAGAACTGGCTCCCGTTGGTGCCCGGGCCTGCGTTGGCCATCGCGAGCACGCCCGGCGCCATCTTGACGTCCGGCGAGGTCTCGTCGCCGAACTGATAGCCGGGTCCGCCCATGCCGGTGCCGGTGGGATCGCCGCCCTGGATCATGAAGTCCGGGATCACGCGGTGGAAGATCGTGCCGTCGTAGTACGGCTTGTTGTTCTGGACCTTGTTGGTCTTGGGATCGAGCCAGGACTTCTTCCCGGTCGCCAGCCCGACGAAGTTCGCCACCGTGATCGGCGCCTTGGCGGGGAGCAGCTGGCAACGGACCGTGCCGACGGAGGTCTTGATCGTCGCGATCAGCTCGCCCTTGCCTGCGATGCCCTTCGTGTACTTCTCGAGATCCGCGGCGACCGGCGCCTTGACCTCGGCGAGCATGGCCGCGGATGGACCAGCCGGGAGATCGGGATCGGCGATCCGCTTCATCGCGTTGCCGACCGCTGGCTCCGCAGCGCATTTGCCGAGCGCCTCGGCATCCTTCGTCATGCGCGCGGTGAGCTTGGCCTCGGCGTCCTTGGGCAGCGTCTTGCCCGCGGTCAGCTGCTTCATCACGCTCCGCAGCATCGGGGCACTCGCGGTCACTTGCGCGTCGACGATGGTCGCCATCTTCGCGCAGTCCGCCTTGCTCGCGAGCATCGCGGGGATCAGCTTGTCGAAGAACGCGAGGAGCTTCGCCGTGTCGGCCGCGGAGAGCTCGGCCGCCGGGGCCAGCGCCGGTGGTGCGGGAGCCGGTTGCGCTCGACTCTCGTCGGCGCGGAGCCCCGTGGTCAGCAGTGCGAGGCCCAGTGCGAGCCCGGTCAGGTGGGTGTTCCCCAGTCGTTGGATCATCAGGCCCATATCGTGACACGCGGTCCTGCGCGGTTCCCGTGCAACCACGCCGGAAACGGAGATCCGCCGTGGCGATGATAGGATGGTCAACTCATTCAAGCTTGGAGCAGCAATGAACGCAGGTTTCATCGGTGGCGTGCTGATCGCGGTGGCGCTCGGTGCGTGCGGCAAGGGAGACAACGCCAAGGGCAGCGGCGCGAGCAACAGCTCGGGCGACGAGCTCCCACGCCAGGGCGCTTGTGACGCGCGCGGCAAGACCAACATGTGCATCGAGTACTTCGGTCAGCCGGGGAGCACGGCCGGCATCACGGCGTCGGGCCGCTCCAACTGCGAGCAGGCGGGCGGCACCGTCGTCGACACCTGCCCCAAGGCGGGAGCGCTCGGCCGCTGCACGTCCGCGGAGATCAGGATCCAGCAGACGCTGATGTACGTCCCGCTCACCAAGGAGAGGGCGGAGCTGATCTGCAAGGGCATGGGCGACGGCAAGCTCGGCCCGCCGTAGGCTCGGCGCTAGCGACCGAGGCTCATGGCTTGCTGCCGCCGCCGCCGTGCGGCGTCTGCCCCCCTGACGAGGCCGCCGCGACGATGCCCCACAATGGATGCGAAGGTGACGGGGCCTGCAACAGCGTGTCGACGAGCGAGAGTTGTGTCTTCGTCAACGCGAGTGCCTTCTTTGCATCGCGCTCGTCCATCACCGCGCGCAGCGGGGCGAACACGATCTGGTCGGCCTTCGTCGACAGCTGGAGCGAGAGGTCGAAGCCCTTCCCTCCCTCGGGCTGATCCTTGGCGAGCTTGCCGTGATCGTTCTCGCCCGCAGCCTTGTCGCCTTCTTCGATCATGTGCTCGCCCTTGGCACGTAGCGCCGCGAGCCACGTGGGGTTGCACAGGAAGTCATCCATCTTGTAGCCACGATTCCGGACCATCTGCTCCACGTTCGATGTTCCCGCGCCGACGTCGAGCAGCTCACCCTTGAGGGTCAATGAGCGCGACTCCAGCGACTCGTACGCCATCTGGTGGTCGCTCCGCTCATGGCTATCGTAGTTCGCGCCCGGCGGCAGTTGTGCACCCGCAGACTCGAGCTTCGTCGATGGGCCGGTGCGGCCATACACCTTCTGGAGCAGCGCCTGATCGCGCTCGAAGGCCGTCGCCATCGCGACGAGCTTGTGTCCGAGAGCGTGAACCTTGGACGCCTCGGCGAACGTGCCGGTGGTGAGGTCAGAGTTCTTCAGGCGGGAGCCGGGCTTCATGCCGGCGGGGACGGCCTTGAGTCCGAGCGCGAGCTCGACCCAGTTCGAGTGGGCCCAGAAGTCCTCGAACGAATGCATCGCCCGACCGAGGTGCTCGCCAACGATCTTCCAGGCGTCGAACTCGTGGTCGGCGCCGCTCCGCTTACCACCCTTCGCCACGACCTCGCGCCGGACCTCCGTCTGGATCGCGCTGCGCCCCGAGACCCCCGTGTCGTCCCAGCCCTTGGGGAGGCGCACGTCCTTGTGGCCGGGCGCCGTGTAGCCGTCCGGCTTCTCGGCGCCGCCCCAGTTGTCGACCGGAGCCATCTCGTCGAGCCCAAACGACGTCCGATACATGTCGAGCGCGGCGACCAGCTGATCCTTGATGTACGCCTTGGTGTCGAGCAAGTAGCCCGACAGCCCGTTCGTCTTCCCCTCCCAGCGAGCGTCGGCCTTCTTGGCCACTCCCTCATCGGGGCGATCCATGTGCTCCCAGGTCTGGTAGCCACCGAGTGATGTCGCCAGGGCCTCGGTGATCGGCGCCTTCACCAGCTCCCAGATCGCCGCCTTGAAATGCGCACCCGCGGCCCCCGGATCGCCGTTGTTCGCCTTGGCTTCGTTCTTGACGTCGACCCAGGCGGTCGCGGCGGACGCGATCACCGGGCTGCCCTGAGAGAAGTCGCGCTCCCAGTTCGCGAGGTAGATCTGCGCGATCTCCTGCGCCGAGAACGTGTCGATCAGCGCGCCCTCGGTCGCCGCACGATGCGCGTCCGGTGCGTGGCGATGGATCTGGCCGGCGGGCTTCGCCGTGATCTCACCGGCGTCCTGCCCGCCTGCAACCCGATCCGCGACGCGCTCTGCTTCGAGCTCCGGTGCGCTCTCGACTCCCGCGATCGGCTTGCGTTGGGCGTCACCGCTGATCGCGGACTGACGCTGTTGCACCACGTGCGTGAGCTCGTGCGCGACGGTCCGCCGATCCGGGTCCGCGTCGGCGAACGCGATCGCCTCACCGCGCGCCGCCGCGGTCGCACCGAGCTTGCCCATCGCCGAGCTCTGTCCAGTTGCGACTTTTACCGCCGAGAACTCCTGACCGAACGCCTGCTCCATGTCGGCGCGGAACGGCAGCTGGCCCTGCTGGCGCTGCTGTTGCCCCGCGGGCAGCTTCTCGGTCAACGTGCGCTTGCCAGGGCCCACCGCCCCCTCCTGCTGCCCGCGCGTGGTCAGCGTACGTCGTCCCGGCGTGAATCCCTCAGACTCCGCACCCTGTGCGCGCCCTGCCCCTTCCCGATCACGCTCGTGGTCGTGCGGCATGGTGACATTCTACGCCTGCCTGTGGCCCTCGCGATCGAGAAAGCTCGCTCCGTGATCTCGATCTCGCCTACTGCTGCAGACACATCACGCGCGCGGTGAAGTTGCACGCTGACGTCGAGCCCGTGGCCGCGGCCTCGTAGGGGTTGCCGAGATAGTTCGCGCCGGTGCCGTTGCTCCAGCTCGTGCAACTCGTAGCGTCGGTCCCGACGGTGCCCATCGTGGTTGCCCCGAGTACGATCGCCTCATCGGCGGAGGTCAACGTGCCTGCGGCGTCCAGCGCAGGCGCGACGTCGAAGCTGGTCGCCGTGCTCCACGCCGCGGCCGTGGGCAACAGCGGAATGCCATCGGCGCGAACCCATGGTGGGCCCGTGAGATCGAAGCGTGACAGGGCGGTGGTGCCGGTGGTCGCGAGCAGTGCGAGAAAGCTCCCCGTCACGCCGCCGGCCGCCGCGCTGCTCGTGCACAGCGTATCCGCGGTGGCGCGGCCCGCGTTCAGGGGGAAGGTCACCGGCGAGACGAACGCGAGCCGCCCGACGAACGGCACCGGCGCGAGCGTGATGGATCGATCCACCTGCGCGCACAGGAACCGCTGCGGCGTGTTGCACGTGGGCAGCGTCCCGCCCGCGCCCTGAAGCACGGCCGCGCGGCCCCCGGGGGTGATCTTGCCGACGTCGCCGGCGAGATTGCTCGTCCAGTTCTGGCAGTTCGAGCCCGTGAAGATCTGCCAGAACGACTGAGGCCCGACGTCCACGTTGCCCTCGGTGACCGTGATCTGCGACAGCAACGCCGCGAGGCCGAGATCTCCGGGCCGATCGGCCACGGGCTCTCCATCCGGGCGGATCCAGCCGCGCGCCGTGGCGAGCTGCGCCGTGTATGGCCCGGTGGCGTAGGAGAGCACGGCGCGAAAGGTGCCGCTGAGGCCCCCGCTGATCGCGACCTGACTGCAGATCGTGTCGGCGCCGGCGAGACCGCCGAAGCCACCATCGTGCGTCGTCGAGCTGATGAAGATCCGGTTGGGCTCGGGCGTGAAGTCCGCCGTCACGGCGAGATCGGTATCGAGCTTGAGCGCACACCCGTGGCGCCCGCCACTCGCGCACCCGGCGGGCCAGCCTCGAAACCATGATCCGGCGGTGGGCGCCGCGGCGAGGTCCACGGCCGCGCCCTGTGGGACCTGCACCACGCACGAGCTCGAACACGAGACGCCCGGTCCTGTCACCATGCCGGTCCCGGCGCCGGTCATCGTGATGGTGAGCGTGACGGTCGGACCTTGCGACGCATCGTCGGTCGCGACCGGGTCGAAGTTGATCCGGCAGGCCGCCAGCGCGATCGTCATCAGCCAGGGCGCGCGCAACCGCTCGATCATAGTCCCAGTCCGGAGCCTCCGGGTCCCAGCCGAGCGTGGACAACTTGCGCAGCAATCGGGACTTGGCCGGAGATCCGCGATGGCCTGCGGCTTGCGATGAGCCACCGTGTGGCCGCCCTCCATACCTCGCTTGCCCTCACGCTCAGCGTCGCGTGCACCCTCTCTGCGTGCATGATCGGCGACGACCCCGCCGAGACCGGCGCGCTGCGTTCGAACGCCGACGATGTGGGCGCCGACGCCCTGCGGTGGGACTCGTTCACGAGCACCTGCGTGTCGCGGCACGGCATCGTGGCGATCGGCGGAGAGCTCTCCGTGTTGTTCGATCAGGGAGAGAAGTGGACGCAGTGCACGGTCTCGGGCGTGGTCCGGGTCCCCGCCGACATGAAGCTGACCTCGGTCTACCAGGCCGTGCGGACGTTCGGAGCGTCGACGCCGATCCAGTACACCTCGCGCCTCGGCGGCTCGGCGCTCACCACGAAGTCGACCTCGGCGCGCACCGGCTTCGAGACCACGGCGAGCGTCGCCAGCCTGGGCACCCAGCTGTGCGCCCGGCCAGGTACGGCGAGCCGTAGCGTGACCTTCTCGATCTCCGTGTCGGTCGCCACCGCCGGCGCCTATCTCGACTCGATCGACTGGGGCATCGGCGCCGAACCATGCCCGTGACCCCCCGTCCACATCGACCGTCGTTGCGCGCCTCGCGGGACGCGCCCTGACGCTGCCTGAAGACGTGGGCCCCGGGCCTTGTACGTGCGGTGGAACCACGCAGAACTCGTTTGCTCGGCTTGGTTCGTCGCTCGGCGCGGCCTGCGCGCTGTGACTCCATCGAGCTTCGGCGCCGCGCTGGTGACTTGACTACGCGCTCCTCGGGAGAGACCCCGACCGCCTGTGCGTACTCGCGGATCGAGGGCCGCCGCTCAAGTGCCGTGATAGGCTGATCGCTCGGCGGTCGCGTGTCGAACCTCAACTTCACACCCGGCTCCATCGTGGGGCGCTACGAGATCCTGAAACGGATCGGCGCCGGCGGGATGGCCGAGGTCTACCTCGGTCGGCCGAAGAACGCCCCGACCGCGCCCCGCGTCGCGATCAAGCGCCTGCTCCCGTCGTTCGCCCACGAGCGTCGCTTCATCGAGATGTTCATCGCCGAGGCGCGGCTCGCCGCGACCTTGCACCACCCGAACATCGCCAAGGTGTTCGAGGCGGTGATCGACCACGATGCGTGCTACTTCGCGATGGAGTTCGTGCACGGCCACGACGTCCGAGCACTGCTCGCGGCAGCCTCGGCCAGGCAGCGGCCGATGCCACTCGCGATCGCGATCTCGATCATGTACGGCGTCACGTGCGCGCTCGCCTACGTGCACGACCCGCGCGGACCGCACGCCAAGCTCAACATCGTTCACCGCGACATCTCGCCGAGCAACATCCTCGTGAGCTTCGAGGGCGCGATCAAGCTCGTCGATTTCGGGATCGCGCGCGTCGAGACCGGCGCGGTGACCCGCACGGCGAGCGGCCAGCTCAAGGGCAAGATCCCGTACATGTCCCCGGAGCAGTGCCGGGCACGCGCGCTCGATGGGCGCTCTGACCTGTTCTCCCTCGGCGTGGTGCTCTACGAGCTCACCACCAACACGCGTCCGTTCGATCGCTCGAGCGAGTTCGAGACCCTCGAGGCGATCGTCCGAGGCGAGTTCTCGCCGCCGTCCCGCGTGGTGAAGGACTACCCGGCCGACCTCGAGCCGATCGTGATGCGGCTGCTCGCCAGCCGGCCCAACGATCGATATCCCTCGGCGGGCGCGCTGCTCGTGGACCTCGATCGCGTGATCGCCGCGCACCGCCTCGACCTCTCCGACGATGCGCTGGTAGCCCACATGGTGGACCTGCTCGGCCGCGGCGCCGCACTGCCCGCAGACGAGAGCCTCAACGATCGGGAGGCCAAGGCCCGCAAGCACCAGCGGCTCGACACGTCACCGGCGCTCATGATGGAGGAGCATCGGATCGCACCCTACGGAGAGCTGTCTCCGGAGGCGCGGATCCCGATCGACCGTGTCGCCGCGCGCTGCAGCGCCTTGCTCGAGAGCATCGACCCACGAACCACCGACCCACGCGACCTGCCCGCCGCCGGGGTCGCCCAGCTGATCGGGCGCGCGATGCGGACTCAGGCGCGCGGCGATCTCGAGGAGGCCGTGCTCGCACTCGAGCTCGCCCTCTCCGCCGCACGCCCCGAAGACGGCGTGGACACCCTGCTCGCCGCCAACGATTCGTTGATCCTCGCGGTGTTCACCGCCTTCATCGGCGATCAGTCGCGAATGGCCGCTCTGTCGCAGCACCTCGAGCAGCTGATCGGGATCGAGATCGATCAGCGCGCCGCGTACTTGCTGACGCGCATCGACGGAACGCTCTCGGCGCGGGAGCTGATCGGCACCTGCGGGTTGCCTGTGCGCGAGGCGTACCGGCACCTCTGCCAGCTGATCCTGCGCGAGATCGTCGTCCTGGTCTGAGGCGGTCCACGGCTCACGGAGCGACGCGAAACGCCGCCGCTGCCGAGTCCCAGCTATGAGCGGTCTCGGTGACCGTCGGTGCGTACGAGCCGGTGGCCGTGACCTCGCGGTACCACGCAGCCTGAACGACCGGGGCGGCCGTCACGCCGGTCATCGCGGTCCACGCCCCCGGCGTCGGAGCGCCAAACGTGTTGGGGGTGCTGTCGGTAACCGCGAAGATCAGGAGATCGTGGGCGTGGGTCGTCGCGATCGTGCCGGGCCCCGCGGGGCTCGCGCCGCCCGAGGTGGAGCCGGTGACGTCGAGGACGCTCGTGGTCGTGAGCCCCGACCATTCGCTCACCGCCATCCAGATCGGCAGCCCATAGGCGGGAAACGTGATCGTGACGGTCGCGCTCGAACCGTTGGTCACGCCGTACCAGATCTCGATGTTGGAGTTGCTCAGCGAATTCGTGGCGCGGGTCCACGTCCCGACCCCGCCACCGGTGACGCTCGCGAGGCCGCCGTGCTCGGCCGCGCCGACCATCACCAGCAGATGACCGCTCGCCGGTGGCGAGCCCAACGTGGCGGATAGCGGTGCGTTGGTGTTCGGTGCGGCCCCGGTCACCTGTTGCACGATCGCCAGCGCGTCGCTCGCGATGTCGGGCGGAGCGCCGTCGGCGCTGTCGCTCACGGATCCGTCGTCGAGCGCGTTCGGTGCGTCGACACCGTCCGCGGAGCCCACGTGGAAGCCACAGCCAGCCAGCGTGACGACCAGGCTGACCAGGACGAAGCGCACACTCCACTGTAGAGGCAGGAGCACCCGGGCGTCCATCCCACTTACCGCTGCGGCAGGATTCCAGGGCTGGCGCAGGGTTGCGCGCGGGCTCGGCATGACCGAGAGAACGAGCTGACCCCATGCCGTGATACATCGAGGCATGCAGTCGGTCCTCGACGCGCTCGACGGCTTCGGCGGCATCTACGTCGCGCTGTTCCTGTTCGCGATCCTTTCGGGCGTGTTCCCGCTCGCCAACAGCGAGGCCGCCTTGATCGCGCTCGGTGCGGCATCGCCCTACGCCTGGCCGAAACTCGTGGTGCTCGCCGTGGTCGTCGCGCTCGGTCAGTCCGTGACGCACGCGATCGTGTTCCAGTCCGGGCGCGGACTCGCGAAGGTCGGCGCGAAGGGGCGCCCGAAGCTCGAGGCCCGGCTCGCGAAGGCGCGCGAGCTCGGCGTCCGATGGCAGAAGAGCGAGCTGCTGTTGATCACACTCGGCGCGACGATCGGGATTCCGCCTCAGGTGCTGGTCGCGCTCCTCGCCGGCGTGATCGGTATCCGCTTCCGCACGTTCGTCGCGATCGATGTGGCCGGGCGGATCGCGCGCTTCACGACGATCGTCCTGATCGCGCACCTCGTCTGAGCGGGACGTGTACGGCAAGGTGGACGCGGCGGACGAGGTCGACGTTCGTGGCCGGCGGGCCACCTCGAACGCGGGCGCGAGCGGAGGCAATGGCGCTTGCACCGGGACCTCGGGGGCAACCACGGCGACGATCAACATGCTCGGTGGCACAGGAGGCGGAGGAGGATTCCGCACGACGCCCCCGGGAGGATCCGCCGGCGTGGCGAGCAACGCATCGCCCGGGGGCTTCGGGGCGGGTGGCGGCGGAGGCGGAGGAAGTGCCGGGTGGATCCGGCTGCGCGTGATCGGTGGAGCGCCCGTGACCTCGGGGACGATCACGCCGACCGCTCGCACCAACTGACCTCGCCATCACCACCCACGGATTGTCGGGGGCCGGCCGGGACACGCTGTGACCGGCCGTGTATGCAGGAGGGGTGAGCCGTGTCGAGGACCTCGTCGTCGTACGCGGCACAGTGATCGGTGACGCGGGGGCAGCGGTCGCTGGCTGGGTGTCGCTCGGGAAGCGCTCGCCGCAGCGATGGATCTCGCAGGTGGTCCGGATCGCCACCGACGATGGCCGGGAGATCACGCTCGACGGGCTCGGCGCTGAGTCCCTCACCCCGGTGTCGACCGAGGCCGTGAAGTGGCGCGACCTCGAGGGCAAGGACCTCGCGCAACTGTGTAGCCGCGAGGCCCCCGCGCCCGATGTGGAGGTCGACTTCAGGTCCGCGGTGCTGCGTGGTGGCGAGCCGGTGGTGGCGTGGGGAGAGCCCACCGAGCATGGCTACGCGGGCAGCGCGCGCGCGGACGGCAGCGACGTGGCCGGGGACGCGGGCGATCCATTCCGGGGAACCGTCGAGCGTGCCGTCACCCGGCTCGCCGCGCGCGTCGTGGCGATCGGCAGCGACCGCGAGGCGCTGTTCGAGCGCACGCGCGACAAGTTGATCGAGAAGCAGCGCGCCGCCGACGCCGCGCGAGCGAAGCAGGCGGCCGCCCCCAAGCAGCGAGCTGCCGCCACGCCCGCAGGCGCCACGCCCGATCCGGACTACACCAACCGCATCGCGTGGAACCTGCCGCTGTGGATCGCGCTCGGAGCGATCACGGCGATCACGGCGATCGCTGCGGGCCTCGGAGCCACGGGCGCTGGCCTACGTGCCGGCGCGATGATCGCGTTCGTGCCGCTGGCGCTCGACGCCGTCGTCGTCCCGCGGTTCCGGCAAGGCACCGTGGCGCCGCCGTCGCTGGAGATCCCGTTGATCGGGTTCCTCCTCGCCGCGTCCGGCGTGATGATGACCTCGTACGCGGTCGCCGTCGGAGATGGCGACCCGGCGCGCTCCACCGGGCTCCGGATCGGAGGGTACGTGCTCGCGACGATCGCGACCGCCGCGCTGACCTGGTTGTGGGCGGCCACGCGTACCCGCCGAAGCTGGGTCGCGATGATGGTGCACGCGCCACCACACACGCAGCCCATGCGCGAGGGCATCTGGGGCGCGCTGGACGGCGCATTCTCGAGCGAGGTGATGTCGATCGGCGCGCACGCGAAGGCGTTCGGTGCAGCGACGAAGGACGCCGCCGGCATCCGATCCCGCTCGGTGAGCACCGAGGGGTTCGCGAAGCTGACCGCCGAGGCGCCGCTCCGCGCGGGCGATGGAGTCCACGACGTGCGGCTCGCCGACGCGGCGATCCTGACGATGGCCCGGTTCGAGCGGAGTACGGGCAAGGACTCGAGCACCGCCGCGGACGTGATCAACGGACGCACACCCGTCCGCGTCGTCGGCCGCGTCCGCGACGGTAGGTTCGAGAAGGGTGGAGAGGCGTCGTTGTTGGTGTTCGCCGCGGGCGTCGGCACCGATGTGGACCGCGAGCTCCGGCGGTTGCACCTCCGGCAGCGGATCGCGATGGTGCTCGCCGCGCTTGGCGTGGCCGCCCTCGTGACCAGCTTCACGCTCTGAGCGGCCCGTCGACGCCGATCACCTCACGGCGGTCCGGAACAACCCTGCGAGCTCGTCGACGAATCGCTCGGGCTCGGCTCCGACCTTGTTGGTCAGCACCACGATCGTCAGGTCATCGTCGGGATAGTGAACCAGCGTTGACCGGCCACCGCCGATAGCGCCGACCGCACGGTGAACCGAACGAGACGTCACCAACCAACCACTCGCATAGCCATCCAGGATGTCGCTGATGCTCATGACGCCGCCCGAGTTCGTGTGACCGGCCGTCCACAACAAGGCGCGGGACGTTGGACTGCGAAACAGCTTGTCGTGAGCAACCGCCTCGGCCCACGTCAGCAGCTCGTCGGCGCTCCCCATCAGGCCCGCGGCGGGAAACAGGATCGCCGCATAGCGCTCTGCCCTCGGCTTCGGCCCGTCGCCTTGGTCCAGATACGACACCGCATCCCCCCGCGCCGCGTCGGGCTCCTGAGCGAAGCCGATGTCATGCACGGCCACGGGGCGAAGCTCCATGTCGAGGACGACCTGTTCGAACGCGGAGCCGCGGAGCGACGCGATCAGACGCCCCAGCAGGATGTAGTTGGTCTGGGTGTATCGAAACAACTCGCCACGCGCCGCCAACACCGGCGCGGTCTGAACTCGAGCCCAGATCTCTCGGTCATCTCCGGTCGGGAGATCGCCGCTCTCGCTCGTCACGTCGGGGAGCCCCGAGACGTGCGTGAGCAGCTCGAGGATCGTCACGGGACGCCACGCCTCGGGCAGGTCAGGGAGATACGTCCCGATCGCCGCGTCGAGCCGCAGCTTGCCTTGTTCGACGAGCTGGATCACCGCGACGCCCGTGAAGGCCTTCGTGATCGAAGCGTAGGGAAATCGCGTGTTCGAACGGACCGCGGACTTGCGCTCCAGGTCGGCCAGCCCCCAGGCGGCGCGAAACACGACGCGCCCATGGTGGGCGATCGCGACCTGCATGCCTGGGATCTCGAGCCGCCGCATCGTCTGGCGCAGGAACAGTTCGACGTCGGCGCGCGGGGCCACCGGTCGATCCGGTCGGGTCGCAGCGCCGCAGCCAACCGCGAGTACGAGGAGCATGATTCGGGCGACGGTCACCGGCGCGATGCTACGAGCCAGAGGCGCATCGTACAAGCCGGGCGACATCCGACGACGAGCGAACGGGCTCCGTGGGCGCGCTGAAGCTCTGAACCTGACGTGACGCATCGCGCGCACGCGCGGGGTCACTCGTCGTCGGAGCTACTCGCGGTCTTCGGCCCCGATGCCCACACGATCTCTCGCTCGGGCCAGCGCAGTGCACCGATGCACGCGCGGTCACGAGAGGCTCGCGTGATCCCGTGGAAGTCCACACAGGCGACGTCGCCTACCAGCGGAAGGCTGCCGGCCGGCGGGCACTTCGTCAGCATGTCGGCGCCCCACGCGCGCAGGTTCGGGTGACCAGAGGGATGCGGCGGGGCGAAGTTGCCCGCGACGGGCGGCGCGTTCCAGTAGTGGCCGAACACCTGCGGCTTGTCGGTCAGGACGAGATGGCGCGCGTCGTTCCACCACACCGCGCGGATCCGCTCGCGCAGCTTTCCGTCGTTGTCCAGGAAGGGCGGAGCAGCGACCTCGAAGCCCTTCATCAGGACCTCGTGCGGCGCATCGCCATTCGGATCCACCGTGTCGCCCGGAAGCTCCGCCACCAGGCCGGCGGCCGCGAACGGCGAACGTACGCGGACATGACCTTGCACCCAGTCCATGGCTTCGGCGTCGGACGAGACGTCTGTGCGTGGGACCTCCAGGAGATCCTTCGTCAGCGCGAGGCTCCGCTGGTTCCAGCACGCATGGATGATTCGCAGATCGGGTAGCTCGATGCCGATCGGCAGATCGCGGAAGAAGTTCAGGACCACCTCCCAGCGTCGGGGAGCCGCCTCGATCTCCCGGATGGTCGGCGCATTGGAACGCTTCGGCTGTTCGTATCCGGGAACCTTCAGGTGGTAGGCGACGAGGTTGTACTCGTGGTTGCCCATGATGCAGACCGCGCGGCGCTCCTTCACCAGACCCTGGACGAGCTCCGCCACTTCGAGGCTGTGGGCGCCTCGGTCCACGAGGTCGCCCAGGAAGATCAGGAAGCGACCATCCGGATGTGTCCAGTCGCGATCCACCCTGTACCCGAGCTGGCGCCCCAACGCCTGCAGTGCAGGCAGCTCTCCGTGAACGTCACCGATGATGTCGAACGTGTGCTGCAAGCGCGCAGCCTATCCGGTTCTGGCCACACCGAGAGCCGTTGTCGACGAGTTCACTCCGCGCCCAGTGGCAACGTCGCCGAGCAGCTCGACTCCGCTCCGCGCAGGCGGCTACCGCTGATAGCCTGATCTCACCGGCGCCATGAGCTTCCTCTCGATCCTGATCCTCGTCTGCGGCGTCGCTCTCGCCGACGCGCCCAAACGACACTATCGGCTCGAGGTGATCGAAGGCTGGCTACCGATCAACGGACCGGCGAATCGCCAAGCACCTTCGTGTGGCCGCCGGGCCACCGACTTCATCGCCAACATCGGCACCTTGAACGTCGAGGTCGCGAACGACGTCACGGTGAACGGGATCGTCTGGAGGCCGGGCCCGCCGTCCCGCAATCGGATCTCGGTCATGAACGATCAGCTATTGGAGGGGTTCGTCCTCCAGATCGCCTTCAACCGAGGGCGCACACACACGATCGGAGTGCTCGTCGTCGTCGGCCTTTCAAACGACGTCCTCCAATGTGGCGACGCCGTGAGGCTCGAAGGGCGAGCTGACAACTAAGTTAGTTCGGCTGACGGGACCACATCCTACTCGCGTCGCGTTCAAGGCGAAGGTCACGGCTTGCTCGCTGCTGCGGAGACGTCCTCTTCCGTCAGCTGCACGACGCCCGAATTCCGCACTTGGGAGCAGCCGCCGCGACCAGGAGGACGAGGGTGCCGCCCGTGCTGTGACCGCCGAGGTAGATCGGCTTCGCGTCCACGTAGGGCTGCTCGCGAAGAAACCTCGCCGCAGCGAGGACATCGTCGACCTCGCCGTAGAAGCCCTCGCGCCGACCCGGGTTGTCGTTGCCGCCGCGCTGGGACGGGTACATCGTGACGATCCCTGCATCGCGGTACTGCCGAGCGGTCTGATCGTTGGACGGCTCCGCGTGGTGCCAGACATCCCCGATGCTGTTGGTGTCGCCGCCGGCGATCCAGACGATCGCCGGGTGCTTTCGCTTGTCGCCGGGAACCGGCGTCAGGTACGCGGCGAGCTTTCCGGGCGGTGCGTCGTACTTGATCAAGCGGATCTGCGCCGGCGGCGCGTCCGGTGGATCTCCGGGTGCGTGCGCGCCGGTGATCGTCGTCCGGAACTTGGCGCGTGCCGCGACCAGCGTGCCTTCAGAGACGGTGTCGCCGGTGTCACATGGGTCGTGCGCGGGCGGTCCGGCCTTCGCCGCTGGAGGTGCGGGACTCGTGCTGCGGTCATCGTGACTGGTCGTCGAGCTCTTGCAGCTGCCAAGCAGGACAATGGCAACAGCGAGCGCGCGCATCGTCACGTCGGCAGTATGCCCCAGCGCGGCCGGGCGGAGGGGTTGAGCCAGTGCGATCAAGATGCACGCTTCATCATGATTTCCTCAGCGGCCCAACGTCGACTCCTCGACAATCAAGAGCACACCATCGACGACGATCGCATCGCCCGTAAGCCTCGCCTGCCACTCGATGTCCTCTGCGCGATCGTGGTTGTGGACCGCGTTATAAGCCCTGCGCGGCGACGTTTCGATCACGTCGAACGATAGGGACCACCTGATTCCGTCGACGTCGCGATGAATCTCCAGCCAGAAGGTGTGGAGCGACTGATCGTCGACCTCGTAGATCCGTGCGCACACGCCGATCCCTTCAGGTCCGCACTCGAACACTCTATCGATGCTCGAGATCCCGTCCGACTTCCGAGGGCGGTTCCAGACTCCACCGCTCGCGAGGCACGTGCTGACGAACAGATCGAGGGCCTCGGTGTGCAACGGGTCGAGCGAGAAGAGCTGCGGAAGGTGGCTACTCGTGTCGTCCATCAACGCGACTTCCTCATCGGAACGACACGACCTTCCTGCTTCTTGCCGAGGCCAAGCCCCGACCCCAGGCCCGCGTCCTACACATCTACTACAGCGGACCAGCCCGAAAACGCGAAAATCCTGGGTGGGGCTACCACTCAGGATCTTTGCGTTAAGTCGCGGAGCGGACGGGACTCGAACCCGCGGCCTCCGGCGTGACAGGCCGGCGTTATAACCGACTTAACTACCGCTCCAGAATCGTTCGTTTTTCAGCGCCCTCGAGCCGATCCGCGATCGTCCCTTGGAGGCGTGTTTCTAGATGGATCACGCGGCCCTGTCAAGGCCTCGTGGGCGAAGCAGGATTCGAACCTGCGGCCACCGCCTTGTAAGGGCGACGCTCTTCCGCTGAGCTATTCGCC
>JAYVRN010000393.1:0-5359 GCA_043776275.1 Myxococcales bacterium | reverse complement strand
GCCAGGTGAACTTCCTGGCGAGCTCGAAGCTCCCCGCGGAGCGGATCGTCGAGATCCTGTGGCACCGCTGGCGCCAGGAGAACGGCTTCAAACACGGCACCGAGCGATGGGGCATGAATCAGCTCGACGATCGCAGCGTGGAACGCTACCCGCCCGGAACGATCATCCCCAACCCTGCGCGACGCCGACTCGACCGGGCGCTTCGACTCGCACGCGTCGCCGAAGGCGATGCGCGGCGGCTGCTCGCCCGGCTTCCCGCAGGCGATCGTCGCGCCGCGATCGAACAAGATCTCGCCGAGTCGCTCGAGCGGCAGGAGACGATCGAATCGCTGCGTCCCTTCATTCCGACCCACGCACCCGTCGAGAAGACCGAGCTTGCCGACACTCTCGTCCGTCACACCGGCCATCTCAAGACCGTGATCGATGTCCTGCGGATCGTCTGCGCCAATGTCGAGTCCGAGCTGGCCGCCTTGATCGCGCCGCACACGACGCGGCCACGCGAGGCCAAGAAGGTCGTCGCAAACATCTTCGCCGCGCCGGGCAAGGTGGTGGTCACCGCCGACGCAATCCTCGTCAAGCTCGCCCCTGCCGCGAACCGCTCCGAGCGTCATGCCATTGCTACGCTCTTCGATGCTCTCAACAAACGCAACCTGACTCTCCCCGGCGACCCCAAACGCCTGCCGCTCCGCTTCGAGATCCAACTTTCAAAGCGAGCGGCGGTATGAACTCTGGAGCACGCGCCGCTGATCCGGACGCGCTTCACTCGAGACCACGAGGGGCGTGGTGAACGCTGTCGCGGGGCGACCACCGAACGTGCCGCTCCAGCCGCATGACCGTGAGCAACTCGGCGTGGCGCTAGTCGTACTCGTCAGGCGCTTGAAGAGATTCCGCCCCCACAAGGCGAGCACGAGACCGCAGCCGCGTCCGACATTGTCGTCGACGGCCACGTGTACCTCCTGGAGTTCGCCTGCTGGCCAGACACCAATGGTGTTGCCACTCCCCGGCTTCAGGAACTCGATGGCCTCCAGTGGTGCAGCCATCGAGGGCGGTGGGCGAGAGGCTGCAGGCCAGATCCGCGTTCACAAAAGGGAACCCAAAGTTCCATAATGTGTACATCACGTCTACCAGGTTGCGATAAACGGAACTACCGGTTACGTTTTGTGCATGGCGGACGCGGAAATCAACGGGCCGAACTGGGACCGGCTGTACGAGACCGCGGCTGCGCAGAACGGTTACGTCACCACCAAGCAGGCCGCCGCGGCGGGCTATTCCACACACCTACTCCGGAAGCACATCCTCGCCGGCCGCGTGGCGCGTCCTCAGCGGGGAATCTACCGGCTCGTGCACTACCCGCTCGGGGACCACGAGGAGTTCGTCCCCGCCTGGCTCTGGTCCGAGCAGGCGGGGGTGATCTCGCACCAGACGGCGCTCTCGCTGCACGGCCTCTCCGATGTGCTGCCGGCGCAGGTCCACCTGACGCTTCCCGCTGCGTGGAGGAAGCGCCGCCTCCGCGTGCCGCCCGACGTGGTGCTGCACCACGCCGACGTAGCAGCCGAGGATCGTGGTTGGTTCTCCGCGGTCCCGATCACGAACCTGCGCCGCACACTGAACGACTGCGCGCGCGAGGGATTCTCACCCGAACTGCTGCGACAAGCCGCGCAGCAAGCCCTTCGCCGTGGACTCGTTACGAAGCCCGAGCTCATCGACGTCGAAGCCGCGCTCAAGCCGTACGGAGGGCTCGCCACATGACGATCCGCACGTACTCGTCCCCCGAGGCCTTCAAGCAGGCCGTCGAACAGCGCCTGCGCACCTCCGCGAAGTCCGGCGCCGGGCTCGGGCGCAAGCGGCAGCTGCTGGTGTTCGATCGTTTCCTCGCACGCGTCGTCGCCGTGTTTGGCGATGCCGCGACGCTGAAGGGTGGGCTGGTCCTTGAATTGCGCATCGCGCGCGCACGAACCACGAAGGACGTCGACCTTCGTATGGCCGGCTCGCCCGACGACATCCTCGCGCGGTTGCAGGAGGCGGGGCGTCGCGAACTCGGCGACTTCCTCACGTTCGAGGTCGAACCCGACCGAGACCACCCGGAGATCCAGAATGACGGAATGCAGTACGACGGGCTTCGCTTCCACGCCGAGTGCAAGCTCGCAGGGAAAGTCTACGGCCAGCCCTTCGGCGTCGACGTCGCATTCGGCGATCCGATCCTCGGCGAGCCCGAGATCGTGGTCGCCGAGGACGTGCTTGCTTTCGCCGGCATCGCACCGCCGACGGTGCGCCTCTACCCGATCGAGACGCACCTCGCCGAGAAGCTGCACGCCTACACGATGCCTCGGAGGCGGCCGAACTCGCGGGTGAAAGACCTCCCCGACATCGCCCTGCTCGCGACCGCGCAGCCCATCGACGCGAAGCGTTTGCGCGCAGCTCTCGAACAGACGTTCACGTTCCGCAAGACCCACGCGCTACCGGCGACGTTGCCCTCGCCGCTCGACGCTTGGACGACGCCCTACGCAGCGATGGCCCGCGAAGACCAGCTTGCATGGCTCACTCTCGAGGAGGTGACCAGGGCGGCCCAGATCTTCCTCGATCCCGTCCTCGCCGGAGAGCTCGATGCAGCGTGGGAGCCCACGACGTGGACCTGGAGACTGCACTCAGTCTAGCCACGCTAGCCACGCTAGCCACGCTACTCGCCACGGCCTCGATGACGTTCGCGGATCCGCGAGAGGCGTGGTGAACGCGAACGAAGAGTCAGTTGGAACGTGCGAACGTGACCGGAACACTCACGTGGACGGTCGCACCGCGCTGGGGCCTCGGGAACTCGATGGCCTTGATGACCTCGGCCACGCAGAAATCGACGACGTTCAGGCCCGTCGCGCTTGCCGCGGAGACGACTCCGGTCGCGCCGATCGAGAAGGCGGCGGTCACCGTGCCGTGCAGGTCCACGTTGTTGTGCTCGCCCGCACCGGGTTTGGATGGACGGCGTTTGAGAGCTATCCGAAGCGTCTCCTCGAAATGCAGTCATGTACGGGATCTGGCCAACCGACGTCTCCGACACGGCGAGCACAGCGCCGGCCGGGGGCAGGGGGCAGCGGATGCTGCCCGTCGCGCGAGCGCAGCTCCGATCGCGTACGCGCGTCGCTCGGGTCGGGGGTAGCGGACCATCGCTCGGATCGCGTTCCTTCGACGAGGTCGCGTCGCGGCCGACGTATCACCCACCCGGAGCGCGGGGCCACGGCGGCGGTGGGATCTACTCGCTCTGGTCCGCCACCCCCGCCCCTGACGCTCCGCGTGGCGAGAGCTCGTCGGATGCCTCGCCTGATCGGGACGCCCGATCGGATTGGACTGGGTACTGTCCGGCATGCGGACAGAGACCGCGTTCTCGACGAGGATTCGTTGTCAGAGCCACGTGCTATTGCCCTATTCAGACGATGAACGAGGTCATCGACAGGCCCGAGGACAGGCCCAAGAGCAGGCGCGGCGGCGCGCGGCCCGGCGCAGGTCGCCCGAAGACCAACCGTCGTCGCGGCGGTCCGCATCGCGCGCGGCCCGAGTTGTCGCCGCGGCATCCCGTTCACGTCACCCTGCGCGCGCGCCGGTACTTCCCCGAGATGCGCCGGCGCGACTACTACGCGGTGATCCGCCGCGTGCTCGCGCGCTATCTCGATCGCGAGGACTTCCGCGTGGTCCACGGCTCGATCCAGCACAGTCACTTTCACTTCCTCGTCGAGGCCAGCAGCAAGCGCGCGCTGACCCGGGCGATCCAGAGCCTGACGATCGCGCTGTCGAAGGCGCTGACCGGCGGCACCGGCAAGGTGTTCCCCGAGCGTTATCACGCGGTCCAGATCCGCACGGCGCGGCAGGCGCGCAACACGCTCGCCTACGTGCTCAACAACTGGCGGCGTCACCGCGCCGATGGTGCGAGCCAGGCGCCGGTCGATCCGTATTCGAGCGGCGTGACGTTCGTCGGCTGGTCGGAGTCGGTGCGGTTCAGGATGCCGCCGGAGTACGAGCCCCTGCCGATGTCACCGCCGCGGACGTCGCTGCTCGCGAGGGACTGGCGGCAGTACGGCCTGATCGATCCGTTCGAGCGGCCGGGGCCGCCAGGGGCGTGAGGTGCACGCTGATGAGCCGACCTGCGGGCCGGGGCAGCGACGGACATTCGATCGCCGACGGCGGGGGCGCCACCGGGATCGATCGGACGACGGCCGCTGTCGGGAGTCCGGCAGGAGGGCCCGGTGCGGTGGCTTGCGGTAGAACGGAGGTGGCATGACCAGCGACGACGCGGCCGACGACGACGTGCCGATCCGGGTCGACTTTCGCGACCCCGCGACCGCACGCACGTGGATCGAGGACACGCGGATCAAGCGTCCGTATCGGCCGCGCTTCTTCGCCGCGTTCTGCGCCGCGCTGGCTTCGCGCCGGAAGCTCCGCATCCTCGAGCTCGGCTCGGGCCCGGGCCAGCTCGCCCGCGAGATCCTGGTCGGTTGCGACGTGCACACCTACGTCGCGCTCGACTTCTCGCCCGCCATGCACGAGATCGCCGCCGAGCATCTCGGCGAGCTCGCGAGCCGGGTGAGCTTCGTGACGCGCGACTTTCGCGAGCCCGCCTGGCCAGCCGACCTCGGCACGTTCGACGCGGTCGTCACGTTGCAGGCCGCGCACGAGACGCGTCACAAGCGCCACCTGGTGCCGCTGCTCGAGCGCGCACGCACCGTGGTCGCCCCCGGCGGCGTGCTGCTCTACGCCGATCACTACCTGACTCCCGAGACCAAGCTGCCGGCACTCGCACCTGCGCGCGCCGACCAGCCGCTCGCTCTCGAGCGGGCGGGGTTCGTCGAGATCCAGCGATGCCACGAGGAGGGCAACATGGCGCTGTGGTGCGGAACGAACCCGGTCGCCGCGAGCACGCGCCGCTGAGCCCGACGCGCGTCGCTCGGGTCCAGGTGGTCTGAACGCGAACAGAGCATCAGTTGGACCGTGCGAACGTGACCGGAACACTCACGTTGACGGTTGCGCCGCTATCTCGAGCGCAATCTGGGCTTGCCTTCAGGCTTGCCACCGGCTGCCTCGCGGAGGGCGACGTACGCCTGCCAGCGTCCCGACGACGATCAGCCTTCGCATGGCGCGGTCATCCCACCGGCCCTCGTCACGAGCAATCCACCGCTGGACGTGTTTCGCGGACCCGAAGTCCGTACGTCCTGGCGCCACGAGGCGTCAGAAGTCGTCGGGGATGCCCTCGACGCTCCCCTTCTCGCCCTCGTCCTCTTTCGGGGCGGGGCGGATGTAGATGTCGTCGACGCGCCACTCGTCGTCTTCCTTGCGCAGGACGATCCGGTAGCGGATGCCGTTCTCGTCCCAGCGCAGC
>JAYVRN010000392.1:0-5363 GCA_043776275.1 Myxococcales bacterium | reverse complement strand
GTCGCGCCTCGCCGGCGCCACGCACCGTGCTCTCGCGATGCGGATCGCCAAGGCGAGCGGCGCCGGCTTCGAGCGCCTGATCCATGCGTACCTGGTCGCCGCGGGCTACCGGGAGATCGCGTGGGTGAAGCGCACCGGTGGGATCAGCTACGCCTCGGCGACGGCACCTGGTATCGGGCGCACGGTGCTGATCAGCGCGCGCTCCGGCAACGAGCCGATCGATCGCCGCGGTATCGGTGAACTACGGGTCGGCGTCGAGGCCAAGAACCTCGTCGCGGGGATCCTGTTCTCGGCGCCGGAGCTGTCGGAGGACGCCGAGAAGGAGCTCGAGCGAGCCGGTCGGTCGATCGCCGTGATCTGCGGTGATCAGCTGGTCGCCGCGTTGATCGCGACGGGCGTCGGTGTGGTCAGCTCTGCCGCGCCGCTGCACTTCGTCGACGATCAGCTGCTCGACGAGTTGCTCGCGGGCTGATGGCCATCACCTGGCACTGGCTCGGGCGCGCCGGATATCGCCGCGTGCTCGCGGATCAGCTCGCAGCTCGCGAGCGGGTCTGGGCCGGTGCCGATGGTGTGGTGCTCCTGTGCGAACACCCACCGGTGATCACGCTCGGCCGCTCGGCCGAGCGCTCGAACGTCCTCGCGCCGCCCGAGGCGCTGATCGCGGCGGGGGTCACCGTCGAGACGATCGAGCGCGGCGGCGATGTCACGTATCACGGTCCCGGCCAGCTGATGATCTATCCGATCGTGCGGCTACGCCGCGGCGTGATCGAGTTCCTCGAGAGCGTAGCGGGCGCGATCGTCGACGCCGCCACCGCGCTCGGTGCGCCCGGCGCGGCGTGGCAACGGAATCCCGCCGGCGTGTGGAAGGATGGCGCGAAGCTCGCCGCCTGCGGGATCCACGTCGCGCGCGGCGTGAGCGTGCATGGCTTCGCGCTCGATGTCTCCACGCCACGTGAGGCGTGGGCGCGGATCAAACCGTGCGGTCTCGCCTCACCACAGGTCTCGCTCGCGGCGTTGCGAGGCGCTGCGATCAACGTCGACCACGTCGCGATCGAGGTCGGTCCTCGCGTGGTGACAGCGCTGTCCACAGGTGGTTAACTGACGACTGGTATGGCGCCGTCGCGGATCATCGTCCTGTACAACAGCGACTACGACGAGGAGCCGAGCATCGACGCGGCCTCCGTCGCCGATTCCGCCCGGTCGATCCAGCATGCGCTGACCGCCTCCGGCTTCGATGTCGAGCTGATCGGGCTGCATGGGCTCGAGGTGTTCGAGGTGCTGACGCGGCTCCGGGCGTCGGCGCCAGATCTCGTCTTCAACCTGTGCGAATCGATGTCGGGCGAGCCGCAGAACGAGCCCACGCTCGCAGGCCTGCTCGATCTGTTCGGCCTGCGCTACACGGGCGCGGATCTGCCGGCGCTCGCCGCGTGCCTCCACAAGCGGCGCAGCAAGGACCTGATGGTCGGGCGTGGCATCCCCACGCCGCCACACAAGTTCCTCGCGAAGCTCGCCGATCTCGACGATCCCGCGCTCGAGACGCTCGACTATCCGTGGTTCTTGAAGCTCTCCCACGAGGACGCCTCGATCGGGATCACCGAGGAGAACCTCGTTCGCACGCCCGCCGAGTTGCGCGCCCGCGCCACGGCCATGATCCGGGAGTACGAACAGCCGGTGCTCGCCGAGCGCTACGTCGATGGCCTCGAGATCAACGTGACCTTGATCGGCAACGGCGACGAGCTCGATGTCCTGCCGCTGCACGAGATCGATTTCGGGGCGATGCCCGCGGGCCGGCCGCGGATCGTCAGCTATGCCGCGAAGTGGGAAGAGGGCCACGTCGACTACGCGGGCACCAAGCCCGTGCCGCTCCGCGACGCCAACCCCGCGCTGGTCGCGGCCTGCGAGCAGGTCGCGCGCGATGCCTGGGATGCGCACGGGCTCCGGGACTACGCCCGCGTCGACCTGCGCGTCGACCGGGAGGGGCAGCCGTGGGTGATCGACGTCAATCCGAACCCCGACATCTCGCCCGACGCAGGGGTCGCCCGCTCCGCCGCCGCCGCCGGGATGAGCTACGACGCGCTGATCATGAAGCTGGCTGCGATCGCGATGCGCCGTCGCTGAGCACGGGGATCGCTTGGGCGGCGTCAGTCCTCCGCGCCGTCGTCCTCGCCTGCGAGCCGTCGCAGCTTCTTCTGGAGGCCGAATCGTGACAGGCCGAGGATCCGCGCCGCGACCGTCTGGTTGCCCTTCGCGCGCCCCATCGCCGCCGTGATGTACGCCTGCTCCGTCGCGGTCAGCGCCGGCTTGAGGCGGAGGTCATCGCCCACCGCGGGTCGCGACGGCTCGGGTCGCGCGGCCGCGGAGGCGATGGCCTCGGGGAGATCACCGATGTCGATCACCTCGCCACCCATCGCGACGCCGCGCGCGAGCGCGTTCTCGAGCTCGCGCACGTTGCCGGGCCAGCGGTGCTGCGAGAGCGCGCGCAGCGCGTTGCGGGTGAGGCGAGGGAGCGCGCGGCCCGCGGTCAGGTGTGCGAGCAGATGCTCGACGAGGAGCGGGAGATCACCCTCGCGATCGCGGAGCGGCGGCACGGCGATCAGGATCACCTCGAGCCGGAACCGGAGATCCTCGCGGAACCGGCCGGCGGCGGCGAGCTCGGCGAGCGTGTGCTGACTCGCGGCGATCACCCGGACGTCGACCTTGTGCGTCGTCGTGTCACCCACGCGACGGATCATCCCGTCCTGGAGCACGCGGAGCAGCTTCGCCTGCATCGCCGGGCTGGTATCCGCGATCTCGTCGAGGAACAGGGTGCCGCCGTCGGCCACCTCGAACAGGCCCCGCCGATCGCGCTCGGCGCCGGTGAACGCACCGCGCACATGACCGAATAGCTCGCTCTCGAGCAGCTGCTCGGGGACGGCGCTGCAGTTGATCGCCACGAACGCGCCGGCCTTGCGCGGCCCCGCATCGTGGAGCGCGCGGGCGACGAGCTCCTTGCCGGTGCCACTCTCGCCCGCGATCACCACAGGGAGCGCCGTCTGCGCCGCGCGATCGATGACGTCGAGCATGCGGACCACCGCCGGTGAGCGGCCGATGATCTTCTCGTAGCGGTTGCGGAGCCGATCTCGATCCGGAAGGTCTGCCTTGACGCGGACCAGCTCGGCGTCCTTGTCCGCGAGCTCCGCCGAGAGCCGCCCATTCAGCTCGTCCACCGCGCGCGTGGTGGTGCGCAGGCCATCGGTCAGGCGCGCATTCTCGATCGCGATCGCGGCGATGTCCGCGAGCTCCCCGAGGACGGTCGCCGCGGCGTCGTCGAAGGCGCCACCGCGCAACCGGTGATCGACGTAGATGCATCCGGTGATCACGCCGCGCTGGCGGAGCGGCACGGCGAGCACGGAGCGGAGGCGCAGCGCCGCCACCGAGGCTGCCATCCCGAACCGCTCGTCGATCCCGGCATCGACGGTGACCACCGGCTCGCCGGTCTGCGCGGCCCGCTCGGCGATCGAGCGGCTCACGGTGGTGGGGCCGGTGCCCTCGAGATCACCTGCCGCGAAGTTCCGGGCCACGACCGCCGCCAGCTCTCCATCGGCCTGCCGTAGCAACAGGAAGCCGCGCTCGGCCGACGTGATCTCGATCGCGGTGTCGATCACGTCGTCGAGGATGCGGGTGACGCTCGCCTCCGTGTTGAGCCGCCGCGACAAGGTGAGCAGCCGGCGGAGGTGGCCATGCTCCGCGGAGGACCGAGGATCGTGCTCGCGCCCGGGGAGCGGCGGCGTTCCGGGCAGGCGCGCGAGATCCGGATCGGCGTCGAGGGCAGGGCGGAACGCGGGGGCGGTGGCCGCCACGATCGACGCGTGCGCGGCGCGGGCTCGCGCGGTCTCCGCGAGGGCGAGGCCGGAGTCCCGCGCACGCTGGGCGAGCGCCGCAGCCACGGCATGAGCGCGGAAGGCGCGTTCGAGCCGATCGGCCTCGGCGGAGCGGGCGGCGACCTCGGCACACGCCACGGCGAGCGCGCGCACCTGCTCGGGTCCGAGGGCACCGTCGGCGAGGGCGAGCCTGCCGCGCGCGATCATCCAGCGGTCTCGATCATCGGTGCTCGTACACATCGCTTCGACGGCGGCGTGGTCGCCATCGCGATGTCCGGCCTCGGCGAGCGCGATGTGCGCGCTGAGGCGAGCGTTGGAGTCGCCGCGCTCGGCGCCGATCGCGAGCGCCTCGCGATAGCTCCTCACCGCGCCGCCCTCGTCGCCGAGCCGTCGGCGCGCATCGCCGAGCACGAGGAGCGCGAACGCACGCAGGTGCGGCGCCCCATCGGCGCGCGCCAGCGCTGCCTCCGCGGCGAGGCGCGCTTCGTCGATCTGCCCGACCGCGAGGAGGGCGTTGCCACGGTTGAGCTCGGCTGCGCACAGCTCGGTGGTGGCGCCGAGATCCGCGAACACGCGGCCCGCCGCCGCGAGGCGCGGCAGGGCCTCGCTCGCGCGACCTCGCTCGGCGAGCACGGTGCCGAGGTTGAGCTCCGCCACGGCGGCGGCGTGGAGCTCGCCGACCTCGCCGAGCCTGCGCGCGGCCTCGCGGTAGCGATCGCTCGCGAGGCCGAGCTGGCCGCGTTGCTGCGCGACCATGCCGCGCAGCGAGCTCGCACGTCCGACGGTGGCGGTGTCGTTGGCGGCGCTGGCATCGAGCTCGAGCGCGGCGAACGCGGCGTCCGCCGCATCGAGCTCACCGAGGTAGAGCGCCGCCAGTCCAGCGGCTTCGGCACGCAGTCCGAGCAGCGGGCCCGCCGTCGCGATCGCGCGCGCCTCCTCGTAGCGCGAGCGCGTGATCAGCAGGCGGGCGTACGTGCCGGCCGCCTCCGCATGATCCGGATGCGCGCGATAGATCGCCGCCAGCGTGGTCTCGGCGGTGTCGAGCTCGCCGGCGCGCTGGGCTGCGCGCGCGATCACCAGCTGCGAGGCGACCGGATCCGCCCCCGCCGCCGCCGCCTGACCTGCGAGCACGGTGGCCTCGCGGTGAGCCCCGGTGGCCGCAGCTGCGCGTGCGGCGAGCAGGCCGGCGCGTGCCGCGAGCACGGGGATGGCGCGCCGCGCGAGACCGAGGGCGTGTTCGGCCCGCCCGTGCGCCAGCAGCTGCTCCGCGACACTGCACGCGAGCTCGCCACGCGCGGCGTCGAGGGACGCGCGCTCGAGGAGCGGCGCGATCCAGGTCGGCGTGACGCCCGCCGGCGGGAGCTCGAGAGAGGTGAGGGCGATCTCCGCGAGATGCGCGAGCGCGCCGGCGCCGATCAGGGTCTCCAGCGCGTCCAGTGTCGCGCGTTCGATCGCGAGCTCATCCCCGTGCCGTCGCATGAGGCCCGCGCGCTCGAGCTCCGC
>JAYVRN010000391.1:0-5364 GCA_043776275.1 Myxococcales bacterium | reverse complement strand
CGACAGCTCGATCTTCGCCTTCTCCGAGGCCTCCTTGAGGCGCTGGAGGACCATCTTGTCCTTGCTGACGTCGATGCCGGTGTCCTTCTTGAACTCGGCGACCAGCCAGTCCATCAGCCGGTTGTCGATGTCATCGCCACCGAGGTGCGTATCGCCGTTGGTCGAGACGACCTCGACGACCTTGTCACCGACCTCGAGGATCGAGATATCGAACGTACCGCCGCCCATGTCGAACACGACGATGAGCTGCTCCTTGGTCTTGTCCAGACCGTAGGCTAGCGCGGCGGCGGTGGGCTCGTTGATGATGCGCTTGACCTCGAGTCCCGAGATCTTGCCGGCGTCCTTGGTGGCCTGGCGCTGCGAATCGTTGAAGTACGCGGGGACCGTGATCACCGCCTCGGTGACGGGCTCGCCGAGATACTCCTCGGCGGCGCGCTTCAGCTTCATGAGGACGCGTGCACCGATCTCCGGCGGCGAGTAGCGCTTGCCGCGGATCTCGAACGCCGTGTCGCCATTGCTGGCGGCGACGAGCTTGTACGGCACGCGCTTCGACTCTTCCTGGACGATGGCGTCGGTGAACTTCCGACCCATGAAGCGCTTGCTGGAGAACACGGTGTTCTCCGGGTTGGTGATGGCCTGACGACGAGCGATCTGACCGACCAGGACTTCGCCCTTCTCATCGAAGGCGACGACGGACGGAGTCAGGCGCGCGCCCTCCTCGTTGGGGATGACCTTCGGCTCCTTGCCCTCCATGATCGCGACCACGGAGTTGGTGGTGCCTAGGTCGATGCCGATGATCTTGCCCATGACGTCTTTCCTTGCGTGTCCGAGTTGTGTGCTGGCCAACCTAAGTACAGGTCAATTGCCCGTCAAGGCTCAAGACCCGTAACTCCGCCGATCGGGGAGTCGATCGGCCGTGAGGCCCACCCGGTCGACCGGTTTCGGACCGTTCGGACGGTGCGCGGTCAGCGCGTGCTGGTGACCGCGGCGTGCTCGACGCGGGAGATCTGGAGGCCGATCGGGTTACCCGCTGGCACCACCAGGGTCTGGGTCAGCTCGAGGTCGTGGGTGCACTCCCCGGCGAAGCCAGCGTTGGTCAGCGGCACCTGGACCCGTCCATCCTCGGCCAGCCGATCGAAGCTCTCGACCGCTTTGAACGCGCCGCACTCGCTGGTCATCACGACATCGACCGTGGCCTTCGGGTACGCCTGGTAGACGAGCGTCACCGAGCCCTGTGCGCGCTGCACCGTCGCCGGCGCCTCGAGGTCGAACCACGGGAGCTCCTCGACCTTGACCTCCACCCCGTTCAGGATGACCCAGAGGTAGGGGTCCTCCGGGCTCGGCGCCACGAGCTGGAACGACCGGTCCGGAAACAGCGCGGTGTCGCTCGGGATGTGATGCGGGACCTCACGCCGGATGCCGTCGAGCACCACCTGCATCCGCCCCGTCGATGGATCGCTGTCCGTGCAGCTCAGGAGGCCCGCGCTCGAGCAGCCCCAGATCGTGAGCTGTCCCGCGTCCGACGACAGGTGGGCCGTCGGGCCCGAGAAGTCGAGCTCGAAGTCGAGGTCGCAACCCGCGAGAGCAACCGGGGCGGAGAGGCCAATCAGGGGAACCAGAGCAACCAGGTCGACGAGCAGGAGGCGGCGCATCCCGGTGAGCATCCTGCCGTTCGGCCGCGCGGGCCACGGCAGACGCCGGCAGCGTTTGACCAGGCCACGCTCGGGCACCGCGCATGTCGAGCTGCGCAGACCCCGATCAGTAGTTCCCGTGTCCCCCGCCCCACCAGAACGGGCCCTTCTGGTCCCCGCTCCACGAGCCGCCGCTCCCGACCCCGGTTCGGTGCTTGGTGGGGGTGCCGCCGCCGCCGGGGTGCTTGGCGCGCGCCTTCTCGAACACGGCGGCGAGCTCGTCGCTGTCAAACCAGATGCCGTGCTCCGCGCAGCGATCGAGTTTCGGCCGTGCCTTCACCAGATCGTGGTCGAGATGGATGTGCAACTTGAACGTGCTCATCGTCACCGCGCACAGCGGGCACGGTCGCTTCCCGGCGGCCTCATGCTCGTAGTCGAACGAGGGCACGACACCGGTGATGTCGAGGAGCGCTGACGACAGGTCCGCGAGCGGAGCGAGCATGCCCCCGCACTCGTCACAGACGAACCGGTCGCGGAACGCGCGGAGCTGCTTGTTGCACGAGGGGCACGGGGGATGCGGATCGCGATAGGGATCAGCCATGGCGATCATTGTAAGCACCGCCAGACGCCGCGCCAGATGTCAGATCTCGCGGACTTGCAAACGAACGAAGCCACCGCACGCTGCGGCGGCCACGATCATCAGCGCCACGAACCGCCGCGCCCGCTCAGGCGGTGGGGTGGTTCTCGGCCTGCGCGGCCTTCGCCAGATCGATGATCGACGGCGGCGGATCCTTCAGCGCGAGCGCGAGGACTTCGTCCATGCGCTTCACCGACAGGATCTCCATCTCCTTCTTCACTTCATCGGGGACGTCGATCAGATCCTTCACGCACCGATCCGGGATGATCACGCGCTTGATCCCGGCGCGGTGAGCCGCAAGGAGCTTCTCCTTGATGCCACCGACGGCGAGCACGTTGCCGCGCAGCGTGATCTCACCGGTCATCGCGACGTCCGGCCGCACCGGCACACCGGTGAACAGCGAGACCAGCGCCGTGTACATCGTGATACCCGCCGACGGACCATCCTTGGGAACCGCGCCGGCCGGCACGTGGACGTGCAGATCGGTGTTCTCGAGGAAGTTGCCCGGGTCGAGCCCGAGCGCCGCAGCGCGACCACGCACGAACGACAGCGCCGCCGTGACCGACTCCTTCATGACGTCGCCGAGCTGTCCCGTCAGGGTCAGCTTGCCCTTGCCGGGCATGCGCGACGCTTCGATGAACAGGATGTCGCCGCCGACCGCGGTCCACGCCAGGCCCGTCGCGACACCCGGCTCCGCGGTACGCTCTGCGACTTCACTGACGAACTTCTTCGGACCGAGGAACGTCTCGACCTCGGTGGGCGTGATCACCTCGTGCTCCTTGGCGGAGCCCTCGGCGACACGCACCGCCACGGCACGGAACACCGAGCCGATCTCGCGCTCGAGGTTACGAACGCCGGCCTCGCGCGTGTAGCTGTCGACGATGTCGAACAGCGACTCGTCAGTGATCTCGCACCGATCGTTGTTGAGGCCGTGATCCTCGAGCTGCTTGGGCACGAGGAACTTGCGCGCGATCATCTTCTTCTCCTGGCGGGTATAGCCAGGGAGCTCGATGATCTCGAGCCGATCACGCAGCGCCCACGGGATCGGATCGAGCTGGTTCGCGGTCGCGATGAACAGCACCTTCGAGAGATCGAACGTCACCTCGAGGTAGTGATCCGAGAACGAGCTGTTCTGCTCGGGGTCGAGGACCTCGAGGAGCGCGCTCGCCGGATCGCCGCGGAAGTCGTGCCCGAGCTTGTCGATCTCATCGAGCACGAACACCGGGTTGTTGGTCCCGGCCTTCTTGATGCCCTGAATGATCCGACCGGGCAGCGAACCGACGTACGTCCGTCGGTGGCCGCGGATCTCCGCCTCGTCACGGACGCCACCGAGCGAGATCCGGCCGAACTTGCGGCCGATTGCACGCGCGACGGAGCGACCGAGCGAGGTCTTGCCGACGCCCGGGGGACCCGCGAGACACAGGATCGGTCCCTTCTTGTCGTTCTTCAGCTTGCGGACGGCCATGTACTCGACGATCCGCTTCTTGACCTTGTCGAGGTCGTAGTGGTCGTCATCGAGGCACTGGCGAACTTCCTTGAGCTCGATGTGATCGTCGGTGGAGATCGACCACGGCAGCTCCACGAGCCACTCGAGGTACGTCCGCGTGACGGTGTACTCCGCGCTCGACGGCTGCATGCCCTTCAGGCGATCGAGCTGCTTCTTGGCGACCTTCTCGGCCTCCTCAGGCATCTTCGCCTTGGTGATCTTCTCGCCGAACTCGTCGAGGTCACCACCGCCGTCATCGAGCTCGCCGAGCTCTTCCTTGATCGCCTTCAGCTGCTGGCGGAGGACGTACTCGCGCTGGTTGCGCCCCATCTCCTCCTGCACCTGGGTGTTGATCCGCTCGCGGACCTTGAGCACCTCGAGCTGACGGGACAGGAACTGCAGGACCTTGCGCGTGCGGGTCTTCAGGTCGAACGTCTCGAGGACGTCCTGCTTCTCGCCGACCTCGAGCTCGAGGTGGCTCGTGATCAGATCGGCGAGGTGACCGGCCTCGGTCACGCTGTCGACGAGCGCGCCGGCTTCCTTCGGCAGCTCGGGCATCAGCTTGACGACGCGCTTCGCGATGTCCTTCAGGTTCATCACGAGCGCATCGAGCTCCACGTCGCTCGCCGTGGGATCGGGCACCGAGCGAACTTTGGCGGCGAGGAACGGCTCGGCGCCATCGAACGTGGAGACCTCGAAGCGCGAGACGCCCTGGAGGATGACGGAGAAGTTGTCCTTCGCGAGCTTGATCACCTTCAGGATCCGCGCGGCGCAGCCGACCATGTACAGATCGCCGGAGCCCGGATCCTCGGTGCGCGCGTCCTTCTGGGTGAGGATACCGATGACAGGCCGCTCTTTTGCGATCGCATCCTCGACCAGGCGGACGCTCTTGCGGCGACCGACATCGATCGGAATGATCGCCCCCGGAAACAGCACGGAGTTGCGAAGCGGAAGGATGGGGAGCGTGTCCGGGATTTCCACCGGCTGCTCCCCACCTGCCTTGGGCTTTGTCATCCTTGGAACCTAGCGAGCCGCATCCGCTACCGTCAAGCCGACCTGCCCGTAATGACGGGAGGTTTCTGGATGCGAGGTGTAGTGCGAGGTGTAGGAGGGAGCAGATCTGGGGTCGGCTCGTCGACCAACCAGTGTAGACCAGCGATCACCACACTCGCGGGCGCCCCCTTGCCTACCTTGAGGGCGCATTTCCATGTGATTGCTAGGTTATTTTCCTATTGACCCAGGGTCGATTTGGTCTTACCAATTGGTCTTACCAGTTGGTGACCATGACGCCCGTTGCCTCCACCGAGATCGACCCCGAGCCGTCGATCACCGCGATCGATGCGGTGTTCGAGAAGCTCCTCGCCGACATCGTCCGCGGTGTCCACACCGCCGGCAGCCGGTTGCCCGCCGAGCGCGAGCTGTCCCGTCAACTCGGCGCCTCCCGACCGACGCTGCGCGAGGCGCTGCGCCGTCTCGGTGAATGGAACCTCGTCGAGCCACGGCGCGGGTCCGGGGTCGTCGTGCGGCCGTATCGCGACTGGTCGATCGAGGTGATCGGCGGGTATCTCCGCTATGGCAAGCCCGAGGGCAATCAACCCTCGATCGGCCAG
>JAYVRN010000390.1:0-5373 GCA_043776275.1 Myxococcales bacterium | reverse complement strand
TGAAGGATCCGGTGAAGGATCCGGTGAAGGATCCGGTGAAGGATCCGGTGAAGGATCCGGTGAAGGATCCGGTGAAGGATCCGGTGAAGGATCTCAAGGTCACGTTCGGCGCACAGGGCAACGGGAAGGACGGTCCAACGATGGCGATCACGATCGCCGGCACGGGGAGCATCGGTGCGTATCCGATCACGCTCGATGGGACGATCGAAGCGCTCGACTGTCAGCACAAGAAGTAACGGTCGTCGCGTTCAGGGATCGCCGCCGAGCCGCATCGCGAGGTTCGTGGCGGTGACCCGGTGGATCACCATCGCGACCTTCACGGGGCGGAAGCCATCGAACGTGACCTCGAGGCGATCGAGGCCATCGAAGTGGAGACGATCCGCGGTGAGCAGCACCGGGCCGAGGCGCAGATCCTTGATCGTCGTATCGATCGAGCCGATCGCACCGGTGAGCGTACCCGGCCCGCGATCGTTGATGTCACCGGTCACCTTGAGGTCCACCATGCCGGGCTCGTCGTCGCCGCCGAACATGATCAGGCCGGTGCCGACCTCGAGCGAGCGCGGTGCGAGCAGCCCGATCGCGATGTCGATGCTCTCGATCGCGAGCGACTGCAGCGTCTTGCGCTTGCCGTCATCGGACTTCTTGCTCGTGCCACCGCTCCCGCTGCCGCCGATCCGGTAGTCCGAGAGCGAGCGCACGGGGACCTTGCCGAACTTCGCGAGGGTGGCGGCCTCCTCGTCGAGGTGCCACGAGATCAGCTCGCGCGCCGAGCCCACGATCGGGACCTTCCAGGACAGCACGAGGCGATCGTCCTCGGCCGAGATGTCGATGAACCTGCCTTCGAGCCAATCGAGGTTCTCCTCGAGCGTGCGGAAGTCGATGCCGCCCTCCTGGATCGGGAGCTTCAGCTCCTGATCGAGCGTGCGCTTGCCGAGCACGGGCAGATCGAGGACGACCTTGACGGTGAGGTTGATCCGGCCGGTCAGCGAATCGAGGAAGCGCAGGCGATCCTGGCGCAGCGCGGGCGCGCCACCGGGCTCCGCGGGGCGCTTCTCTCCGCTGCGCCCGAACGGCCCCGCGATCGTGAGCTTCATCTCCGAGAAGGACACGTGCGGTGCGACGAGCTCCACGCCGGATTCGGCGCGCGTCAGCATCACCCCGCGCGCCATCTCGATCCGGTCGACCGCGATGTCGAAGTGGCGGGCGTCGTCGCGGAGCCAGGCCGCACCCAATGACGCCGTGTCGGCGGTCCAGCGCAGCGTATCGAGGCGGCCCTCGAGGCCCTCGAACAGCGCATCCTGCACGCCATAGGCGACGCTGCCGGAGCGGCCCTCAATCCGGTGCGACTCCGTCCGCGGGAACACCAGCCGGCGGCCGTCATCGTCGGAGAGGAACCCGAAGCGCTGGACGGTGATGTCGGTCTCGACACGATTGGGCATCGACGTCGTGATGGTAAGCGATCCTGCGTGCTCATCGTCGTCGTGCACACACACATTGCACGGCCCCGCGTGGGTGACCCGCGTGTATGATCTCGGACGTGCAGATGTCCCACGCATGTGGAGTCCTGACCTGATGTCCATGCTCCGCGCGATCATGATCACGGGGCTCGGGATGGCGGGGACCAGCGGTCTCGTCGCGATCGCACGCGCGCAACCCGCGCCCGATGCGTCCGCGCCCGATGCACAGAAGGGCGACGCCAAGGAGCTGATGCAGCTCGGCGTGAAGCTCATCAAGTCGAAGGACTACCTGGGCGCGCTCGCGGTGTTCAAGGACGCCAACAAGCGGTTCCCGAGCGCGAAGATCCTGCTCAACATCGGGACCACGCTCAAGTTGCTCAACCGCAACGCAGAGGCGGTCAACACCTACCAGCAGTACCTCGATTCGGGCGACGCCGATCCCGCACGCCGCGCCGAGGTCACCGACGAGATCTCCCGGCTCGACGCGGGCCTCGCGCGGCTCGAGATCGCTGCCCCCGCGGAGGCAGAGGTGAGGGTCGGGAGCGAGGAGTGGGTGCCCGCGACGACCGGCAAGCTCCACCGCGTGGCCCCGGGCCCCTACACGTTGCAGGCTCGACGCAAGGGCTACAAGCCGTACGAGACGTCAGGACAGCTCGTCGTCGGTCAGGTCCTCGCGGTCAATGTCGCGCTCGAGGAAGAGCCGAAGGCCGTCGCCAAGCCGGTGTTCATCACGGTGCCGGGAGCAAGTGCGCCACAAGCCGAGGCCGAGCCGCGCAGCCGCCTCGGTGCGCTCGCGATCGGTCACTTCGACGTCAAGGGTGGCGCCGCCGTGTTCGTGGGTGGGGTGTTCGACGTGACGGATCGGATCCAGATCAACGCCGCCGGCATCATCGGCCCGAACTTCGGCGGCTTCGCCGGTGGGAGCTTCGCGTTCCTGACCGGGACGCTTCGCCCGATCGCCTCGCTCGGCGTTCCGATCTTCTTCAACGATGGTGCTCGCGTCGGCATCCGCGGTGCCGCGGGGCTCGAGATCGTCGCGAACCGCCACTTCGCGGTGATCCTCGAGCTCGGCGTCGAGCACAACTTCAACCCGCAGCCGATGGTCGAGTTTGGCGGGACCCTGCGCACGATCAACGCGACCTCGTTCATCCCGGCGCTCGGCGCGTCGGCGCGGCTGTGAGCCCGTAGCCCCAAGTCTGGGGTCAGGGCGCGGGTCCGAGCGCAGCGCGGCTTCGCGGAGACAGCGCCGGATCGAGGTAGGCGTCTGCGTTGGCGGGAACAGCGAGCGCCGCGCGCAGCTCGCCGAGCTCCGCGGGAACCTCGACGAGGTCGATCAGCCGAACGTACGAGAGCGTGCCGCCCTCATCCCGCACCAGATACACCGTCTTGGCGCCGACCCGATACTTGAGATCCGCGAGCAGCAGGCGGTCGATGTCGAACGACAGCACGGCCACCACGCTGTGCCGATGGTTGATGTCCTCGGCCGTGGCCCGGATCGGCGCGACGCCTGGCGTGGCCCACCCGAGACCATAGTGGTGGGCGACCGTGACCACGGTCCCGACGCCCTGGAGTGCGATGATCGACGCCACGATCACGACCGCGAAGCGGGAGGGGGCGAGCTTGAAGAACGGCACGAGCGCGAACACACAGCCGACCCAGAACAGGTCCCACCGCTCGATCAGGCTGGGCTCGTAGAAGTACGGGAACGTCCCGGCGACGGCGACCAGGGCGAGGAGATCGAGCCGGGTCTTGAACGCGGTCACGAGCTCGGCGCGGCGAAACCGCACGAGCCACACCACCAACGTCCCCCACAGCACGACCAGGAGCTTGGGGAGGATGCCGAGCAAGATCACCCGGAGCACCGGACCGAGCGTCATCAGGTGAACACTCGGCGCGAGCCCGATCGCTCGCAGGCCGCCGCGATACTGCTCGAACCGCGCGAGCGACATCACGGGCGTGGAGGATTGATCGAAGTCTTTCAGCTGGAGCGCCTGGGGCAGGAAGGTGTGGAGCGCGATCTTCGCGCCGGGGAACAACACCAGGTGCGCGAGGTAGTAGATGGCTGCGGCGGTGGCTCCGACGACCACGAGGCCAAGCGCGCGGTCGCGATCGCGCAGCCCGAGCCAGACGATCGGGACGGCGGCGAGCGCGAACAGCATCACCAGGAGCGACACGTTGATCAGCATCGCGCTCGCGATCAGCGCGCCGACGATCACCCCGCGCCGCACGGCGTCTCGCCGCCCGTCGTGGCGCAGGTACAGCAGGTAGAACGTCCCGAGGACGATCGGCAGGTAGAGCACGTTGTCTTCGAGCATCAGGTACAGGTCGACCAGCCCCGGACTGCCGAGGGTCGCCGCGGCGAGCACCAGTGCGGTGTGACGTATCGAGAGCCCTTCGCGGCGGCAGATCCATCCGAGTAAGCACAGCAGCGCGGCAGCACCCGCGGCGGTCTCGACCTCGATCGCCGCGAGGTCGCGAAGCCCGAACGCCATCAACACGCGCATCACGCCGTGATAGAGCAGGTGGCCGTCGACCCAGATCTGGGGCTCGTAGTGGTGGATGAACTGGAGCCGGGCGTAGGTGTCCCAGTCCCACAGCCCGACCTCGCCGCTCCGTTCGCGGACCAGGACCAGCGTCAGGCCAAGGAACAACCCCAGCCAGGCGAGCACGGGCCGGAGCTTGCGCAGCCCGCCCCGCGGAGCCGTCTCGTCCTCGATCGTCATGTCGTTCGCGGATCCACGAACCTCACAGGTAGCCCGAACCGGCGGGTCGAATCCAGCTGGCGACACCGCCGATCGCGGTGGTAACACGTGCGACCAAGTACATGCCCGCGGACGAGGCTGACCAGCCCCCCTCAGTGCGCTCGGGAGGAGCCGCATCGGTGGCGGCCCGAGCCCGCGCATGGACTGGCCGCCACGGGTGGCTCGTCGCGATCGCGTGCGCGTACCTCTACATCTTCCCGTACTTCCCGAGGCTGAACAGCGCGAACGAGCTGCCGCGCGTGTACCTCGTGAAGGCGATGGTCCACGACCAGACCTTCGCGATCGATCGCGGGGTCGCGCGCTGGGGCACCACCCTCGATGTCTCCGAGAGTGGCGGTCATTCGTATTCGAACAAGGCGCCCGGGTCGTCGATGCTCGCGGTCCCGATCTACGCCGCGATCAACTTCGTGTTCGGCGAGCCGAGCCTCGAGACGTCGGTCTGGATCTGCCGGATCGCGACCGGCGTGATCCCCACGCTGCTGTTCCTGCTCCTGCTCTACAACTTCCTGGTCCGGTTCGCGCCGGATCCTGGGGTCCGCAAGCTCGTCTTGATCGCCTATGCGCTCGGCTCGATGGCGATGACGTACTCGGTGCTCTACTTCTCGCACCAGCTCGCCGCGATCTGCGTCGCCACCTCGTGGATCCTCACGCTCGACGTGGTCGAAGGGCGGCGTGGATTGAGGACGATGGCGGTCGCGGGGGTGCTCGCCGGCCTCGCTCCCCTCGTCGACTATCAGGCGGTGTTCGCGGTCGTCCCGGTGGCGATCTACGTGGTGGTCCGGTTGCGTCGCGATCTCCAGCGGCTGGCCCGGATCGCCGCCGCCGCGACCGTCGCTGCCGCGGTCCCGATCGCGATCCTGCTCGCGTACCACCAGGCGTGCTTCGGGAGCCCATGGCGCACGGGCTATGACGCCTCGACGACGTTCGCGATGTATCACCAGCAGGGCTTCCTCGGCCTGACCGGGATCCACTGGCAGGCGTTCCGCGGCTCGCTGTTCTCGTTCGATGACGGGCTGGTGACGCTGTCGCCGTGGCTCCTGCTGGCGATCTACGGCGCGATCGAGCTGATCCGCCGCCCGCGCGTGCCCGGCAACCGCGGCATCGCGCTGACCTGCGTGGCCGTGGCGATCGTCTACATCCTGTTCATCTCATCG
>JAYVRN010000389.1:0-5380 GCA_043776275.1 Myxococcales bacterium | reverse complement strand
CACCCGTAAGCCGTGTGCGGGAAATCCGCATGCACGGTTTGAAAGGGGGTCTTGCTGGCACCCGTTTCTTGACGGGGAAAGGTTAGATCTACCAATGGGCTTCTCCTTCGCATCCGTGATCCTCAGCTACTTCCTCGTCGGCGGCGGCATGTTCTCGGCGATGCTGGTCGCCGGGATCGTGAAGCTCGAGAGCCCGATCCCGCTCTACTTGTTGATGGGCGCCGGCGCGTTCGTCGGTGGGTTCTTCGCCGCGCGCGCGAGCCGCAGCTCCACCATCACCGAGTCCGCGATCGGAGCCGTCGGCGTGGTGGGCACGGTGGTCGCTCTCGCGGCGCTCACCAACGTCGGCAAGCTGCTGTGGGGCGTGGCCCCGGGCGAGACCATGAAGTTCGTGGGCATCGTGGGGGCGGCCTCGGCGGGTGGCGCGATCGGTGGCGCGTTCCTGTCCGAGAAGCTGCTCGGCGAGTCCACCACCTCGTCGGTGCCATGGATCCTGTACGCCGCACTCGCCACGTTCGGCGCCTGCGTGCTCGCGACCGTGTTCGCCACTGTGCTGATCGCCGGCGGCTCGAGCCTCAGCGAGGGCAGCACGGAATCCGTCGGCAAGATGCTGCTGATCGGCATCGGCGCGGGATGCCTGCTCGCGGGTCTCGCCGTCGGCGCCTCGGCCCGGGTCCGTCCGCTGCTCGCCTCGCTCCTCGGCGCGACCGTCGGCACGGCCGCGTTCGCGTACCTGATCTCCAACGCCGTCGCGGGCGGACGTGCCGGTGGCGACGAGCTGTCCGCGATCGCGGTGTTCGGCGCGGGTGGTGGCATCGTGACAATGCTCGGCACCGCGCTCGGCTGGTTCGTGTTCGGGAAGAAGGGCGCCGCGGCGGTCTAGGCCGCGCCGTACGCGGCGCGGCAGCTCTCGAGCGCCGCGGTGAGATCATCGGCGAGCGGACACTCGACCACCAGCACGCCACCTTCGGGATGCGGCACCGACAGCTTGGTCGCGTGCAACGCGAGCCGATGCAGGTGGTGCTCGGTGCGGAACAGGCGGTTGTGCTCGCCCTTGCCATAGCGCACGTCGCCGATCAGCGGGCAGGACAGGTGTTTCAGGTGCCGGCGGATCTGATGCAGGCGGCCGGTGTGCGGGCGCGCCTCGACGAGGGCGTAGCGGCCGAACGTCTCCTTGCGCCAGAACTCGGTGCGCGCGTCGACGCGATCTTCGCCGGGTGCCTTCGGGATCGGATGATCGAGCAGCACGTACTCGGCGGGGTGTCCGCGCGTGAGCGCGAGGTAGCGCTTGTCGGCCTCGCCGCCCATCCACGCATCGGTGAACGCGCGGGCCGCCTCCTTGTCGAGAGCGAACAGCACGATCCCGGACGCGCCGCGATCGATCCGGTGGATCGGGTAGACGTACTTTCCCACCTCGTCGCGCACGCGCTGGAGCAGGGCATCATCGCTGTCGTCCCAGCCGCGGTGCGTGGACAGCCCGCTCGGCTTGTGGACGGCGACGCAGCGCTCGTCGCGGTGGAGGATCACAGCTTCTCGCGGAAGAACTCGATCTGCACGAGCTCGCGCGCGAGGTTCAGCTTCGGATCCGGGACCATGTGGGTGGCCGACAGGGTGATCACCTCGGCGCGCTTGCCGGCGACGTAGAGCGCCTCGATCAGCGCCAGCGTGTGCGCGAAGTGCACGTTGTCATCGGTGATGCCGTGGATCACGAGGAGCGGGCGCGTGAGCTTGGCGGCGTGGGTCAGTGCACTCGCGGACGCATAGCCCTGTGCATTGGCCTGCGGCGTCTTCATGTACCGCTCGGTGTACGCGGTGTCGTAGAGCGCCCAGTCGGTGACGGGCGCGCCCGCGATGCCGGCCTTGAACACGTCGGGGCGGAGCAGTACGGCGAGGGCGGAGAGGTAGCCGCCGAACGACCAGCCGAAGATGCCCACACGCGAGAGGTCGAGCTCGGCGTGCCGCGCGGCCACTGCCTGGAGCGCACCGATCTGGTCCTCGAGGGGCACCGTGATCAGGTCCTTGAGGACCGCGCGTTCCCAGGTGCGCCCCCGTCCGGGGGTGCCGCGGTTGTCGCTGCGCACCACGATGAAGCCGGCATCGGCGTACCACTGGTCCATCACGTAGGTGTCCCGCGCGTCGAGGACGGTCAGCGCATGCGGGCCGCCATAGACCTTGAGGAGCACGGGGTACCGCTGCGTCGAATCGAAGGCGCGCGGTCGCGTGACGGCCACATTGTGGAGCCGGCCGTCGAGCTGCACGGTCTCGAGCACCGTGGTCGGCACGAGTGACGGGCGCTCGGCCACGCTCGGCAGCTCGTGCGTGCCTCGGGCCGAGATCGCGACGACGGTCCTGCCGCCGCCCGCGAGCTGGGTGTCGATCACGGTGACGCCGTGCTTCGCGCGCACCACGTTCGCAACGCCGGCCTCTTGATCGATCCGCTGCGGCGCACCGCCGTCGAGCGGTACGCGCCACACCTGCTGGCAGGTCTGCACGGGCGTCGTCACCACGATCGCCGCCGCGGCCTCGCGCTCTCCCGTGTCCTCCACGCCGGCGAGGTGGTGGAGGCCGAACTCGGGCGTGGTCAGCTGCGCGACCAGGGCGCCGTCGCGACTGCGGTGCTCGAGCACCCACGCGCCGAGCCGCTCGGTCAACCACAAGAAGCCCGAGCCATCGGACAGCCACACGGGCGCGCCGACGTTGACGTTGATCCAGGCATCGTCGTGCTCGGTGAGCAGCGTGCGGGTCTCGAGCGTCACCGGATCGAGAGCGAGGACGGTGACATCATCCTGATCGCGGTCGAGCGCGAGCGCGGTGAGCGGGCCGTGAGTGGGCCAGGTCACGGCTGCGAGGTACTCCACATCGGCGCCAAACGTGAACACCGCATCGGGCAGAGTGGCGGGAGTGGTGCGATCGATGGCGATCACACCGAGCGAGATCTTCGCATTCGCGGTGCCAGCGCGCGGATAGCGGAAGGTGACCGGCGGCTGCTCGGGATGCCGCGGGTTCGAGACGAAGAGGGTGTCGACGGGGCGGAGATCGGTGCGCTGGAACGCGATCTGGCGCGAGTCCGGAGACCACCAGAACCCGCGCGTGCGATCGAGCTCCTCCTGGGCAGCGAAGTCAGCGACGCCATCCTCGTGGCCCTCGGGCGGTGCCGTCAGCGGGCGCGGTGCGGTGCCGCGGGTGACGAGCCAGAGCGCGTGGTCGCGCACGAACGCGATGTGCTGGCCATCAGGCGACAGGTGCGGGTCGTAGGCCGCGCCGGCCGGATCGATCACCGTGCGCGAGCCGCTCGCGCGGTCGATCAGCACGAACGTTCCGCCGATCGGGACCATCACGGTGGTCCCGTCCTCCGAGACATCGATGTCCACCACGCCGCGGGTGGCCGTGCGCGTGCGCTCGCGGCGCGCCTTCTCCTCGTTCGAGAGCCGCTCCTCGGTGGCGCCCAGCAGGTCCGCGGCGGTCGCGAGCGTGCGGATCGCGCCGGTCGGGGACAGCTCGAACAGGTCCGCGGCGAAGGCGCGGGGAGGGGTCCGCCGGTACAGCACGGCACCGTCGGGGGTGATCGCGAGCGGGGTCGGGACGCCGAGGCGGAAGTTGTAGGTGGCGGCCGCGTCGGCCAGGAGCTTGTCGTCCACGGGGAGCCAGCTTATGGCGAGAACTTGCCCCTGCCGTGGCCGGTTGGGACGATTCTTTTATGTTCATCACGGAACGCAGGAAGCGCCGCGCCACCACGACCGTGGAGGCGCTCAGGTACCAGCTCGCCCAGTGTTGCGAGGATGGACGGATCGAAGCCATGGTGGTCGCGGACGGTGATGGCCTGCCGCTCGCCTCGTCGGGGGACACGTTCGCGTGCGACGAGGTGGCGGCCAGGATGGTGATCGTCGGTCAACGCATCAAGGAGTTCTCCGGAACCGTGCTGGGCGGTGGGGGGGCCTGGCAGGTACAGATGATGAAGGTCGAGGTCGATGGCGCCGAGCTCCTCGTGTGCGCGGTCGGCGGCACGGCCGAGGCCCGCAACCGCCAGATCTCACGGGGCGCCGAGGGCGCGCTGCGGATCCTCGCGGCCTGATCGCAGCTACACTGCGGGCATGCGCAACCTGCCCGTGCTCGCTCTGATCACCGCCCTCGCGGCCTGCTCGTCTTCGAAGCCGGCACCGTCCGCGGCGGTCTCGGCGGCGGAGGCCAAGAGCCTCCTGATCGATCGCAACTGGCTCGACACCTATCCGCAGTCCGAGCGCGACAAGCTCCACGTCTACCGCTTCGTGCCGAACATGGGCGGAGGCGTGTTCCAGGACCGGACCCTGTTCAAGGGGATCTTCGAGCTGTTCTCGTTCAAGGCCACGGGCGAGACGATCACGTTCACGCTGCACGAGACCCACGACGAGGTCACGAGCACGTACACGATCGAGCCGGTCGACGGCCCGGAGCCGTTCGATCTCAAGCTGACGATCGCTGACGACCCGCGCGGCCCCAAGGTCTACTTCGGGATCAAGGCCGAGACCGATGTCGACGGGCACCTGCTCGAGCAGCGCCTCGCGGCCCAGCACTGATCGCCGATCTCGATCTCGACCGCCGCCGTCCTCGGGCGAGGTCCGCGATACCGCGGCGATGACTGTGGCGATTCCGTTACAGCCGACGGATCTGGACGAGGCGCTCGGCCGGCAACACCTCGTCCTTCGTGTCGAGCGGCTCGGTGACCAGCTCGAACGTGCCGTGATCGAACGGCACGCCTGGCGCAGACGTCGCCGGAACGAGGCGCTCGCGCAGGCCCTGCTTCGCCAGCGTGCGCGCGCGGTAGTGGCAGTACGGGTTGTTCCCGGGGCGGCCGAAGATCGAGTGGGCCGTGAAGCTGCAGCCACCGAGGCAGTGCGCCGCGAACGCGCAGGTGCGGCAGAAGCCCCACAGGTCCGAGACGGTGCGCTCGCGCGTGAAGGCCAGCTCGGGTGCGGCGCGCCAGAGCTCCACGATCGACCGCTCGCGCGTGGTGCCGCCGACGTACGCGGGCTGGAGCGATGGGCAGCCCTTGATCCCGCCGTGCGCTTCGATGCCCATGACGAACTTCCCGGCCTGGCAGCCGCGCCAGTGATCGCGATCCGCCGGATCGATCGAGCGGAGCGCGGTCTCCTCGGGGCCGAAGTAGCCGAGGTTGTTGCCCGGCGTCAGCACGATCCCGTCTCGTTGCGCGCGCTGCTTGAGCGCGGCGACGCGCGGGACCACCTCGAGGAGATCCCACGGCTGCAGCAGCAGCTCCGGCCGATCGGCAGCGCGGCCGAGTGGAGCGGTCAGCTGGACCTGCCACGAGCCGATGCCCAGGGCGCGCAGCTCGTCGTAGAGCGGCTCGAGATCGCGGTGATTGAGGCGGTTGAGGTTGATGTTC
>JAYVRN010000388.1:0-5386 GCA_043776275.1 Myxococcales bacterium | reverse complement strand
GTCGTCACCGCGATCTCCAAGATCAGCGACCGACCGGTGGCCAAAGAGGCCTGCCTCGTCGTGATCTACGGGCTCGAGCTGGGCAAGAAGTTCAACCTGAACCGCCCCCAGATCATCATCGGCCGCTCATCCAAGGCCGACATCCAGATCGATCAGGAAGCGGTCTCCCGCAACCACTGCAAGATCATCAACACCGGCAACGCGATCATGCTCCGGGACATGGGGTCGACCAACGGCACCTACGTCAACGACGAGATGATCGACGAGTACGTGCTGCGCGATGGCGACTTCATCAAGGTCGGCCGCTGCATCTTCAAGTTCCTCAGCGGCAACAACATCGAGAACGCATATCACGAGGAGATCTATCGGCTCACCACCGTGGATGGCCTCACGCAGATCTTCAACCGGCGGTACTTCGTCGAGACGCTCGAGCGCGAGATCGGTCGCGCGCTGCGCTATCGCCGTGATCTGTCGCTGATCATGTTCGACATCGACCGGTTCAAGGGCGTCAACGACAGCTTCGGTCACCTCGCCGGTGACCACGTGTTGAAGCACCTCGCCAGCGTGATCAAGACCCGGATCCGGCGCGAGGACGTCCTCGCGCGCTACGGCGGCGAGGAGTTCGCGATCGTCCTGCCCGAGATCGATCACTACAACGCGATGCAGTTCGCCGAGAAGATCCGGAAGCTCGTCGAGGTCGCCGAGTTCAAGTTCGAGGACGCGGTGATCCCTGTCACCGTGTCCATAGGGGTCGCGGCCCTGCGGGGCGAGATCGAAGACGCGCTGGAGTTCATCAAGCAGGCGGATACGCACCTGTTCGCGGCCAAGGAGGGTGGCCGTAACGCGGTGAAAGGCTGATGGGCACCGGAGGCACCGGAGGCGTGCGACGCGCGGATTCCACGCCGGGCATCACCGAGGACTCGGAGAGCGCGCGGGAGCTCCGCGAGAAGAAGCGCGTCCTCGCCGCGCTCGTGGTCCACGATCTGCGCAGCCCGCTGTCGGGGGTCCAAGGCTATCTCCAGCTGCTCCGCGAGGAGCTGGTCGAGGATCCCGCGCACTCGCAGACCGCGCTCAGCTACCTCGATGACGCGGTGACCCTCGTCGGCAAGGCGCTCGGCCTGGTCGCGACGATCCTCGACGTCGACGAGCTCGAGGACGGCATCCTGCGCGCGCAGCTGGCGCCGGTGCGGATCATCGAGCTGATCGAGCGCGCGAAATCCGGCAACCGGGCGCAGTTCGAGGTCCGTGGCCTTGCGATCGACGTCGAGGTCGATCCGGATATGGTCGTCCGCCTCGATCGCGATCTGTTCGCGCGCATCCTCGAGAACCTGATCGACAACTCGGCGCGCTATGCGCCGCGCAACGGTCGTTGCGCGATCGCCGTGCGGCGCGACGAGCTGGGCGTGGAGATCGCGATCGGCAACAGCGGCCCGCCGGTCCCCGCCTCCGAGCGCGAGCGGATCTTCGGCCGCTACTTCCAGGTCGAGGCCCGCCGCGCCGCGGCGCGTGCGAACCGCGGCCTGGGCCTGTACTTCTGCAAGCTCGCGGCGGAGGCCCACGGTGGCTCGATCCACGTCGAGCAGCGCGGCGATCTGGGCGCCGTGTTCGTCGTCCGGATCCCGGAGTAGGGCGCGGCGCCGCGGCGTGAACCATGAGCTGGGCGCCACTCGCGTTGTCGCTGGAGGTCGCCACCCTGTCGATGATCGTCGCGCTCGTGTTCGGCACGGCGATCGCGGTGCTCCTGACCTGGAACAAGGTCCCGTTCCGCGAGTTCTTCTACGCGCTGGTCTGCGCGCCGCTGGTGCTGCCGCCCACGGTGCTCGGCTATTACCTCCTGGTCGCGCTCGGCACCGATAGCGCGCTCGGCCGCGCGTGGGAGAGCCTGACCGGCACCACGATCGTGTTCTCGTTCACCGGCGCGGTGATCGCGGCCGCGGTCGGCTCACTCCCGATGGTGGTCCGCTCGGCGCGGATCGGCCTCGAGGCCGTGGAGCCGAACCTGATCGCCGCTGCGCGCACGCTCGGCGCGAGCCCCACGCGCGTGATGTTCACGGTGGTGCTGCCGCTCGCGGCGCCCGCGATCGTGGCCGGCGCGATGCTCGCCTTCGCCCGCGCGCTCGGGGACTACGGCATCACGCAGATGGTCGCGGGGCAGATGATCAACGGCACGGAGACCGCCTCGATCCACGTGATGAACGCGCTGTACGGCGGCCGTGAGGAGGAGGCGCGCAACATGGCGATCGTCACGACCGTCGTGGGTGTCGGGCTGCTCTACCTCGCCAACCGCGTGCTGAAGAAGCTGTCGGGGGCGCATGTCTGAGGCCGCCGGCAGCGGCTTGATCGCGAAGCTACGGCTGCAGCGCGGGCCGTTCCTCCTCGATGTCGACCTCGACTGCGGCCCCGGTATCACCTGCGTGATGGGGCCGTCGGGGTCCGGGAAGAGCACGATCCTCGCGCTGCTCGCCGGGCTCGCGGTCCCCGATCAAGGCACGGTGACCCTCGGTGGCCAGACCTGGCTCGATCGGGCCAAGGGCATCGACGTGCCGGTCCACCACCGCCGGCTGTCGTACATGTTCCAGGGGCTCGCGCTGTTCCCGCACATGACGGCGCAGCGCAACGTGGAGTACGGGCTCCACCAGCTCGAGCGCGGCGCACGCGCGGCCACGGCGACCAAGCTGCTCGAGCGCCTCGGCGTGGCGCACCTCGCGCACCGGCGGCCGCGGACGTTCTCGGGCGGCGAGGCGCAGCGCGTGGCACTCGCACGTGCGATCGCGCCGGCGCCTCGCTTGCTCCTCCTCGACGAGCCGTTCTCCGCGCTCGATCGCGATCTGCGCGCGCAGCTCACGACGCTGGTCCGCGAGCTGGTGGCCGAGCTCGCGATTCCGCTCGTTCACGTCACGCACTCCGTGGCGGAGGCGCGCCTGCTCGCCGATCAGGTGCTGCGGATCGAGAAGGGCAAGATCGTCGATCGCGGCAGCGCGGACACGGTCCTCGCGCACACGACGACACTCGAAGATTGAGCCGTCGGCTCGCTAGAAGATCGGGCCGGTGGTCGGCCCGACGCAGCGCTGGATCTGGTCGCGATCGCTGGTCTGGGCGAGCCCGGGACGCGTGAGGCAGCCCGCACCGGAGCAGCGAGCGAGCACGCGATCGTGCGGGTAGTCGACGTCGATCTCGGTGGTGCGCAGGGCGTTGGTGCCGAGGATCCCGTCGACCTCCGGCTGATCGGGACGGAGCTCGGTGCGGAGCGCCTGGAGGGTCGGCTCGGCATCGTTGACCACCAGGACCTCGAGGCCGGTCGGCGGCGAGAGCTCGATGATCGCGGGCACGGCGCAGAACGTGTCCCCGCTCTCGCACGGACAGTCGTCCTCCGCCACGCAGTCGCGCTGGACGATCAGGTGGCTGCCGTAGGTCTGCCGGCACGGCGCGCGGGGCGACGAGGACGAGCTCGCGACCAGCGAGAGCGTGTCGAGCGATCCGAGGTGGCCGGAGATCGCGCCCGAAGGGAGGTTGATCGTCGCGGTGGGCAGCGATTCGAGGCTGGGTGCGGTCTTGTGCGCCTTCACGTAGCGCCCGTACGCCGTCTCGCCGAGCAGCGTGATGCCGATGCCCGTCGACAGCACGAGCAGCGCATCGGCCCCGCGCTCGCCCTGCGGCTTGGCGGGATCCGGATCCGCGCCGAGGCACGCCTGCAGCGCCACGCGGCGCCCGCCGAACGGCAGCTCCGTGCCCGCGAGCACCAGTGTGCCGCCGCCGCGATAGGGCGAGGGGAACACGGCATCGCACGCGCGGCCGCGATCGTCGTCGGCGCCGCCGATGTCGGGCAGCACGAACACATGTTGATCGCCGAGGCGGAGGCGCACGGCATCGCCCGCGAGGACGTCCGCGCCGATCACCGCCTCGAAGGGCAGGGGCTGTGTGCCCGGCCCGACGACGCAGGTCGGTTCCTCGCACGGATGCAGGGCGATCAGCTGCGCGTTGGTGAGCCGGGCGCGTGGCTGCCCGTTCGCGTCGACGGACGGCCTCCCCATGCCATGCGCACCGAGCACCACCACATCGGCGAACGAGACCGACGGTGCGATGCCGGCGCCGGGATCGACGAGCGTGACCGGCGAGAGCAGATCGAGCACCGCGCTGCGATCTCCGAACCCCGGCTGCCGTAGCCCGACCATCACGGCCCCGCTCGCGAGCTCGACCTCGATCGGGTACTGGTCGCCGGAGAATTCGTTGGTGAGGAAGCTGTCGGTGATCAGCGTGCAGCCGGTGCTCGCGGCGAGCACGCACGCGGCCGCGACGCGCGCGCTCACGCCCACGGCAGCTCGTGCACCGTGGCCTTGCGGCCTGCGATCTCGACGCTGCCGCCGGGCTCCCAGACGGTGCGGTGCAGGTAGCCGAGCGCGAGCGTGGTGCTGCCGTCGATCACGCTCGAGGTCACCGTGCCGGCGTTGTCCTTGGCGGCGTGCTTGATCGGCGCGCCGGCTGCGATCGGCGCATCACCCTCCACGGTGAAGCCGCGCAGCGCCTTTGCCGAGTTGCCTTGGGAGTGCACGCGGAACACCGGCTCCTGGCCGACGTAGCAGCCCTTGCCGTAGTCGAGGAACTGCGCGAGCGGGGTCTCGAACGGGAAGTGATCCTCGTCGACATCCGCGCCGTAGCGCAGGAACCCGGCGTGGATCCGCAGCTGCTCGACCTGCGGTTCGCGGTCATCGCGCGACGCATCGTTGGCACCTTCGATGATCGGCGCGCGCCAGATATCAACCGGGCCCTCCCATTGCTGGTGCGCCGGTCCCGTGATCGGCTCGAACGTGACGTCGTCCATCACCGCATAGCGCTCGAGCAGCGCGCGGGTCTTCTCGGCGAGCTCGGGCTCGCACGCGATCACGAAGGCCTCGCCCAGATGGGCGATGTCGATCACCGAGAGCACGCGGCCCTTGGGGCTCAGGATCGCGCCCCAGCCGTGAGCGCCGTCGGCGAGGTGCTCCACGTTCACGGTGGTCAGGCCCTGGAGGAACCGGACCCGGTCCGAGCCGGTCACCCGCAGGCGGCCCCACGAGGTGCGATCGACGATCACGGCGCCATGCATGGTCATGGTGTACCAGGCCGCTCGCCGGTCCGCTCGGTCCGCTCGGTCCGGCCTGCCGCCTCGAGCCGTGCGCGACGCCGGGTCTCGGCCTCGTGGTGCCGGCGCTGGTCACTCTCGCTGACGAGGGACAGCGGCGTGATCGGGCGCGGGCGCCCATCGCCGTCGATCGCGACGAACGTCAGGTACGCCTTGGTCACGTAACGTCGGGTGCGCGTGTGCATGTCCTCGGTCTCGACCCGGCAGCCGACCTCCATCGAGGTCCGCGACGTGAAGTTGACCTGGGCCTGGAGCACGACGATCTCG
>JAYVRN010000387.1:0-5388 GCA_043776275.1 Myxococcales bacterium | reverse complement strand
CGATGAACATGCTGTGGCGCGCGCTCGAGTCGGTGCCCGAAGGGCAGACGGTCAACAACTACGACGTGGTGACGCAGGTCTTCAAGAACATCGCGCTCGCCAAGGTCGCGACCAGCGCCGAGGAGGGCAAGGCGTTCGGCTACTTCCGCGGCAGCGATGGCGTGTCGTTCGATCGCGCGCGCCAGCTGCACGAGACCAAGCAGCGCGCGATCGGCCTCGCGAACGCCGGCTATCACCCGCCGGTGCCCCGCGCGTACAAGCTCCCGGGCGAGAGCGGCATCGCCACGCTGCGGATGCTCGTCAACACGCTCCACGCCGGCAAGTACGCCAGCGAGCACGATGTGAAGATCTCGATGAAGCTCGCCGAGGTCCTGTGCGGCGGCATCACCGGCTCCACCCACGCGGTGACCGAGGACGAGATCCTCACCCTCGAGCGCGAGGCGTTCCTCAGCCTGTGCGGTGAGCCGCTCAGCCAGGCGCGCATGCAGTACATGCTCCAGAACAACAAGCCCCTCAGGAACTAGGAGAACCCCATGGAGATCGTCATTGCCGAAGCAGTTCGTTCCGCGGTCGGCCGCGGTCACAAGGGTGCCCTGGCCACCAAGCGCCCGGATGAGCTCGCCGCGGATGTGATCCGTGGGCTCATCCAGCGCGTTCCCCAGGTGCGCGGCAAGATCGAGGAGGTCGTCCTCGGCTGCGCGATGCCGGAGGGCGAGCAGGGCCTCAATGTCGCCCGCCTGATCGCGTTGCTCGCGGACCTCGGGCAGGACGTCTCGGGGCAGACCATCAACCGGTTCTGCTCGAGCGGCCTGCAGGCGATCGCCACCGCGGCCGGCGCGGTCGCGATCGGCAGTGCGGAGATCATCCTCGCGGGTGGCGTGGAATCGATGACCTACGTGCCGATGACCGGCTTCCACCTCTCGGCCTCGCCCGAGCTGATGGAGCGGATGCCCGGCGCGAACACGCCGATGGGCATCACGGCCGAGAACGTCGCCAACCGGTTCAACATCTCGCGCCAGCAGCAGGACGCGTTCGCGTATGCGAGCCAGATGAAGGCCAAGGCCGCGCTCGAGAAGGGCGTGTTCAAGGACGAGATCGTCCCAGTGCGCTCCATCGGATACAAGGACGGCGCGCGCGTCTACAAGGACTTCACCGTCGACGAGCTGCCCCGTCCCGAGACCACGCTCGAGGGGCTCGCGAAGCTCCCGCCGGCGTTCGCGCAGGGCGGCAGCGTCACGGCCGGCAACAGCTCGCCGATCTCCGATGGAGCGGCGTTCTCGCTCGTGATGTCCCGGGCGAAGGCGGACGAGCTCGGGATCAAGCCGCTGGCGGTGTTCCGGAGCTTCGTCACCGTCGGTGTCGATCCGGAGATCATGGGGATCGGTCCCGTGCCCGCGGTGCAGAAGCTGCTGGCGAAGAACAACCTCAAGGTCTCGGACATCGATCTGTTCGAGCTCAACGAGGCGTTCGCATCGCAGAGCGTGTACTGCCAGACCCAGCTCGGGATCGCCGATGACAAGGTCAACGTGAACGGCGGCGCGATCGCCCTCGGGCATCCGCTCGGCTGCACCGGCGCCAAGCTCACGGCCTCGGCGCTGTACGAGCTGAAGCGGCGCGGCGGTAAGTACGCAGTCGTGACGATGTGCATCGGTGGTGGCCAGGGCGCGGCCGGCCTGTTCGAGCGCATCTAAGGATCCGGACCATGGGCGCCGCGGTGTTCCTGGCGTTCGGGCTCGCGATGGACGCGACGGCGGTCGCGGCTGCCCGCGGCCTGGCGCGCCGGGGGCGAGAGATCGTGATCCTCCCCCTGCTGTTCGGCCTGTTCCAGGGCGGGATGGCGGCCGTCGGCTGGGGCCTGGGGGCCTGGGGTGGCAAGTACGTCGAGGCGTACGACCACTGGATCGCCTTCGTCCTGCTGGTCGGGATCGGCGGCAAGATGCTGTGGGAGGCCTGGCGTGGCGACGAGGCCAAGGAGGACGAGGCCGGCCTGGGCGTCTATCTGGTCCTGGCGCTGGCCACCAGCATCGATGCGGCGGCGGCGGGAATCACGCTGCCCCTGATGTCGGTATCACCCATCATCGCGATCGTGCTGATCGGCACGATCACCGCGGCGTGCTCGGCCCTCGGGTACGTCGCGGGCCGCGCCGTGGGTGCTCGCCTGGGCAACAAGCTCGAGATCCTGGGTGGGCTCGTGCTGATCGGCCTCGGAGTCCGCGTGCTCGTCGAACATCTGTGATGCTACGCTCGCATCCGTGCGTACCTTCGTCGTTTCTCTGAGCCTCCTGCTGCTCGCCTGTGGCAGCAAGTCCTCTGACACGCCACAGAGCGGATCGGGATCCAGCACCGGATCGGGATCCGCGACCAGCAGCGTAGGTTCCGGCAGCGGCTCGAGCGCGCCGATCGTGCTCCCGAAGGGAGATGGCACGCCGCCGAAGAAGACCACGGCGAAGCTGACCGATCCGGACTTCAAGCGGATGGCGGCGTTCGATCATGTGCCGTTCCTCAAGCGCATCCGCAACACGCAGGATGGCATGGACGTTCGGTTCACCACGCCGCGTCCCCGGATCGGCACCACCGTGACGATCACGCCGTGCTTCACCTGCCCGCCGATGGTCCTCGACAAGTGGAAGGAGCGCGAGGACACGGACCTCAAGTTCCTGATCGGCGAGGACCTGCGGAACCGCCCCGACACCACGTGGGAGATGGGCACGGTGGATCTGCACGGGCAGACGCTGGTGTTCACCTACCAGGTCGGTCACTTCTTCGGGAAGGACGATCAGGGCAACCCGAAGGCCGCGTACAGCGATGCGTACGCGCTGTACTTCAACGACGGCATCAACCAGATCCGCGTGGTCTCCGAGTACCAGGACTCGCCGGTGACACGTGCGGAGATGCTGACGATCGCACCGAAGGAAGACCTCGCGCGCGTCGCGCTGGCCTTCCTCGATTTCTACACGCACAGCTGGTGATCGTTACTTCTTGAGCGCGATCTTGCGCGGCTTGGCCTCGGCCCGCGCAACCCCCGATCGGCCAGGTCCGCACGAGACGCGCTCGGAGGCCGCCCGGGACCGCTCAACGAACCGCTCAGCGAACCGCTGAGGTTCCGGTCAGGGCCCGAACAGGACGCGCACGTAACACCGCGCCTTGCCGTCATCCCCGTTGATCACGCCGGCCGCGCCGATCGCCTCGCCGAGGGTGAACAGCCGGAGCTGCGGGATCACCCGATCCCCCGCGAAGCAGGGCTTGCGGTACGCGATGTCCACGGCCTTGCTGCGCAGCTTCAGCGCACGCCCCGTGGCCGCGATCCGACGCTGCGTCGCATCGAGGAAGGTCCGGATGTAGACCAGGGAGTTGACGTGCTGGTTCGCGTCCGTCTGATCGAGGGAGAACACGGTCTCCACGGCATCGGGCGCCAGCTCGTCGAGCCAGGTCGCACCCTCGGGCGCCTCCTGTGCCGACCTGGGCGGCGGCGACACATAGCGGGTCTCGGGGATCGTCGGATAGCCCTCGACCTCGAGCTTGGTGACCTTGCGCTGATCCGGTGGCGCGAACAGCCGCGTGAACGTGTGCTCGGCGAACAGCGTGCCCGCTCGCGACAGCGCGCCCTCCACCTGGCGCGGACCGATCCGTCCGGCGATCCCGTGGACGTCGGTCCACACGTTCATGAACAGGCGCGAGACCTCACCCTGCTCCAGATCGTGCGCGAGGACGAAGCCCGAACGCGTCTCGATCGGGCGATCGATCCGCACGGGCTGATCGTACGAGACCATCGTCATCCGGGTCAGGATCGGGATCACGCCGCTCGCCACGGAGTTGCGCGCGCCGGGGTGCCTGGCGATCACGCCGCGCCACAGGCCGCCCATCGTCGGTGGCAGCGCGAGCGGGATCAGGCGGCCGTCTTGACCGCAGTCCTCGTACCGCAACGAAGCCTCCGAGGTGACGGCTTGCTCCGGAGGAAACTCGGGCGCCGGGGGCGCGGGGAACAACATCGCGCGCGAGCATAGCGCTATGGCCGGCGGATCAGCCGTTCCAGTGGCTTCGCCCTGCGCGTGACGCGGACGAGGGTGCTGATCACCGGATCTCGCCCGGTGGTCTGGACCTGACCGTCGACGACGCTGGTGCTGGGGCCGAGCACGACCTTCAGCACCTCGAACGTGTGAGCTGGTAGCTCGAGCACCGAGCCCACCGTGAGCTTGTCGAGGTAGCGATCGTCCCACGACGGCAACCCACCCTGGTTCTCCCAGGCCTGCGCGCTGATCCAGCCGTGCGGGGTCTTGGTGCCCGGCGCCTGCTGCACATCGGGCGCGAGGCCCGCGGACACGAGGAAGTACATCCGCGCGACCTGATCGTACCAGTGCCCGGTACTGAACGAGTACGTGCGTGTGCCCTCGGTGGAGACCCAGAACGTCTTGCTCTCACCCGCGGCGAGCGGAGCGTGGACGTACTCCTCCATGCAGCCGAGATCCTCGACCACGGCCTCGATCACCGCGCCCTTGGCCTTGGGCTTCACCACGCGCATCCGCACGCGATAGGTGCTGATCCGCAGGGCATCGTACCCGTGCTGATCGACGGAGTTCTGCGGGTTCGGGCCATCGCGATCCACGTCGGGCAGGAGCGAGACCTCGAAGCCGGGGAGCCACTCGCCCTTCGTGGAGCCCATGCGCTCGGGCATGAAGTGCGCGGTGGCGAGGAGGCGGAGCTTCGGCGTATCGAGCTTCTTTCCGGCGGTCAGCTGGTAGGTGCCGATCAGCTTGGGGCCCCGCGCGAGGAGCGTGGACAGGCCATCCGCGCCGACCGAATCGATGCAGCCGGCCGGAGCGTCGATCGGCGGCGGATCTTCGGCGGCCTCGGCGGCGGTGGCGGCGAACAGCGAGACGATCAGGAGCGAGCGAGTCAGCATCCAGGTCCAGACGCACGGATCCGCTGGAAGATTTGCCCGGGCTGCAAATGCTACGGCCCAAGGAGGAGCGGCGTCCGGACCTGATCGGGTGGCGGTGCTAGGGTGCGCGCCGTGGCTGCGCGGTTGCCGATCGACGATGTGCTCCCCGCCGTGGTGGAGGCCGTGCGCAGCCGCGGGGTGTGCGTGCTGGTCGCGCCGCCTGGTGCGGGCAAGACCACGCGCGTGCCGGGCGCACTGCTCGACGCGGGTGTGGTGACCGGCGAGATCGTGGTGCTGCAACCGCGGCGCCTCGCGGCCCGGATGGCGGCCGCACGCGTGGCGAGCGAGCGCGGCGGCGAGCTCGGTGCGGAGGTGGGCTACGAGGTCCGGTTCGATCGCCGCGTGTCGGCGGGCACCAAGATCCGGTTCGTGACCGAGGGCGTGCTCACCCGGCGGTTGCTCGCGGATCCGGAGCTCCGCGGTGTGGGCGCCGTGATCATCGACGAGTT
>JAYVRN010000386.1:0-20428 GCA_043776275.1 Myxococcales bacterium | reverse complement strand
CGGATCAGAAGACATCGACGTCTCCATCGAGGTGCGCTGTCGTCCCGTTGACGAACAGGATCGACCCCTGTGGTGTGACCGAGCGAGGGTGGCAGGTGGCGCACTCTGTGATCGGCATCCCTGCGGTGTGACTCGCGGTCGCCGGCGGGACGCCGTGGCAGCTGCCACACGTCACCTGGCCACTCGACGTCCACACGGGACGCGCGGTGCCGTGACAGTACGCGGTGGTGCAGGTCTGGGTCGTGCGATCCCAGCCGAGGCTCGGCTCGACCTCCGCGGGGAGCGCGGAGTCGAGGTGCCCGGGCGAGGTCAGGGAGGCTGGCACCAGATGGCAGGTCGCGCAGGGGATCGGTCCGCGCAACCCCGAGGCGTTGAGGTGTGCCTGATGTGCGCCCACGCCGATCGCGGTGGTGAACTGATTCCCCGTGACATCGCGCGGAGGGGCGGGCGAGGCAGCAGTGCCGTGGCAGCCATCGCAGCCTGACGTGGTGCCGATCTGCACGACACCGTCAACGTGCGGAGCGCTCGCCGGATGACACGAGGCACATGCGCTCTGCGCGTGGCTCGGCGGTGGTGCGCCGTGACAGCCCGTGCACGTGCCCGCCGGCGTCGCATCGTCCCAGCGTGGCGCCGTCATCGCGCCGCCCCCCGCGTGCAGCACCGCGCCGTGGCAGTACACATTCGTGCAGCGCCCGTCGGCGAACGTCGCCGGACCGGTGCGATCCGCAGCCACGAGCGATCCGTTGGCGCGCGCGCCGAACGTGACCTCGGCAGGAGCTGGGTCCGCGTGTCCATCCCGGAGGATGTGTCCCTCGGCGTCCCACGTCGCGGGCACGGTGTGGCACTCGCCGCACTCGAGCTTCCCGCTCACGCGGTGCACGAGGTGGGCGTTGGTCGTGGGGCCATCGCGGTGACACGTGGTGCATGCGGTCGGGCCCTGGCGATGACAGGTGAGACACGAGACCTTGGCCTTGCCACCGTCGAGGTTGTCGCCATGGCAGGTCGCACATAGCTTGAAGCTCCAGTCATGGCGCGCGAGCTCCTTCCCGTGGAACAGCTCGCTCATCGGATCGAGGATGCCGAGTGGGTGCACGCGCACCTCGGTGGATCCGGCATCGGGACGGCTGCGCTCCTCGGCGCACCCGACCGCGCCCATCACCACGACCACTGCGGCGAGAAGCTTCACGGCAGGCCGTGGAACTTCGAGACGTCCCATTGCTTGCCATCGCCATGGCAGGTGGCGCAGGACTCAGCGCCGAGGACGGTGGTGTTGACGAGCGCGTGGGCCGCGGTGTCGGGCGCATCGTGACAGCTGGTGCACACCGAGGTCTGCGGCGCGATCGTGGTGGTCGCGGTGACCGTCCAGAACGGCGCATCGCAGTAGCTGTTGGCATCGGCTCCCGCCAGCTCGCTACAGGTCAGCTCGAGCGAGGTGCTCGGCAGGTATGCCGTCGAGCGATTCATCGGCAGCGTCCAGTTCTTCGACGTGTGGCAGGCCGCGCAGTCGGTCCGCGTCCGCGGATACCGGGTCGCGCCGAAATCGAGCGGCGTCCCGGCCGGATTGGCGACGGTGGGGGTCGGATTGCCGCCGAGGACGTAGGGCTGCGTCAGCTCCTCGCCCATGTGGATCTTGTGGATCATCACGCGGAAGTCGACTGGCTCGGCGCGCACCGTCGAGCCCTCGAAGCGCGCGATCCGCTGATCGTTCGCCTTGTTCGGGTTGTGACAGGTCACGCAGTAGTTCGGGTTCTTGCGGAAGCCGCCGTGACCCGCGATGTCGAAGTGGCAGCCGTTGCACTTCGCGGCATCGACGATCTGCCGGCGCGCGAGCGGGGTCACATCGGTCACCCCGAACGGCAGCACCGGCGAGAACGCTGCGTAGCGCGGGTCGGTGGCGAGCGGCTGCAGGTAGCCCTCGAGACCGACCTCGTAGCTCCCGGTCGCCGCCGGAGGGATCGCGGCGGCCGCGGGGAACGCGTAATCGAACACGCCGTTCGGCGCATCGACCACGGTCAGCACCCCCGTCGCGCCCGTGCCCTGGATCGTCGCCTGCCAGTAGCCCGCGAAGTCGGTCGTCGGGCCGGCGATCGTCGCCGTCAGGCGTGTGATCGGAGCGGTCGAGAGGTTGCGCGGCGCCCCGTCCACGAGCGCCCGGAACCGCAGCACGGGTTGCTGCCCCGGCCCGGTGGACGTGATCGTCTGCAGCTCGAGCGCGACCGTGGTGGCGTTCGCCGCGAGGAGCCCGGTGTAGTGCGTGTCGCGGATCCCTGCGAGGCCGCCCGAGGATGGATGGCAGACGTTGCACGGGGTCCCCGCGGTCTGCGCACCGCCCGAGTGCAGGACCTTGCCCACCGGCACCGGCTGCACGAACGAGGTGGTGTCGTGGCAGGACGTGCAGGTCTCGATCGACGGCGCGGTGCTCCACCGATCTGCTTGCGTGCCCGCGTGGCACGCCTCGCAGCGCCCGATGTTCTGGGGGAACCCGACGGTCGAGTAGTCGTGAACGCTGCCACCGAAGCCGATCACCCGATACGGCGTCCCGGCGACGACGCTCGGCAGCTCGTCGCCACGGTGGATCTTGTGGAGCATGATCTTGAAGTCGACCGTGTTGCCAGTATCGGGATCGCTCGACTGCGGCTGATGGCAGAGCACGCACTGCCTGGGGCTCGTCCATCGGCCACCGTGAGCGGCGAGCGAGGTCCCGTGGCACGCGCCGCAGGTCTGCGCCGTCACCAGCTCGCGCGTGGTGACCGCGCCACCATCGGGACGCGCAGACGAAACCTCACGATCGAACGTCGTGACACCGTCGAACGTGCGCGTCGCGAACGCGGCAACGCTCTGCGTCTTCGTCGGATCGAGGCCGGTCAGGGGCGCGGCGAGCTTGTAGCGATAGCTGCCCGCCGTGACGTCGACGACCTCGAAGTTCGCCTCGATCGTCTCGGTGGTCGCCTGCGTCGCCGTCATGTTCGTGATCGTGCTCGTCACCTGCCGCACCGTGTACGCGGTGTACTGGCCCGCCGAACCGTCGGCATTGTTGGCCAGCTGTGCGACCACGAAGCCGAGGTCGACCTTGCCGGCCGTGAGGTGGCCCGTCCGATCGAGCGCGCCGCCCGCGGCGTCCTTCAACGTGAACGAGACGGTCGCGCCGGTCGCGTCGATCGCGAAGTTCGTGATCGAAAGATCGACACCCGCGCCTGCGACCCACGCGCCCGGTGAGGCTGGATCGCCCGGTAACCCGGGAGTGCCCGGGACGCCATCCGCCCCGTTCGTGCCCCCGCCAGCGGGCCCTGGGGGTCCAGGAGGACCTTCGCAGGCGGCGAGAGCCAGAGCGAGCAGGAGCAAGTGACGCATCGCTCCGCACCTACGCAATCTTCGGGCCTTTCTAACTAGTTAACGAAAGGCGCATCACGCGCAGCTCTTGCGCGGCCTGGCCGCAAGGCGTGCAGGCCTTGCGCGCCTTGATCAGCCGGCGTGCGTCTTCACATCGCCGCGCTGGATCTCGGCGTGGTCCTGCAGCTGGCGACGGGCCGCACGGAACGCATCGGCGATCGCCGTGTAGACGTTCTCGTGGGCGTCGGCGTCACCGGGATCGTGGGCCACGGTGACCACGCGATCCGGAACGACGAGCTCGAGGCGAACATGAAACGCCTGACCATGCCGCTGGCTGTGGTGCGGGCGCTCGACGACGGCGACACAACGCTGGAGCCGCTCGCTGACCTTGGCGAGCCGATCGAGCGCATCGCGGATCGCGGTCGCGACGGCGTCACTCGGGGGCATATCGCGGAACGTGAGTTCGAGAGGAATGCTCATGCCCGATGACGGTGCATGTGTGACGCCAAGATCACGCGGGCTCGGACCAGCCCTGCACCCCGACCAAGGGGACGAACGCCACGGGGCCCAGATCCGTCACCGTGTAGTCGTGCGCGCTGGTCTTGACGAGCAGCGAGAGGTACTGGGACTCGCGCGATCCGACCGGCATCACCAGCCGACCGCCGATGGAGAGCTGGTCGACCAGCGACTGTGGAATCGTCGGACCGCCTGCCGCGACGACGATCGCATCGTACGGTGCGTGCTCGGGCCAGCCGAGCGAGCCGTCACCGCACAGGAGATCGATCCCGTCGTAGCCGAGCGCCGCGAGCCGCGTGCGGGCCGTGGTGCACAGCATCGGATCTCGCTCGACCGTATAGACGTGAGCGGCGAGCTGCGACAGCACCGCCGCCGAGTATCCCGATCCCGCGCCGATCTCGAGGACGTGCTCGTTGCCCTGTAGCTCGAGCGCCTGGAGCATGAGCGCGACCACGTACGGCTGCGAGATCGTCTGCCCGTGTCCGATCGTCAGCGCGCGATCCGCATACGCATCGAGGATATCGGCGGTGTCGACGAAGGGCTCGCGCGACACGAACGTCATCGCCGCGAGCACACACCGATCCTGAATCCCGCGGAGCTCGAGCAGCGCGAGCATCGCATCCAGCGAACGTTCGCGCGTGCTCCGGTAGGAGTGGTGCTGGGTCGGCATGGTCCAGGCCGGTTTTGCGAGCGGCGTGCCACCTAGCGCTCGAGCTGGAGGCCGAGGAGCGCGCGCCGCGCGAGATCGAGGTAGTCGGTCTGGGTGACCAGGCCGACCAGGGTGCCGTGGCCATCGATCACGGGCACCGAGCTGATCCGGTGATCCAGCATCAGGGCCGCCGCTTCCGACGCAGGGGACTCCGGGCGGATGGTGATCAGGTCGCGGCTCATCAGCTCCGCGACCTTGCGGTGCCGCTTCGACGCGGAGAGCAGATCGCGATCGGAGAGTACGCCGACGAGCTTGCCCCGATCATCGATGACCAGGAGGTGGCGGATCAGGCCGAGCTCCATCTCCGCGTGGGCCTCGGTGACCGATTCACTCGCCTTGATCGTCAAGAGTGCCGTGGACATCAGGTCAGCAATCTTCAGGTCGTAGGCCTTCATGACGACACAGGTAGCGAATGCCGCGCCAAGACTGTGGGTGCCAACCCGGCGTCCGGAGCCCGATCGCGCGCAGATCTTACGTGGGGTGTGGGGACACGCGCAGAACTGGCGCGAACGTGAGGCGATGGTCGCGCGATATCGCAGGCGAGAGGGTATTGGCGTCGCGCACGATCCGCGAAATCCGCTGGAACGGTGCCTGCAACGACCTCGTTGCATGTACCGCAAGGTCCTCTGCCCGATCGATTTCTCTGCCGGCTCGCAGCAGGCTTTGCGCACGGCGGTCCGCCTCGCAAACGATGCGAATGCCGAGCTCGTCCTCGCGCACTCCTGGTACGTGCCTCCGCTCGCGTTCGCCGGCGAGATGCCCTACGCCGCGGGCCTGATCGACGACATGGTCGGCGAGGAACAGAAGGCGCTGGCGGCCGCTCTCCACGATGCCAAGGAGCTTGGTGCCACCAAGGTCTCGAGCCTGTTTCTCTCCGGTCGACCGGCGGACCAGATCTGCGACACGCTCACGCGAGACCCGGCCTACGACCTCGTCGTCATGGGCACGCACGGCCGTACCGGGCTGGGCCGGATCATCATGGGCTCGATCGCGGAGAAGGTGATCCGTCACGCACCATGCTCGGTGATGGCGGTCCGCGGTCGCAACGGCACCAACGTGTTTCGCCACATCCTATGCCCCGTCGATCTCTCGCCGGGCTCGCGCGCTGCGCTCGACGCTGCCGCCACCCTCGCTGCGCGCGACGGTCTCGGGATCACGTTACTGCACGTGCTCGAGCTTCCGGTCGCCTTCGTCGGTGAACCGGCCTCCGCTGGCGTCGCCGCTGACCTCGATCGCGAGGCCGCCCGCGTCCTCGCCGAGTGGGCTGGGAGCCTGCGGAAGCGCGTCACGGTCCCGGTGACCACACGCACGCGTGTGGGCAGCCCCGCCGCACAAGCGCTGACCGTCCTCGAGGCCGAGAAGACGTTCGATCTTGTGATCGTCGGGAGCCACGAGCACAGCGCACTCGGGAGGCTCGTGATCGGCTCGGTGGCCGAGAAGATCGTCCGTCACTCCCCATGTCCCGTGCTGGTCGCGCGTCCCCGGCACGACAGCCCCGCGCCGCGCACCGGTACGTGAACACGGCGGGTGAGTGAGCTCACACAACGTGGACGCAGGCGCGCGAGCTCAGGCAGCGTGGGTGAGCAGGCGCAACATGTCGACGTAGGACACGATCCCGATCAGCGCGCCAAAGCGATCGACCACGGCGACCGCACCGGTTCGATCGTCGGCGAGCCGGCTCGCGAGCTCGGCGACTGGCAGGTCGAACGGCACGGCGGCACCAGGACGAGACATCACGTCTCGCACTCGATGTTGAGCGAAGCCGCCCGTGTTGAGCTCGTAGGTCGCGGGCTCGCCGACGGCCGTACGGACGTCGCGATCGGACAGCATCCCGACGATCGTGCTCGAGCCGTCGACCACCGGAAGGTGACGAGCATGGTGATTGACCATGATCACCACAGCGTCGGCGAGGTAGGTCTCGGGGGCGACGGCGAACGGATAGGACGTCATCACGTCGGCCGCGGTCGCGCCCGCACGCTTCGGGGGCCCCATCGCCGCGCGAACCTCCGCATCCAGGAGGTCGGTCACCGTGGCGATCCCCAGGAGCTTTCCCTTGTCGACGATCGGGAGCGCCCCGATCCTGGCGAACGCCATCCGGCCCGCCGCCTCGGTCAGCGAATCGTCAGGCCCCGCGGTCTGCGCGGGCATGTGCATGGCCTCACTCACGGGCAAGTTCCACCATCCGTTCCCCTGCACCCGCGCCCGGGCGCCGAGGACATCGCGTTCGGACAGCATGCCGACGAGGTGCGCCCCGTGCATCACGGGCAGGTGACGGATCTGGCTACGGTTCATCGCGGCGTACGCGACGCCGAGGGTATCGGTGTCGGCGACGGTGAATGTTCCGACGCGCATGATCTCGCGGAGCTTCATGCCCCAGTACCAAGCATGCGCAGTGCCAGCGCAGGCCCCGCCGTTCCGCGCATCTCCTGCACATCTCTCGGCGCGCACGACGACCCTCGGTGATGCACACCGCGTGATGCGCGAGCATCGGGTCCGCCACCTCCCGGTGGTGTCCGCCGGGAAGCTCGTCGGGGTGGTAAGTCAGCGCGATCTCTATCTCCTCGAGACCATCGCCGAGCTCGATCTCGACGGCATCTCCGTCGAGGAGGCGATGACGGAGCGACCGTATATCGTCACTGCGGACACAGCGCTCGACGAGGTCCTCGAGATCATGACCGAGCAGAAGTACGGGTCCTGCATCATCGTGGGCCGCGATGGGATCGAGGGCATCTTCACCACGACCGATGCGTGCCGCGTGCTCGCCGGGCTCCTGCAGCGTGCGGCCGCGGCCTGAGGGCGCAGATCAGGCGTGCGGCTTGGGCGGGATCACCAGCACGGCGCACGGGGAGTGACGCACGATCTTCTCCGCCACCGAGCCGAGCAGCGCGTGCTTGAGCCCGGTGCGGCCGTGGGTGCCCGTGACGATCAGATCGATCGCGGGGTCCTGCTTCGCCAGGCCGATCACCTCGTGCCACGGCGCACCGGTCAGGAACACGGTGCTGACCCGTTTGGCGCCAAACCCCTCGGCCTCGATCTTCCACCCGGCCAGCTCGCGCTGCGCGGTGGCTACGATGTCGGCGAGGAAGCTCGCAGGTAGCCCGACCGTCTCGCCCATGAAGTAGACCGGCGGCGTCCAGGCGTGGGCGATGATGAGCTCACCATCCGACGCGACCGCGGTCTCGGCGGCGACCCGGAGCGCATCACGAGAGTTCGTGGAGAAATCGACGGCGCACAGGATCTTGTTCCAGGACATGACAGGGAGGGCTGCATCGCCCGTTCCAGCCGTGCCCGAGTTCTCTGCGACCGCGGCGACGCGGGACTGGCGCCCGAACCCGAGCACCCGCCGCCGGCTCTCGATCGGGTTGCGCCGGCGCGCCCACTGACGCGCAGAGCGTGCGTTCTTGAGACGACAAGTCTTGCGCGTGAGATGGAACTGACTACGCTGCCGGCACGATGGGGCTCGAGCGGAGTGTGCTGGTGGTCGACGACAACGCGGAGAACCGCGCGCTCGCCCAGGCCACGCTCGAAGACGACGGCTACGAGGTGACGCTCGCGCACGACGGCGCCGAGGCGATCGCAGCCTTCGAGCGTGACCATCCCGCCTGCCTCGTCCTCGACGTCCAGATGCCCAGGATGGATGGCATCGCGGCGTGCGAGGCGATCCGGAAGCTCCCCGGAGGGCAGCAGGTGGCCGTGGTGTTCGTGACCGCCCAGCGCGACATCTCCACCTTCGATCGCGCGCTCGCCGCCGGGGGCGATGACTTCTTGACCAAGCCGTATCGGCCCTCGGAGCTCGTGGTCCGCGTGCAGGCCGCGCTGCGGATCCGCAAGCTCGCGGGGGAGCGCACCGAGCTGTTCGCCGAGATCAAGCGCCAGCGCGATGACCTTCAGCGGTTGCAGCTCCAGAAGGATCAGCTCTCGACGTTCCTGATCCACGACCTGAAGAATCCGGTCAACTCGATCGAGCTCCAGGCGCAGCGGCTGCTCCGGGATCCGGAGGCCTCCGAGCGCTCGCACAGCGCGGCCACGGCGATCCGGACCGAGGCCCGCTCGCTCCTGCGCATGATCCTGAACCTCCTCGATCTGAGCCGCGGTGATGAGGGGCGGCTGGTGCCGGCTCGCGAGCGACTCCTGGTCGCGGAGATCGCGAGCGCGGTGGTCGAAGAGTTCCGGATCGCGGCGGCGAGCGCGAACGTGACCCTGATGACCGAGGTTCCTCCCGATCAGTGCGTGCACGCGGATCCCGGGCTCCTCGAGCGGATCCTCGCCAACCTCGTGGAGAACGCGCTCCGGCACTCCCCCGAGGGAGGGACCGTACGGATCCGAGCGAACCACGAGAACGACCGCATCGTGATCGGCATCGCCGATACGGGGACGGGGGTGAGAGCGGAGCTGCGCGCGCGGGTATTCGAGCGGTTCGAGTCCACCGGAGGCGCGCGGAACCGTGGCCTCGGGCTGGCGTTCTGCAAGCTCGCCGTGGAAGCTCATGGTGGAGCGATCTGGATCGAGGACGCGGCTCCGGGCGCCATGTTCTGTCTGAGCTTCCCCACATGACCCTCCCGTTCCGCGAGCTCGTCGATGCCGCCCCCGATGGGCTGCTCGTCTGCGATCAGACGGGAAAGATCCTGCTGGTCAACGCCGAGGCGCTGCGGATGTTCGGCTATGCCCGTGACGAGCTGCTCGGGCGCACGATCGAGGTCCTGGTCCCGGCCGGCATCCGCGCGCGCCATCACCACCACGTCGCGAGCTTCGTCCGATCCTCACGCTTGCGCCCGATGGGCTCGGGGCTCGATCTCCACGGGAGCCGCAAGGATGGCACCGAGTTCCCCGTCGAGATCAGCCTCTCCCCGATCGAGAGTGCGGGCGGCATGATGGTCACCGCCGGGATCCGGGACATCACGGAGCGCCGTGCGCTCGAGCGCGAGACCCGCCGCGCCAATGCGTACCTGACGTCTGCCGTCGACGCGGTCCACGAGGCGTTCGCGCTGTTCGACGAGCAGGACCGCGTGGTCATGGTCAACAGCGCCGGCCGCCACCTGCTCGGCAGCGGACTCGGCGGTGGAATCATCGGGCAGACGTTCGCCACCGTGCTCGACGGTGCGCTGAACGCGGGTGCGTTCGACTTCAGCGATGAATCGCGCGAGACCTTGCTCCAGCGCTGGCTCGCGTATCACGCGGCGCCCACCGGGACGCTCGATGTTCGCACCGGCACGGGGCGCTACCTGCGCGTCACCGAGCGCAAGACGGCCGAGCAAGGCACGGTCGCGATGATCGCCGACGTCACCGACGATATCGAGCATGCCGCCGAGCTGTCTGCGGCCCGCGTTGCGGCAGAGGCGGCGAGCGCCGCGAAGAGCGAGTTCCTGTCCTCGATGAGCCACGAGCTGCGGACGCCGCTCAACTCGATCCTCGGGTTCGCCCAGCTGCTCGAGCGTGATCGCAAGAATCCGCTCGACCCCCGTCAGATCGAGCGCCTCCAGTACGTGATGCGCGGCGGCGAGCACCTGCTCAGGCTGATCGACGACGTGCTCGACCTTGCCAAGATCGAGGCCGGCGGGGTGACGATCTCGATCGAGCCCGTCGGCCTCCAGGAGGTCCTCGGCGAGGTGATGCACACCCTCGAGCCCCTGGCCGCGCGGGCGCAGATCCGGATCGCCACGCAGCAACCCGCAACGCCACCTCAGGTCACCGCGGACCGCACACGGCTGGCGCAGATCCTGATGAACTTCGGCTCGAACGCGATCAAGTATGGGCGGCCGGGCGGCGAGCTGGTATTCCGTGTGGAGCCGAAGGCGCGCACGGTCCGCGTCACCGTCGTCGACGATGGGATCGGGATCCCGGACCACAAGCGGGACAAGATCTTCGAGCCGTTCCAGCGCGCAGGCCAGGAGGCTGGGCCGATCGAGGGTACCGGGATCGGGCTCACGATCAGCAAGCGGCTCGCCGAGATGATGGACGGTACCGTTGGCTTCAAGAGCAGCGACGGCGTCGGCTCCGAGTTCTGGATCGAGATCCCCGTCCATCGCGCGGTCGCGAGCGAGCCGATCCCCACACGCCTGACCGAACGCGGTCCTTCGCCCCTCACCACCGGTGCCGCGCACCACCTCGTGATCTACGTCGAGGACAATCCGTCGAACATCGCGTTCATGCGCGATCTGATGGAGGACCTTCCCTCCGTCGAGCTGTTGACCGCCCCGAATGCCGAGCTCGGGATCGAGCTGATCCGCGCCCATCTGCCGAAGCTCGTGATCATGGACATCAACCTGCCCGGGATGAGTGGCTTCGAAGCGGTCGAGCGCCTGCGCGTCTGGCCCGAGACCCGCGCCATCCCCGTGATCGGCCTGTCCGCCGCGGCGCTCGCGAAGGACACCTCGCGCGCGAAGGAGGCCGGCTTCGCGCGTTACCTGACCAAGCCCGTCAAGGTGGCGGAGCTGACGCGCGCGCTCGAAGAGTTGCTCGAGACGCCGTCGTAGACGTGATCACCACGCCACGTACCGCGCGAAGTCGAGCGCGGTGACGAGGCCCACCGGATCGCGATCGCGGCACACGATCACGCGGCGAACGTCGAGACGCGCGACCTGTCCTGCCGCGCGATACAGCGGGGTCGCGGACGGCAGGCACACCATCGCAGGATCGAACAGCGCTTCGACCGGCGTGGACCGTGGGAGATCACGCGCCGCCAGCGCCTCGGTCTGTGTGAACACGCCGAGCGCGTGCCCATCATCGAGGACGACCAGGGCGTTGACGCGGAGCCGGTCAAGCAGCTCGATGGCGCTCGCGAGCGGCGCGCGTGGCGAGACGCTCACGAGCGGCGTCGACATGATCGTCGACAGCGGGACGAAGATCTTCGCGTCGTGAACCACCGCGGCCACATCCACGGCGCCGACGACGCCGATCAGCTTCGCCCCCTCGGTCACGAACACGCGATGGATCGCATGGGTCGCCATCACCCGAGCGGCATCGCGCATCGTGGAGCGGATCGAGATCGACTGCGGCTGGAGCGACATCACCTCCCGCGCGGTCCGGCGCGGGAGCGGCATCGCGGGGCTCTGCGCCCGGCGCCCGGCCTGCAAGGCACCGAGCGCGATCAGATCGGTCCGCGTGACGACACCGGTGAGGAGCCCCGTCGCATCGACGACCGGTACTCCGGAGATCCTGCGCGCGTCCATCGCCGCCGCGATCTGTTCGATCGGCGTGTCGAGGTGCGCGATCTCCAGAGCGCGCGACATGTAGGTCGCGACCGGCTGGTCGAAAGGTACAGCGCGCGGTGCGAGGTTGGAGCTGCAGCCCGCGCGCCACGCCCCGGTCGGTCCCACACCAGAAATTCGCGCAGAAACAGCGGCTTATCGGCGCCTGTTGTCGCACCGACTGCGCGCAGGATCCGCGCACCGTTTGCGCAAGCCGGCTCCAGGACGCAATTCATGCAGGCAACCTGGCTGCAACGAGGGGGTTTCGCAGGCACGATCTTCGCTACGTAGAGGCGCCATGAGGTCAGGTCGGATCTTGGTCGTGGATGACGAGGTCAACGCCCGCACGGCGTTGGCGGAGCTTCTCCGCGACGAAGGGTTCGATGTGGAGACCGCCGCCGATGCGTTCAAGGCGCTCGGCAAGTACGAGTCGTTCACCCCGCACGTGGTCGTCACCGATCTCAAGATGCCCGGTATGGACGGCATCGAGCTGGTGAAGAAGATCCGCGCCTTCGAGGACCCTGCGGCCGTGGTCGTGATGACCGCGTTCGGCGCCGTGTCCTCCGCGGTCGATGCGATGCGCGCCGGCGCCGCGGACTACCTCACCAAGCCGCTGAACTTCGAAGAGCTGCTCGTCGTGCTCGACAAGGTGCTCGACGATCAGGCACTCCGCCGCGAGACCCGACAGCTCCGCGTCCGGGTCCGCGACCGCGTGGCGCCCAACAACATCGTGGGCATGAGCCCACCGATGCAGCGGGTGTTCGAGATCGTGGATCAGGTCGCCCCCAGCCGCGCCACGGTTCTGATCACGGGAGAGAGCGGCACCGGCAAGGAGCTGGTCGCCAACGCGCTTCACCAGCGGTCCCCTCGCTCGGCCGGGCCCTTCATCAAGCTGCACTGCGCCGCACTCGCGGAATCCCTCCTGGAGAGCGAGCTGTTCGGGCACGAGAAGGGCTCATTCACGGGCGCGTCCGCACGCAAGGACGGCCGGTTCCAGCTCGCCGATGGCGGGACGTTGTTCCTCGACGAGATCGGCGAGATCTCGCCCTCGATCCAGGTCAAGCTCCTGCGGTTCCTTCAGGAGCACGAGTTCGAGCGCGTCGGCGGCAACCAGACGATCAGGGTCGACGTCCGCGTCATCGCGGCGACCAACCGGAACCTCCCCGAGGAGGTCGCGAAGGGCCGGTTCCGCGAGGATCTGTTCTATCGCCTGAACGTGGTCTCCCTCGAGATCCCGCCACTGCGGGACCGCCGCTCCGACATCGCGGCGCTCGCGAAGTTCTTCCTCGACCGGTACACAAAGGAGAACAACAAGCAGATCGAGGGCTTCACGCCCGACACGATGGAGCTGCTGGCGGCGTACGACTGGCCCGGCAACGTCCGCGAGCTGGAGAACGCGATCGAGCGTGCCGTGGTGCTGTCGTCGACCACGCTGATCGAGGCGCGCTCGCTCCCCACCAACATCCGCCCGCGGCTCGCACCCGCTGGGATGCCGCTGATCCCGGGCGCGACGCTCGGAGACATCGAGAAGTACGCGATCCTCGAGACGCTCAAGTCCACGGGTGGGTCCACCTCGCGCGCCGCCGAGATCCTCGGGATCAGTGTCCGGACGATCCAGTACCGCCTGCATCAGTACAACGAGGCGCCGAGATCGGATGTCGACGTGGTGCAGAGGCCCACTCAGGACGAAGCCACCAAGACGTGAGCTCGTTCCTCGATGAAGCGTTCCGATACGTCGGCATGACTCCCGACGATCTGGCTCGCCTGGCCGAACTCCACCCCCTGCTCGCCCCGCACTTCGCGGACGTGGCCGATCAGTTCTACGTGGCGGTGTGGAAGGATCCGAAGACCGCGTCGATCCTGTCAGGCCCCGAGCAGGTCGAGCGCCTGCGCGCGACCTTGATCGACTGGATGTCGAGCGGACTACTCGGCCCGCACGACGAGAAGTTCTACGACAAACGCTCGCGGATCGGCCGCCGTCACGTCCAGATCGGCCTCCCGCAGGAGTACATGTTCACCGCGATGAACGTGGTGCGCGTGGCCTACCAGCGCAGGATCCTCGACGCTGTCCCCCCCCCCGAGGTCGCGCTCGCGCTGGCCGCGGTCAACAAGCTCCTCGATGTCGAGCTCGCCATCATGGTCCGGCACTACCAGCTCGATTCCGAGGCGCGCCTCGTGGTGCGCGAGCGGCGCGCGCAGGCCGATCGGATCCTCGCGATCCAGACCCTGACCGCCGGCCTCGCGCACGAGGTACGAAACCCGCTCAACGCGGCGAAGCTGCAGCTCGAGCTGCTCGATCGCCGGCTGCGCCGCGAGCTCGACGATCCTCGCCTGACCCAGCCGAGCCGACTCGCGGGTCAGGAGATCGAGCGCCTCACCCAGCTGCTCAACGACTTTCTCGCCTTCGCCCGCCCGTCGGAGCTCAACCTCGAGGGCTGCGACATCGCGGAGCTCGTGCGCCACGTCTGCGAAGTCGAGCACGCTGGCGCCGACAAGCACGGCGCCCTCCTCGACGTACAGGCCGGTGACGTGGCGATCTCCGCGCTCGTGGACGCCCCCAAGATCCACCAGATCGTCGCCAACCTGGTCCGCAATGCCGTCGAGGCGGTCCCCCGCGGGGGCCGGGTCATCGTCGAGGTCACGGGGAACCACGAGATGTTCACCGTGAGGGTCCAGGATGATGGCCCCGGGATCCCGGAGGGAGCGCGGGAGAGGATCTACGAGCCGTTCTTCTCCACCAAGGAGGGCGGCACCGGCCTCGGCATGTCGATCGTCTATTCGCTGGTCTCGCTCCACAGCGGCGCGATCAGCCTGCACACCGGCAAGGACGGGACCCGGTTCGAGGTCACGATTCCGCGACGTCAGTGACCGGCCGCGTCGGGGGGTCCTCGAACAGCATGCGCCGCGGTGGCGTGTCGACGTCGTCGAGCTGACCGGAGCGCACGGTCCAGATGAACGCGGCCACCGCGAGGCCGCCGATCAAGAGGGCGAGGGGAAGGACGATGTAGAGGGCGATCATGAACGCTCCTGGAAGGCGCGCGAGCGCAGCGAGCTGGCGAGGACGGTGAGCGAGCTCAGCGGCATGACGAGTGCGGCGATCAACGGATGAATGACGCCCGCCACGGCGAGGGTCCCGGCGGTCAGGTTGTAGACGAGCGAGAGCCTCAGGTTGCGACGGATGGTCGCCAGGGTGGCGCGGGCGCCGTCCACGGTCGCGGCGATGTCCTGGATCGCTGGAGACCGCAGGTAGACGTCCGCGACCTCGATCGCGATCTCCGCGGAGCCCGCGACCGCGATCCCCGCCGTGGCACCGGCCATCGCCGCGGCATCGTTGACGCCATCGCCGACCATCACCACCGGACCGCAGACACGAGCGGCCGTGACGCGCGCCGCCTTCGCCTCCGGCGTCGCTCCCCCATGGCACCGCTCCTCGGGGATCCCGAGCGCCGCGCCCACCCGCCGCGCGACCCGAGGATCGTCTCCGGACAGGATCTCGATCCGCCATCCCGCCGCCGCGAGCCGATCGAGCGCGGCCCTGGCGTCGTCGCGGATCGGATCCGAGAGCCCCACCACCGCGACCGGGCGCTGGTCCACCGCGATCACGATCGGGGTCTCGCCGCGCTCCGCGAGCTCGGCGATCCAGCCTTCGATCACCGGATGCGGCGAGGTTCGCGCTCGCACCCACGGCGGTGCACCGACCAGGACCTGGCGACCTTCGACGACACCGGCGATGCCTCGCCCGAGATCCTCCTCGATCGCCGTCGCCACGAGCGGCGTCGTGGCGTGGTCGCGCAGTGCGCGCGCGATCGGATGATTGCTCCCCGCCTCGACGGCCACCGCGAGCGCCGCGGCATCGAGATCGCCGCGCCACGACACCACCGCGAGCTTGCCCGCGGTGAGCGTGCCAGTCTTGTCGACGAACATCGTCCCCGGCGTGGCGAGCCGTTCGAGCGCATCAGCGCCCTTGATCAACACGCCGCGCCGCGCCGCGCGACCGAGCGCCACGGTGACCGCGAGGGGGGTCGCGAGCGCCAGCGCGCAGGGGCAGGTCACGATCAGCAGCGCCATCGCGTTCTCGGCCCCCACACCCAGAGAGACCGCCGCCGTCCACGCCACGAACGTCACGAAGGCGGCGAGCGTCACGACCTTGACGAACCGGCCCGCGATCCGATCCACGAGCCGCTCGATCGGCGCCTTCCGCGCGGACAGCGCCTCGATGCTCGCGACGAGCCTCCCCACGCGCGTGGTCTCGCCCACGGCCGTCGCGCGCACGAGCAGCGGACCGGCGAGGTTCGCCGTGCCCGCGTTGACGACCTCCCCCGCCGAGACCTCCACCGGCCGCGACTCGCCGGTCAGGAGCCCGACATCGAGGGCCGACCGGCCCTCCACGATCATGCCGTCGACGGGGATCACATCCCCGACCAGGACGTTGACCACATCACCAGGGACGATCGCCTCGATCGGCACCTCGACGATCGCCTCGCCGTCCACGCGGCGCGCGCGGCTCGGCGTGAGCGCGAGCAGCAGCTCGGCCCCGGTCGACGCACGGCGCTGGTGGCGCAGCACCACCCAGCGTGCGACGAGCAGCAGGAACACCAGCATCGCGAGGCTGTCGAAGTAGATCTCGCCCGCACCGCGCAGGACGTTCAGCGCCCCCCAACCGAGCCCCGCGGCGATCCCGATCGAGAGCGGTAGGTCGAGATGGAGTCGCCGCGCACGCAGCGCGCCGATCGCCGTGCGGAACATCGGGGTCGCGGCGAAGCCGAGCGCGGGCACCGCGACCAGCATCGACGCCCAGCGAAAGAACGTGGCATCGGCGCGAGCCATGCCTCCGAACAGACCGGCGTAGAGCGCGATCGCGAGCAGCATGAGGTTGCCCATCGCGGCACCCGCGACCCCGAGCTTGGTGAGCAGCGCTCGATCCTCACGGCGGCGCGCACGATCGCGATCGAGCCCGCGATAGGGATGCGGCACGTGGCCCACGGCGTCGAGGAACCGCGCGATCGAGGACAGCTGCGTGGCGCCTGGATCCCAGGTGACATCCGCCCTGCTCCGCCCGAGGTCGACGCGCACCTCGACCGTGCCGGGCACGCACCGCGGTGCACTCTCGACCAGCCAGACGCAGGCGGTGCAGCGCAGATCCTCGAGATAGAGGGCGGCCCGCGCGGTGCCGTCGGCGGCGAGCTGCACGTGGACGCGCTGAAACGCCGGGTCATCGAGCTCGGTGTAGGCGCGACCCGTCGACGTCGCGGGCGCGGCGGTGTCCCGCAGCGCGTAGAACTCCGAGAGGCCGTTGGCGGTGATCGCGGAGGCGACGATCTCGCATCCACTGCAGCAGTACGCCGTCGCGCCGCCGGTGAGCCTGCCTACCGGGACGGGGAGCTGACAGTGCGCGCACGGCACCGGCGCAGCCAGCTCGGCCTCGCGGAGGACCGCGGTCATTCGTGCATGCCCCCGTGCATGTGGCAGTGCGGCTCGGTCGCACCGATCGGCCCGGCGTCGCGCCACCGCGACGCGAGCGTGACCAAGCCGAGCGCGATCAGGACGCACGCGGTGATCACCGGGATCCGCGCACGCAGCTTCGCGATCACGGGTCCCGCGACGGTGAGGACGCCGGTCATCGCGGGCACCGTCCCGAGCCAGAACAGCAGCATCACGAGTGCCCCGGAGGTGGCGTGACCGGTGCCGGCCGCCGTGACCACGAAGGCCCACAGCCAGCCGCACGGCAACAGGCCAGTCAGGACACCGATCAACGCGGCACGGGTGACCGCCCGCCGACCGCGCAGCTGCACGAGCCCGTGCTGGAACAGCGCACCACCGTGCGAGCCTGCCTGGATCCAGCCGCGCGCCACGCCGATCGAGTGGAGGCCCCAGCCCACGATCACGAGCCCGGCGACGATCGTCGCGGTGTGCTGCACCTGCGCGAGGTTCCCCGCGAGATCCACCGCACCGCCGATCAGCCCCGCGATCGTTCCCAGCGTGACATACGTGACCATCCGGCCGAGCGCATGCACGAGCGCGAGGCGGAGAGATCGTGCCCCACCGTGGAGCCCGACGAGCGGCCCGCACATCGCGACGCAGTGCAGGCTCCCGGCGAGGCTCGACAGGAGGACGGTCGCCGCGAGTGCGCTCACGGCGCCTCGATCAACAGATGTTGCAGGTCGTGCTGCCCACCGCGCTCGATGGTGATCGCCAGATCGTGGAGCCCCGGCAGACGATCGGCGACGCCGAGATAGGTCCCGGGTCCACGCGCGACGAGAGGCACATCGAACCGCTCGTGGGCGTGCGAGCGCGGATATCCCGCGGCGCGCACGGTGGCACCGGCCAGCGGAGCCCCGGCGGCATCACGGACCGCGACGGAGAGGGCGCCGTCCACGAGCGTGGCCTCCACGCGCCACCCCAGCGCACGGCTCGCGGTGGCGGCGGCCATCTTGTCGTCGTACCGCGTGGACTGATCATAGTAGTCGGGGATCACCTCGGAGTGCCCGACGTTGGCGACCGTGGCCAGCGTGGTCATCGCGAGCACGTTGCCCCCGAGCAGGCCGACGATGGCGAGGGTCCAGCGGGTCTTGGGCGTCATGGTTCTCCTCGCTCCGGGCCGAGGAGCGTGACCGCCACGATCCGCTCGAACCCTGCACTGTCGTTGATCCTCAGGTGCACGAGGCGCTTGCCGTGCTTGAACGTCCCCGGCGCGAGATCGACGAACAGGGGCACATCGATCGAGTGGCGCGGCTTGACGTGCCAGCTCGGCTGGACCGAGCGGAGGCTCGCATCGGCGGCGTCGACCAGCGAGATCGTGTAGCCGCGATCCTCGTCGGTCTCGTTCTCGATCTTGAGCTGGACGCGAGCTGCGACGCGGCCGTCGGGGAGATCGATGAAGCTCGGCCCCGCCATCCGCTCGACGTACACCTCCGCGGTCGGCTTGGCGCCGACGCTCCAGATCAGCCCCCCCGCGGCGACGGCGAGCAGGATGGGATACACCACCGTCCGCCCCCGGAGCAGCCGCCCTGCCTTGCCGGCGAGCCGGTCCTGCGAGGTGTACCCGATCAGGTTGCGCGGCTGCCCGAGCTTGTCCATCACCGTGTCGCACGCGTCCACGCACTGGGCGCAGCCGACGCACTCCATCTGGAGGCCGTTGCGGATGTCGATCCCGGTGGGGCACACGTCCACGCACGCACCACAATCGACGCAGCTCCCGTGCTCGGACACCACGGGGAGCTTGACCTTCGGCTTGCCGCGCGGCTCGCCGCGCTTGGCATCGTACCCGACGATCAGTGACTGCTTGTCGAGGAGTACGGTCTGCAACCGCCCGTACGGGCACGCCACGATGCAGGTCTGTTCGCGAAAGTAGGCGAAGTCGAACAGCATCAACGCCGCCACGCCCATCACGAGCGAGAACCCGGCGACGTGGTCGAGCGGTGATTCGAACACCCAGTGCTCGAGCCGCTCGGTGCCGACGAAGTACGCCAGGAACACGTTCGAGAGCGCGAACGAGAGCGCGGCGTAGATCGCCCACTTGAGCAGCCGTCGCCAGTGGAACCGAGGGAGCCGCTTCTGCTGTGCCGCGCTCCCCTCCAGCCAGCGCTCGATCGGCCGGAACACGTGCTCGAGGTAGACGCTCTGCGGGCAGCCCCAGCCACACCACACACGCCCGAACAACGCGGTGACCAGGAACACGGTGAGCACCACGGTCAAGCCGAGGAGCATCAACACGAACCCATCGGACGGGCGGAACACCATGCCGAACAGCGAGATCTCGCGGGTCGACAGATCGATCAACATTGCCGGGCGTCCGCCGATCCGGATCCGCGGCAGCAGGACGAACAGGAGGATCAGGCCGAATCCGACGATCCGCCGCCACTTCAGGAACCGACCGTGCGCGAGCCGCGGCCGCAGCCAGTGGCGCGAGCCGTCCTTGTTCAGCGTGGAGAGGACGCGCTGTTCGGTGACTGGGGGGCTCATGGCTGGAACGGTCCAACGGGCTCGCCCTGTGGCGGCTTGCCACCGGGGAGGTTCTGCCCGCGCAGCGAGGTCACGTAGCTCGTGACGTCGAGGATGTCTGCAGCGGGGAGCTGGTCACCCCACGCGATCATCGCGGTACCACCCACGCCATCGTGCACGGTGTGGAAGATGTCCATGCGGGTCGTCCCGTGGAGCTGATAGGTATCGGTGAGGTTCGGACCGATCATGCCGCGGCCTTGATCGGCGTGGCACCCGACACACTTGACCGCGAACACCGCGGCACCACGCTCCACGAACTTGCTGTCGGACGCGTTGCGCGTGAGTGCGGCCTCGGTGACGTTCGCGGCCTCCGCGCGATCCCGCATCACCTTCTTGTCGTTGTAGTCGACCAGATCGGCCGCGTAGCGCTGCCCCGGCGTCGAGCCCCAGTTGGCGATGTGGAAGTAGAAGCCATACATCGCCGCGAATGCGATGCACCCGACGAAGATCGCCTTCCACCAGCCGGGCAGCGGATTGTCGTACTCCTGGATCCCGTCGTACGCGTGGTCCATCAGGTTCGACGGCTCTGCGGGCTCCTCGTCCGTCTCGGTCGCCTCGGACGCGGGAAGGGCGTTGGACGGAGCGGCATGGGTGGCGCTCATCGGAAGTCTCCTGCATCGTCGTTGAGCGGCAGCATCGCGGCTTCAGCATGCTCGACCGCGCGTCGCTTGCCACCGTGGCGGAT
>JAYVRN010000385.1:0-5400 GCA_043776275.1 Myxococcales bacterium | reverse complement strand
AGAAGGGATCCCCTAAGTATCGATGACCGCGAGGATCACGGAAACAGTTCACGAAAAGCCTCGACACGAGAGCCATTCCGCGGGACGGATGGGCCTGGATTCGGACGATCTAGTTGGGCCAGCTTCGTTGGCCCATCGCCACGAGTCTTTCTTGCTACCAGGAGCGGCGACGATGTCTGAAGGTACGATCAAGCGTTTGACTGACAAGGGTTTTGGCTTCATCGAGAACGGTTCGGGAACGGACCTGTTCTTCCACATGTCGGCCGTCGAAGGCGTCCGCTTCGAGGAGCTCCGCGAGGGGCAGAAGGTCTCGTACAACGAGGGTCGTGGGCCGAAGGGTCCCCGCGCCGAGAACATTCGCGTTCTCTAAGCGAACGACTCTGCGTGTGACGCCGGACGGATCCTCGTGGTCTGCCCGGCGTTTCTGCGTTTCGGGTACGCAAGCGACCGCAGCTCAGCTCTCGGGATCTGCCTGCACGTACGCCCGCATCATCCGGTGAAGCTCACGACGAAGCTGGTCGCGTGGGTACGGCTCCGCCCGCCCAGCCGCGCGCTCGATCGCGGGTCCCGCCACCGACCAGCCGGCGACCATCGAGATCGCCATCACGACGGAGATCTCGAGTCGCTCGCGCGTGGCCTTCGAGCCGAGCACACGTAGCCGAGCGTGCATCGCGTCGATCATCTGGCCGAGCTGACCTGGCGTCTCGATCACGCGGCGCCCGGTCAGGAGCGACCACGAGATCAGCCGCGTCAACGTGGGATCGTCGAGCAAGTCGATCAACACGTCGAGAAGCGGAGAGTCCGTGGGCGCGAAGGTCGCCTGCGCGAGCCGCCCGAACGCGGCGGTCCTCATCGCCGTGAGACGCCGCTCGATCACACAGGCGATCAGGGCATCGTAGCTGCCGAAGTGGTGGGTCAGGAGGCCGTGGCTGACGTTGGCCTCGCGCGCGAGGTCACGGAGGCCGACGGCGTCCGGTAACGTCTTCGCGAACACGCGATCTGCCGCGTCGAGGATCAACGTGCGCGCCGCCTCCGGTGACCGCCGCGTGTAGGTCCGTGGTGCGACCATCCCGACAAGGTAGATGTTATCCAGCTGCGCAACAACGCCAAACCACGGAGACCCGGGGAACCCGCAGGTTCCACCTGTGAGGGGTGAACCGGTGGTGAATCGGTGGGTCATGGCACCTCGAGGTACCACCTGGATTGCCAACCCCTGGACTCCTCGTTGTTGTACAGTTGGAAAGCAAGTTGCAGTTTTCTCGGTCCATGCGAATCCCCCTGCTCCTCACCCTGATCTCGATCACCGGCTGCGCCCGGAACGCTGGCACCGATGCCGACCTCGCGGAGGAGTCCACGGACTCCGCGCTCACCGGTCAGGATGAAGCGAGCGTGCTGGCGACCCTCGTCGAGGGGACACAGGCCGCGACCCCGACGGCCACGGCCCAGGCGATCACCGCGCAGCTCGGCACCAGGCTTCAGCCTGCCGGCTGCGCCACCGCGACCACGAGCGGTGCCACCACCACCGTCCACATCGCGGGCTGCACGGGCCCGCGCGGCCTGGTGCAGCTCGACGGCACCATCGTCGTGACGATCACCGCCGTGACGTTGACGTCGATCTCGTTCACCGCGGCGTCGACCGACTTTCAGGTCGGGGGCGGCGCCCTCGATCTCGCGCTGACCGGCACGTATCACGAGGCCGCCGGCACGCGCTCCGTGACCGTGGCGTCGATGACCACCGGGACCGGACCGCGCGGCCACGAGATCTCTCACACGGGCGACTACACCGCTTCGTGGGACGGCACGTGCGCCACCGTCGACGGCGCGTGGGCGACCGCCGGCGAGATCGGTACCCGCTCGCTCGATGTCGCGATGACCCGCTGCACCACGGGCTGCCCGCGCGGCACCGTGCGGCGCACCGGGGTCGCCGGGCGCGCACTCGAGATCACGTTCGACGGTACGGCGGTCGCCAGCTGGACCTCCTCCGCGCGCACGGGCACGATCGCGCTCGCGTGTACTCCGTGATGTTCGCGAAAGGACCCCGCACCATGCGCCCCCTCTCTCTCGCCCTGCTGATCTCGTTCCCCTCCCTCGTCTCCCTCGTCGCGTGCGGCTCGGACGGCGGCTCCGATCTCACGCCCGATGCGCCCGTGGTCAGCACGCGCGGCTTTCAGGTCACGTCTCCCGACGTGACGATCACGCCGGGCCAGGAGATCACGTACTGCTACTACTTCCACACGCCGAACACCGAGAACATGGTGATCACGAAGTGGACGTCGACGATGACGCCCGGTAGCCACCACATGATCATGTACACGACGGCGACGGACTCGATGCCTCCCGGGACGATCTCGGCGTCGGGCTGCGGCGGCTTCGGCGCCTCCAACGTCCCGAGCTGGACCTATGCGGCCCAGACCCCGCAGGCCTCCGTGAGCCTCCCGTCCGACGATGGCACCGGCAAGCCGCTCGGCCAGGACGTCGCCGCGGGCACACCGGCGTACTTCCAGATGCACTACCTGAACGCGACCGATCAGCCGATCCAGGCGCACGTGCAGCTCGATGCCGAGGCGCTCGACGTCGGCGTCGCGTACACGAAGACCGCTGCGTACGTCACCTACAACAGCCAGATCAGCGTCCCGCCCGGCGCGATCGGCGACGTCGAGAGCAACACCTGCACGGTCCCCGCCGATGCCAAGTTCTGGATGATGTCGACGCACGCCCACAAGCAGGCCGTGAAGACGACGGTCAAGGACGGGATGCCCACGAGCACCGCCGTCACGTTCTCGAGCACGGACTGGGAGCACCCGGGCGCCAAGACCTGGATGGCGTCGCCGTTCTACACGTTCGCCTCTGGCAAGCTCACCTACGAGTGCACGTACGACAACACCGGCAGCAACGCGGCCTCGACCGTGGTCTCCGGTGCGAGCGCGGAGACCAACGAGATGTGCATGGCGACCGGCTACTACTTCCCGGCGACCAAGCCGCTGATCTGCCTGAATAGCCTCGGCCCGTTCTGAGACCGGGTACCATCGGCGGGTGCGCGCTCGTGGTCTCGTCCTCTGCCTGCTCGCGGGCTGCGGCCGGATCGGCTTCGATCCACAGGGTGGCGCTGCTCGAGACAGCGGCGCGAGCGACAGCGGATCGGTCGATGTCGCGCTCTCGCTCGATGCGATCCAGTGCCCGCCGACCTATGGCACGTTCGCGACCGGCTGCTATCGAGTCATGACCGTCGGCAATGCGGGCTGGGGCGACTCCGAGACCTCGTGCGCCACGGACGGCGTCGGATCACACCTCGCCGTCCCCTCGGATGCCGCCGACCTGGCGGTTCTCCAGACCGATGTCCTCGGCAGCGTAACCAATGCGTGGATCGGCGTCAGCGATCGGATCACGCCGGGCGTCCACCTCACCGTCACCGGCCTGCCTGCCTTCGAGAGCTGGGATCCTGGCCAGCCCACAGGAGGGACCCAGCGCTGCGCGGATCTCGGCTCCATGAACCTGATGAAGGACTCGCCCTGCAACAACCTCAACGACTACATCTGCGAGTACGACGGGGTCGCCGCGGATCCCACCGCGTTCTGAGCGCTACTCCTCGTCGCTTCGAGAACTTCGGATCACGATAGTCGAAGACACATCCGGCCTGCCAGCGTCAGTGGCACCAGACGCTTACCTCGATCTCGACGATCCGCGCGGCTCCGAACCATCGCGCCGCCTCCTCGCCGGTGAGCACCTCCTCGTCAAGGTGCCCCGCGAGCACGTACCAGCTCGAGTCCGTGTCGCATGGTCGACACAACGACCCGGGGCCGCTCGCTATTCGCGAACGATCGCGCGCGGCAGTGGATCCGGAGGCTTGCGCAGCGACGCGAGGGCGAACACGCCGCCGACGAGCGTGGCCCCGATGGCGAACGCGATCGACAGCTTCTTGGTGTCGGGCCACGGCACACTGCTGCGGAACGTGCCCCGGTGATCGAGGTTCTCGAGCGTCAGCCAGCTCTCGTTGGCCAGGGTGAGCATGATCGCGAGCACGCCGATCCCTGCGAGCCACAGCCCCGCGCGCGCGCGGTTCACCCGATCTTCGCGAGCACGCTTGATCGAGAGGACGGCGAGCACGGCATAGGCGCCTCCCACGAGCCACGGCGCGAGGCGCGTGATCGCATCGACGAACACGAGCTCGACCACCATGCCGTGCGCGGTCACGAGCTCCCAGGCGCAGCTGATCGCGACCGTCCCCAGCGGCACCCACACGGCGCGGTCCAGCCGCGTTCGCGAGCACACGATCAACCCCAGGGCGCAGGCGATCACCGTGATCGAGCGCGGATACTCGAGCCACTTCCACGCGTCCCCGCCGGGCGCCGCCGCGGACAGGAACTGCAGCGGCAGCGCCGCGCACAGCCCGGCGACCAGGAACGGAGCGGTGCTGGCTGGAGCGGGCCGCGGCTTCACGGCGTCATGCTACCTCGCCCGCTGGGAGGCTCGCAGCCATGATAGCGTCGCGCGCCCATGTCGTTCACCGCGCTCGGGATCGTGCTGGGCCTGCTCATGGGCCTGCGACACGCGTTCGAGCCCGATCACCTGAGCGCGGTCTCCACGTTGATCGGTGAGACCGAACGGCCGCGGCACGGCGCGTTGCTCGGCGCGTGGTGGGGGCTCGGCCACACGATCTCGCTGCTCGTGGTGGGCATGGTGCTCACGGTGCTGGGAGCCACGCTGCCGCCGCGCGCCGCGGTGGGGTTCGAGCTCGTGGTCTCGGCCATGCTGCTCGTGCTCGGCACGCGCGCGCTCGTGCGGGCCACCCGCGGCGGTGCGACGCACCCACACACGCACGACGTCACGCCGGTCGGCCGCAGGCGGCTGCGTCCGCTCGCGATCGGCCTCGTCCACGGCCTCGCGGGCAGTGGAGCCCTGACCGCTCTCGTGTTTGCCCAGCTGCCGGGTACGGCCGCCCGGATGTTCTACATCTCGCTGTTCGGGATCGGCTCGATCGCGGGGATGACCCTCGCCTCGGGCGTGGCGAGCACGGCGCTGCAGCTGGTGCGCTCAGGCCAGGTGCGTCGCGTGCTCAACATGACGAGCGGCGTGGTCTCGATCACCGTCGGGGTGATCTGGGCGATCTTGCTCCTCGGGTAGTGGGGTACCGTCGGGAGTGCGCCGAACCCTGCTGCTCGCCGTCGTCGCGTACGCCGGGCACGCCCATGCGGACTCGTCCGTCGTGGTCACGCTCAACGCGCAGGGCGAGCAGCTCGCTACCGATCTCGGGATCAGCATCCCCGAGCTGATCGCGAACGCCAAGGTCCGGATCGACGAGCTCTACAAGCTCTCGCGCCTCCCCCAGCTCCTGCGCTCGTTCGCGAACACGGCGGCGGTCGCGCAGCGCGGCCTCGGCGTCGACTACGATCCGGACTCCGG
>JAYVRN010000384.1:0-5403 GCA_043776275.1 Myxococcales bacterium | reverse complement strand
GCGGGTCGTTGCCATGCTGACCAAGATGATCGACCCCTGATCGTCAAAGGGGGGCGATCACGATCACGGTAGCGTTCCCGTTCACGTGCACGGCCACGATCACGGGCCCGAGCACGGCGACGATCACGGGCCCGACCACGGCCACGATCACGGCCACGATCACGGCACGATCACGGCCACGATCACGACCAATCAGGGACAGGCCCTACTTCTTCTGCTCGTGGCACTCGAGGCAGCCGAACCCGTCGGGGTGGCTGTCGTCGTACTCGTGCTGGCCGAGCATCGCCGCCATCTGCGGCTTCACGATCTTCCCCATGAACTCGGCCATCTTGGGCTCCTGCTTGCCCGCCTTGAGCGCCGCGAAGTCGAGCTTGGGCAGCTCGGGGTTGGGCATCTTGTAGTCCGACTTCGCGCCCGCGCCATGACAGGTCTTGCAGCCGAACTTCGCGAACGCCTTGCCGTCGAACTCCTGGAAAGCCTTGCGCATGGTCGGCATGACCTTGGTCTTCATCAGCCGGATCTTGCCCTGACGATCGAGCTTGTCGAACTCGCTGGCCGGCTCGGCATCGCTGCCGCCGCCGCTGCCCGCGGCGGACCCGCTGCCGGCGGCGCCCCCGCTGCCCGCGCCACTGCCGGCCGAGCTTCCTGCCCCACTGCCAGCGGCGCTTCCCGCGCCACTGCCAGCAGAGCTTCCCGCGCCACTGCCGGCCGAGCTTCCTGCGCCACTGCCGTCGGCGCTTCCAGCAGCGCTGCCCGCCGAACCACTCCCCGAGCTCACCGACGTGGTGATCGGGGGCGGCGAGGCCGCCGAACCACCCGCCGGTGCGTCCGACTTGGAGGAGCAGCCACCGGCGAAGGCCAGGGTCGCGAGGGTCGAGAAGACGAGAGCGCGAAGGGACGTGAGGGTCGTCATCGCGCGCGAGTGTCGCGTGTCTCTGGTGCGGGATCCACTCGGCCCCGAGCCGATCCGGACGTTCGCCGCGCTTCGCGGCCCTCAGCCGAGCGTCGCGACCCGATCGCCGAACAGGCGCTCGAGCCGCGTCAGCAGATCCTCGGTCGGGGACAGTGCCCACGCGTCGGGCAGCTGGACCACGGTCTCCGAGCGCTGCGGGATCTTGATCCGGATCACAGCGGTGCAGTTGCCGCGGGTCGCGTTCGCAAGGATGGTCTTCAGCTCGTCGACGAGGTCGAGTGTCAGCTGGTCCGCGTTGAGGTGGATGTCGACGCGCGAGGTCTTGGCCTGGCGGAGCTCGGACAGCGGGGCCGCGCTCTCGAGCAACATCTTCCACTCGGGCGCCTCGGCATTGCCCTCGTTCTTGACCGCGCCGGAGCACAGGATCGGTTCGTCGCTGACGAGGACGTGGCGGACCTTCTCGAACGTCTTCGGGAACGCGATCACCTCGAGCGTTCCTTCGGCGTCCTCGAGCATGAAGCGCGCCATCTTGTCGCCCTTCTTCGTGATCATCTCGCGGTACTGGCTGACGATGCCGCCGATCGAGTTGTCACCGACGCCACGGAGGCCATTCGAGAACGAGCTGGTGGACGCCGTGGCGTAGCGCTGGAGATCGCCGCGGTACCGATCGAGCGGGTGGCCCGAGACATAGAAGCCGAGGGACTCCTTCTCGAACGCCAGCAGCTGCTTGTGGTTCCACTCCTCGATGTCCGGATAGCTCTCCCCGGCCTTGTCACCACCGACGGGCTTGGGCGGCTCCGCGGCGTTGAACAACCCGAACAGCGAGGTCTGACCGCTGCGGCGATCGCGTTGTTCGGCGGCGCCGCGCTCGAGTGCGCCATCGAGCGCGGCGAGCAGCTTGGCGCGATGGTGATTGCCGGTGAGCCCATCGATCGCGCCGCTCTTGACGAGCTGCTCGAGCACGCGGCGGTTGCACTTCTGCGTATCGACGCGGCGGCACAGCTCGAAGATCGATTCGAACCGGCCATCGACAATCCGGGTCTCGATGATCGCATCGACGGCGTTGGCGCCGACGCCCTTGACGGCCCCGAGGCCGAACCGGATCACCTTGCCGCCGAGCGCATCGGCGCGCGGGGTGACGGTGAAGTCCTGCAGCGATTCGTTGACGTCGGGTCGCTCGACCACTAGCCCCATCGCCCGTGCCTCGGCGATGAACTTGACGATGTTGTCGATGTTGTCGGCATCGCACGACATCAGGCCCGCCATGAACTCGTGCGGGTAGTGATGCTTGAGGTACGCGGTCTGATACGTGATCCAGCCGTACGCGGCGGAGTGCGACCGGTTGAAGCCGTACCCGGCGAAGAACGCCATCAGCTCGAACACCTGATCGGCGATCTTCAGGTCGATGTTCAGACCCTTCGCACCGTCGAGGAAGATCTGCTTCTGCTTCGCCATCTCCTCGGGCTTCTTCTTGCCCATGGCGCGGCGGAGCAGATCTGCGCCACCGAGTGAGTACCCGCCCATGATCTGGGCGATCTGCATCACCTGCTCCTGATAGACGATGACGCCGTACGTATCGGCGAGCATGCCGGCCAGCAGCGGATGGGGATACTCGACCTTCTTGCGGCCGTGCTTGCGATCGATGAAGTCATCGACCATCCCGCCCTCGAGCGGACCCGGGCGATACAGCGCGACCGCCGCGATGATGTCCTCGAGGCAGTCCGGCTTGAGCTTCTTCAGCATCTCGCGGAAGCCGCTCGATTCGAGCTGGAACACACCCGTGGTGTCCGCGCGCGAGATCATCTTGAACACGTCCGCATCGTCCTTGCGGATCAGGTCGATATCGAACTCGGGCTCGTTGCGCGCGGCGCGCTGCTGATTGACCAGCTTCACCGCGGTCTGGATCACGGTGAGGGTCTTGAGGCCGAGGAAGTCGAACTTGACGAGCCCGACCTTCTCGACCTCCTTCATCGCGAACTGGGTCACGATCTCGTCGTTCTGACCACGGAAGCACGGGACGTACTCCCACAGCGGCTTCTCGGCGATCACGATGCCCGCGGCGTGCATGCCGGCGTTGCGATTGAGGCCCTCGAGCGCGGCCGCGAGATCGAGCAGCTCGCGATGCAGCGGGCTGTCGTTGTACAGCTGCTTGAGCTCGGGGGTCTGCTCGATCGCCTCGCGCACCGGCGGGCTCTTGCCCTGCACGGGCTCGGGGACCAGCTTGGCGAGCTTGTCGGCCTCGCCGAACGGGATCTCCATCGCGCGCGCGATGTCGCGGATCACGCCACGCGCCTTCAGCTGGTGGAACGTGGCGATCTGGCCGACCTGGTCCTTGCCGTACTTGTCCTGGACGTACTTGATGACCTCGCCGCGCCGATTCATGCAGAAGTCGACGTCGAAGTCCGGCATCGAGACGCGCTCGGGATTCAGGAACCGCTCGAACAGGAGCTTGAACTCGATCGGATCGATGTCGGTGATCCGCATGACCCAGGCGACCACCGAGCCGGCGCCCGAGCCGCGGCCTGGACCGACCGGGATGCCGTGGTCCTTCGCCCAGTTGATGAAGTCCCAGACGATCAGGAAGTAGCCCGAGAAGCCCATCTTCTGGATGACGGCGATCTCGGTGCGGGTGCGCTCTCGATACTGATCTGGATCGAACTTCACCCCGCGCCCGGCGAGCTCCCTGAAGCGGCGCTCGAGGCCCTTTTCGACGATCGCGCCGAGGTAGGTGTCGAGGGTCTCGCCGTCGGGGACCTTGTAGGTGGGGAGGTACGTCTGATCGAGCTTGAGCTTGACGTTGCAGCGCTCGGCGATCGAGGCCGCGTTCTCGATCGCCTGGGAGACGTCCTTGAAGGCGCTCTCCATCTCGGCGGGCGACTTCATGTAGTAGCTGTCGACCTGGTGCTTGAGCCGCTTCTCGTCCTTGAGGCTCTTGCCGGTCTGGATCGCCATCAGCACGTCGTGCGCCGCGGCATCCGCGCGGTTGACGTAGTGACAGTCATTGGTGGCGACCAGCGGGATGTTCAGCTTCTTCGACATCCGGACCAGCTCGCCGTTGAGCGTGTCCTGCTCCGCCGTGGGCGTGGGCATCACCTCGAGGAAGAAGTCCCCGTCGGCGAACATCGACGCGTACTCCTTGGCCGTCTCCTCGGCCGCGGCGACGCCGTTCTTCTCCAGGGTCTGCGCGATCTCACCGCCGAGGCACGCCGACATCCCGATCAGCCCTTCGCTGTGCTCGCGGAGCAGCTGCTTGTCGATCCGCGGGTTGTAGTAGAAGCCCTCGAGGTAGCCCTTCGAGTTGAGGAACGAGAGGTTCTTGTAGCCGACGTCGTTCTTGGCCAGCAGGATCAGGTGGTAGTTGCGGCGGTTCGTGCGGTCCGTGCGGTCGGTGGCGGCGACATAGGTCTCGCAGCCGAAGATCAGCTTGACGCCGGCGGCCTTGGCCTCCGTGTACAGATCGATCGCGCCGAACATGTTGCCGTGGTCGGTCACCGCCACGGAGTCCATCCCGAGCTCTTTGACCTTGGGGAACAGGTCCTTCACGCGGATCGCCCCATCGAGGAGGCTGTACTGCGTGTGCAGATGGAGATGCGTGAACGCGGCCATGGTAAGGAGTCACTGATCTAGCCCATGCGCGCCGCACTCCCGAGCCCCTTCTTCGAGTTTGTGCGGGCCGCAGGGATGAGCGCCCTGATCATGGTTAGCGCATGCTCGCGCGCGCAGCCCCCCGTCGCGCCTGGGCCGCCGATCGCGGCCGATCCCCCCGTGTCCCTGCGCTCGATGACTGACGAGTGCGACGCGATGCTGGCCGCGCTGGAGACCTACGGCGGGTGCCAGAACCTCGACGAGGACGGCCACGCGGACGTCACCGCCTGGATCGAGCGCACCAAGACCGACTTCACCGCCGGCCGCAAGGTCACGCTCGCCCCCGATGCCCAGCAGGCGATCGCCCTGGCCTGCCACCGCGCGACCGATAGCGTGATCGCCGCGACCGCGCGGTGCCATGCCGGCCCCGCCCCGAAGATCGATTGAACACCGGTCGGGAACGAGGGTAGCGAGCGTGGAGATCCTGCCATCCCAGAGCGTCCAGCGAAAGGTCGCCCGCGGCGTGGCCTGGGTGGGCATGGCGTCCGCCCTGGTCGCGATCTGCGACCTCGTCAGCCTGGCGCTGATCCTGCGCTACTGGGCGACCGTCGACGACTACGGCACGGCCAGCGCGGTGATGACGATGCTCGGCGCCGCGTGCCTCCTCGGCGAGGCTGGCCTCCCTGCGTCGATCGTCCAGCGGGAGCACGGCAGCCCGGAGCACCTGTCCTCGGCGTTCTGGTTCGGCCTGATGGTCGGAGTCGCGCTCTACGCGCTGGTCTGGGTCACCGCGCCGCTGGTCGCGATCGCCTTCGACGCGCCGATCCTCGCCCAGGTGTCTCGCGCCGCCGGCATCATGCTCGTGCTCCGGCCGTTCTACACGACCCACCAGGCGATGCTGCGGC
>JAYVRN010000383.1:0-5406 GCA_043776275.1 Myxococcales bacterium | reverse complement strand
GGCACGATCTTGTTCTCACTGCTCGTGGTGTTCCAGGCCGTGAAGCGCGTGACCTCGAACTTCGCGAGTGAATCGCTCAGCAAGCTCGGCTATGTCGCGGCGATGGTGCTGCTGGGGACCGCGTGCGCCGCGGCCTTCCTGTTTGGCCCCGAGCCCACCTCCGCCGAGCGCGAGATGCTCTCACTCGAGGTCTCGCGCACGAGCGGCCCATTCCTGCTGCTGCTCGGCCTCGTCACCGGCCTCGCGGTCCTCTATTACGCGGTGACGCAGACCGCGCAAGACGACGTCGGCACGTACAAGCCGCTCGGTCAGCTACCGGCGCGCAGCCCAACCGCGCCACCCGTGGCGATCGTGGTGAAGCCGCAGCCGCGCCCGCGCACCTCTGATCCGATCCCGATGCTCCGCGCCGCGACGCAGGACCCGGGACCGACCTCGATCGTCCCCGATCACCTGCGCAAGAAGCTCAAGTACAGCGCCCTCAGCGCCGAGGTCACCCGCGGCGGGATCGATGCACGGCGCGAGGACGGATCGTCGCTGCTCGTGATGTGGCGCGACGTGGTTGGGCTGGTCGCCCGGCGCACCCCGGCGGAGCTCGACGGGATCACGTTCCTCGACGTCGTCTCGGTGGCCGGCTCGACAATGCGCCTCCTGCCGTGGACGCGGATCTCCGGAGACACGGTCACGGGTGAGGGCGACGCGTGGTCACGTGCCTTGCTCGCCGCGCTGCTCGTGCACTGCCCCGAGGCGAGCGTCGATCCTGCGACCAAGCGGTTCGCGGGCGGAGAGCCGGCCGCGCAGCTTCCGGATCTCACCAAGCTCGCGGCGCACGATGCGAAGCTCGCCTGAGCTCGGCTACAGCGAGCGCGACTGGCCGCCGTCGACCGCGATCGTCTCGCCGGTGATCCAGTTCGCTCGCGGAGAGGCCACGAACGTCACCACATCGGCGATCTCCTCGACGGTGCCGAACCGGCCCATCGGGATCTCGCGGTCCACCATCGCCGCGATCGCCTCGGGATCAGACTTCTGCCGCTTGTCCCAACCACCACCGGGAAACAGGATCGAGCCTGGCGCGATCGTGTTCACGCGGATGTTGTCCCGGGCGTAGTCACGCGCCAGCGCCTTCGCCAGCGCGATCACCGCCGCCTTCGCCACGTTGTAGCCCGGTGCTCCACCCGCCTCGCGACCGTACAGCGAGGAGATCATCGTGATCGATCCGCCCCCTCGCGCGATCAGGTGTGGCACCGCGCGCTGGGCGATCAGCGCGGCGCTCCACAGATTCGCGTCGAGAGACTTGCCGAGATCCTCGTCGTCCATCTGCTGTGCGCGCCGGCCGAACGATTTGCCGACGTTCGCGATCACCACATCGATCCCGCCGAGCGTTCGCACGCAGCCGTCGATCGCGGTCTGCGCACCCTCGGGCGTCGAGACATCCGCCTCGATCGTGGCGTGACCCTGCGCCGCCATCTCGGCGAGCCCCTCGGCGCCGCGCGCGATCACACACAACTTCGCGCCCTCGGCGGCGAGTGCGTTCGCGATCGCGCGGCCGATCCCACGCGTGCCGCCGCTGACCAGACACAGCTTCCCGGCGAGCTGGAGATCCATCAGGGGATCTCCCAGGTGTGGCCCCACAGCGCCTGACCACCGTCCATGCGCAGGGTCGATCCGGTGATGAACTGCGCGGCGGGAGACGCGAGGAACACGATCGAGGCCGCGACCTCGTCCACGGTCCCCGCGCGCTTGAGCGGCGTCTGTGAGATCCCTCGCTCGAGGAGCTGCGGCGGATACTGTGCGGTGCCCGACGAGAGGATGATGCCGGGCGCCACGGCGTTGACGAGGATCCCGAACTGCGCCCACACGACGGCGAGCGTCATCGTGAGGTTCTCCACACCGGCGCGCGCGGCCCCCGTATGCGCCATCCCCGGAAAGCCGCGGTAGATGTTCGCGATCACGTTGATGATGCGACCACCCTTGTGCGGGATCATCCACTGGTTCGCGACCTCGCGGCAGACGTGGAACGTCCCCACGAGGTTGTTCTTCACGACCGCGAGGAATCCGTTGGGCGAGATGTGCTGCGCGGGAGACGGAAACTGCCCGCCCGCGTTGTTGACCACGATGTCGAGCCGGCCCCACGTGCTGAGGATCTGCTTCACGAACGCCTCGACCTGCGCCGGCTCGCGGATGTCACACGGGACCGCGAGGCAGGCGTCGCCGAGCTCGGCCTGGGCCGCATCGAGCTTGGCCTGGGTCCGCCCGCAGATCGCCACGCGCGCCCCGATCCGGATCATCTCCCGCGCGGTCGCCAGCCCGATGCCGGATCCACCCCCAGTGATCAACGCGACCTGCCCCGCCAGGATCCCGGGAGCGAACACGCGCTGGCTGTCTGCGGAGGGGGTCTCCATGTGCGGCGGAGCGTAATCGATCCGCTGTTTCGGAGGCCCGGTTGTGCACGGATCTGCGCGATTCCCTTCCGGTCTCGATCACTTACGGACGATGGCAACTCGGGGAGCCACCCCCCACCCTGGGAGGGGTGCCCCCCGATCCCACCATGTGGGATGGACCGCCGATCGGCTAACCCAACCAAACCCCGTGGTCTGCAGGTTCCGTTGGCTACGGTACACAGGTTGCACTACCCCTTCCCGTCGTGGCCGGGGCTACCTCATCAGGAAATCTGCGTCCTTCTAGCGAAGGCGGAAGCATGAAGCGCGCTGGGCGCTACGTGCTGGGTGACCTGCTCGGCCGTGGCGGTATGGCCGAGGTGTTCGCCGGCCACGTGATGGGTGACCACGGCTTCCAGAAGCCGGTCGCCATCAAGCGCCTGCTGCCCGAGCTCGCCAACGACAAGGTGTTCGTCGAGCGCCTGATCCAGGAAGCCAAGCTCCTGGTCGGTCTGCAGCACGGCAACATCGTCTCCGTGCTCGACCTCGCCCGCGATGGCGAGGACGTCTTCCTCGTCATGGACTTCGTCGATGGCCCGAGCCTCCGCCAGCTGCTCAAGGCACGTGGCACGCGTGGCCTGCCGCTCGGTGTCGCCTCGTACATCGTCCAGGCCGCCGCCGCGGGCCTCGAGTTCGCCCACGGCCGCGCCGGTGGCGCGATCATCCACGCCGATATCTCTCCGTCGAACCTCCTCCTCTCCACATCGGGCGAAGTCCGCGTCGCCGACTTCGGCATCGCGCGCCGCGAAGGTGGCGGTCAGGGCATCGTCGAAGGCAAGTGGGCGTACATGGCGCCCGAGCAGGCGCGCGGCGAGGGGCTCTCTCCCCGCTCCGACGTGTTCGCCCTCGGAGTGGTGCTCTACGAGCTGATCACCGGCGTTCACCCGTTCGGGCGCCAGGTCACCGCGGACGAGCGAGAGAGCGAGCAGATGCGCGTGATTCCGCCGCGCGTGGTTCGCCCCACGGTCCCGCACGGCCTCGACCAGATCTGCATGCGCGCCCTCGCGCACGATCCTCGCGAGCGGTACGCGCGGATGTCGCAGATGATCGATGCGATCGTCGAGGAGCGCTTCGCGAACCAGTGGCGCGATGGCGCCTCGGACCTCGCTCAAGCGATCCGCGAGGTCGTCCCGGCGACCTCGGCCAACGGTAACGTCGGCCCGCGCACGATGGTCACCGATCGCCCCGTCACGATCGTCACGCGGTCGCTGATCGAGGCCACGCCGCACCGCCGCTCCGCGCCCCGCGTCGTCGAGCGCACCCCCGCGCCGGTGGTGATGGACTCCGGCGCGCAGACGTTCGGCGTGGAGAGCAGCTCGGTGTCCTCGGCCGCACTCGATGACTCCGCCGCGACCCCGCCGATGTTCGAGGTCCCGGCCGCGCTCCGCCTCGATGGCCCCGCGATGCCGGCGTTCCGCCTCCCCGATGCCCGGATGCCCGCCGCGGATCTCGCGAGCGTGCACGGCGGCACCGCGCACTCGGTCCACGTCGCCTCCACCCCAGGTGGCGAATCGACCCGCTCGAACAAGTGGCCGATCCTCGTGATGTCCACCGCCGCCATCCTCGGTGTGGTCGCCGCGGTCGTCCTCCAGCTTCGCCCCACCGAGGTCGGCGCCGCGCCGTCGCCCGCGCCGATCCAGGTCGCGCAGCAGGAGTCCCCGCGCAAGCCGATCGATCTCGCGACCGGCACGACGACCGGCACGACGACCGGCACGACGCCCTCGCCCACCGCCGTCGTTGTCGAGCCGCCCGTCGCGCCGATCGCAACGATCACCCCGACGGTGCCCGCGATCCCCGAGACCGCCGCGCAGGAGCCGACGGCCCCCGCGCCGCAGGACACCACCGAGACGCAGAAGCCGGTGCGCACGCAGCCGCGCCCGGTCGCGCCCGTGAAGAAGAAGGAGCCCGGCATCCTCCGCATCAACGCGTACCCGTGGGCGTGGATCCAGATCGATGGCGGCTCGCGGACCGAGGAGCGCTTCCTCAAGGTCAAGCTCTCGCAGGGCTCGCACAAGGTGAAGCTCTACAACGACTCCGGCGCCACCAAGGTCCGCACGATCGTGATCGAGCCCGGCCGGATCAAGACGATCACCGTCAACTTCGAAGACGACACGCTCGAGGAGACCAACTGATGCGCAGCGTCGCACTGTCCGCGGTGATCCTCCTCGCCTTCGCCCACCCGGCGTTCGCCAAGGAAGGTGTGGACGACGAGCAGGCGCAGGCCGACGAGGAGTCCGGGTTGGTGCTCGTCAATGCGGCCTCCCGGCTCGGCGATGTCGGCAAGATCGAGAAGCTCCGCAAGGTCCTCGATTCGCGCGGCATGCTGCACAAGCTCCCCCGCCGCCTCGAGGCCGCCCTCGATGGTCGCGCCGTCCAGATCGGCGACGTCGATGCGATCAAAGACGCCTACGCGAGCCAGGACTATGCCACCGCGCTCAAGATCATCGAGGAGGATGAGGGCCGGATCCTGCGGTCTGCGGCCGCCGGTGACCCGCTGCCCGCCCTCGCCGAGCTCGCCGAGTGGCGCGGCATGATCGAGGCGCAGAAGGCGAACGAGGACGAGGCGATCACCTGGTTTCGCACGGCGTACCGGTTCAACCCGGCGCGCCAGGTCGACAAGCGCCTCGCGTCGCCGACCGTTCGCAAGATGATCAAGAAGGCGCACCGGGAGACCGAGGCGCTCGGCCGGCTCAAGATCGCTGCCGAGCCGGAGACCGCGATGGTCCAGATCGACGGTGGCAAGCCCGTCGAGACCGGCTCGAAGATCGATGTCCCCGTGGGCATCCACCTCGTGACGATCACCGCCCCGGGCCGCACCAGCTACTCCGAGATGGTCGAGATCCAGGAAGGCAAGACCGAGAGCATGCCGATCGCGCTCGAGAAGGAGAGCACGGACGACAAGGCCGCGAAGCTCGTCGATGCCACCGTCACCGCGGCGCCCGGCAAGGCGCGCCTCAAGCAGGCCAAGGCG
>JAYVRN010000382.1:0-5409 GCA_043776275.1 Myxococcales bacterium | reverse complement strand
CGCGTAGACGATCCGATGATCCGCCGAGCCGAAGCCGGGGAGGCTGGTGCCCGGATCGAGGGCCACCACGTGCAGCCGGCCATCGGGCCCGACCGTGGCGTTGCCGTGGTGCCCGGTGAGGGCGGTGAGGGCGGTGCGGAACGAGTTGCCCTCGTCGTGGGAGGTCGCGACGCGGATCCCACCGCCGGCCGCGTACAGCACGTGGACGAGGTCTCCACCGATCGCGAGCATCGGGCGATCGAGGCATGCCGGGTCCTGATCGGTGCAGTCCGCGGCGTCGACGCGATCGGGCGCCGCCCAGGTCTTGCCGCCATCGCGCGAGCGCGAGAGCGAGATCTGGCGATGTCGGCCCTCGGTCTCGAGCCACACCGCAAAGAGGATGCCCTTCGCATCGCGCGCGAGACGCACCTCGGCGCGATCGCCTTGCGTGGCGGGGAACCCGGTCTCGATCACGCCGCGCGGGGTGACCAGCGCCGAGCCGAGCTGCCCGGGATCCGCCACGCCGCGTCGCGCGCCGAACACCGCGAGCAGCTCGCCGGCATCCGTGACCACCGCGCTCGGCTCGAGCTGATACAGCCCCGGGCTCGCCGCGCTCGACAGCGCCACGCTCGGTCCGAACGCGGCATCCCGCGCGGGGCCGCGCGGCGCCGGGCATGCGCGTGGCACGATCACGGCGGTGTTCGGGATCGCGCACGCGTGCCACTGCCGATCGCAGAGGTATCCCTCCGCGGCGCGACACTCCGCATCGCTGGTGCAGCCCCGGAGGCACTGCGGTCCCGATCGTGCGGTGGCGACACAGACACCGTCGTCGCACGGCGCCCCGGCGAGGCCGCACGACGAGGTGCAATAGCCACCGGGTGCGTCGGCGCAGGCGAGGTCGGCGGCGCACGTCCGCGCGCTCCCACAGGCTTCGCCGCGGAGGGCGAGCGGCGGAGGAGCGTCGATCGCCGCATCGCGCGGCGCCACAGGAACCGTCACGACGGTCGCGGGGACATGCGGGGCGGGCGTGGGCGCACGGCCCGAGCAACCCAGCAGGGCCATGAATAGGAGGGCGGGTCGCACCGTCCCACAGGAACGCACGAGACCCGGCTGCCTGACAACATTTGGCGCCCGCTCCGAACCGCCCGGTTTCCCTCGCGCTATGTTTCCACCATGACGCAAGCCTTCCACTCCGCGGTCCTCTCCACCGTCCTCCTCGGGGCGATGGTCGCGACGGCCACCGCGCAGCCCGCGAAGAAGCCCGCTCCGCTGCCCCCGGCGACCTTGCCGGTGGTGGGCGACACGCTCACCGTCATGGGCGCGCCCACCTGGGGCAAGCGTGACTGGCTCTACGACGTGCCGTCCGCGAAGGACGCCGCGGGCAAGGTCGTCATCCACTGGTTCTGCCCGGCCAAGGTCAAGACCTGCGTCGATGACCTCGCGCGCATCGTGACGCTGAAGGAGAACGGGCGCGCGTACATCGTTGCGCACATCGATGGCAGCAAGGCGCAGGCGAAGAAGCTCGATCCGATCCGCGAGAGCGAAGGCGTGGGCCAGGGCTCGGTCGCGTTCGGCCGCGGCGTGACCCCGCTGATGAAGCAGATGAAGATCACGGGCCCGACCTCGATCGTCGTCGATCTCGATGGGAAGGTCGTGCTGGTCTCCACCACCGCGGCGCCCGCGGATCTCGATGCCCGCGACAAGAAGGTCGGCGAGCTGATCGCGGCGATCAAGGAGTACGTCCTCACCAACAGCGACGCCCCCAAGGACCTCAAGCCGCAGGACAAGTTCTCGCTGTCGATGTCCGTGAAGCTCGCCTCGTGGCTGACCTTCTCGAAGAAGACGCCGATGTCGTTCAAGGTCACGGCGCCGCCTGACTTCAAGTGCGACGCCAAGGAGCTCAAGGGCGATCAGCTGAAGACCGAGAACAACCTCCTCACCGCCACCGTCACCTGCACGGCGCCCAAGGGCATCTACGAGGCGCGCGGCGAGCTCAACTTTGGCTACGAGGATCCGAACAACGCGGCCGGCCTCGGGGCCGAGGGCGCGAAGTGGAAGTTCGAGGTCAAGCCTTAGCGAGCGGCGGCGTCGAGCACGCGCTCGAGCTCGCGCGGTAGGCCGCGCAGCGTGAGGCGCTGGTTGCCGACGAAGATCTCGATCGTCCGGTTGAGGCGAATCATCGCCTTGTCGACGAGGGCGCTCGCCTTCGGGTCGGCCTCGATCGCGTCGCCGAACCGCTGCCAGTCCGCCTGGCAGGCGATCAGCGGCTTCTCGATCCGCGAGCGGGCGAGGCGGGCCCGCTCGTCGTGAGCCTCGTCGTCGGGGACGCGCTCGATCAGGGCGATGGTGTCCCCGAAGTTGCCGAGCAGGTCGCCGGTGTGCTTGACCATGTAGCGGCCGAGCGTGCGCACGCCGGCCTCGGGCTTCGCCGCGCCATCGCGCGCGATCTCGCACAGGTCATCGAGCCGACCGGCGAGCTCCTGATCCGGGGCCGCCTTGTTGAGGCAGCCACTCATCGTCTTCACCGAGAACAACGCACCGCCGGCGATCAGCGCCGACACGAACCAACCCTTGGCCTTCATGCCTCGGAATGTAGCTCGGCCTTCGGCAACGTGCCCGTGGTTGCTGCGGGCGGCACACCCGCGGACGCTCCGGAGCCTAGCGTGGCGAACAGCGCGAGGCCGGCCACGGCGGCAGCGACCAGGGGCCACGCCATGAGCCAGTGCTGGTCGAGGAGGAACCCACCCGTGGGGGGCGCGAGCATCATCGCCAGCGAGCTCAGCGAGCCCGAGATGCCGATCGCCACGCCCTGCTCGTGGCGACCCACCGCCTGGGTGATCCGGCTCGTGATCGCCGGGCGCAGGACACCGTTGCCGAACGACGTCACCGCGGTGACCACCAGCAGGGGCGCGATCGCATCTCCGGGGATCTGGCTGATCAACACGTAGCCGGCGACCAGCGTGACGAACCCGATGAGGCAGAGCTTGTACTCGCCATACTTCTTGACGAGGCGCCCGATCAGTCCGCCTTGCCACAGGATCCCGAGGAAGCCCGAGAACGCGAACAGAAACCCGACCTCGCGAGCGGTCCAGGGCACGCCGTCGAACACGAACCGGCGCTCGGCATACAGCGCGAACCCGCTGATGAAGATCGAGAACGAGAACGTGTACAGGAAGAACTGGAGGTACAGGCCGCGGAGCTCGGGGCGCTTCAGGTACTGCGCGTAGGTCCCCACGTCGAAGGCGCTCGGCCGCTTGCCACCGGGGCCGGCCGGGCCCGTGACCGCGGTGGGCTCGGGCGGCTTCTCCTTCGGGAGCATCGTATAGGTGGCGAGGATCGAGCACGCCGAGAGGCTCGCCGCGACGATGAACGGGACGTGCATGCCGTACTGCCCGAGCCAGCCGCCGAGGGCCGGGCCGAACATGAAGCCGATGCCAAACGCGATGCCGATCACGCCGAACGACTTGGCGCGGTTCTCCGGCGTGGTGTGGTCCGAGATGTACGCCTGCGCGAGCGACAGATTGCCGGCCGTGATGCCATCGAGGATCCGGCCGAGGAACACCATCCACAGCGCGGACGAGAAGCCGAGCACGATGAAGCCGATGCAGGTCCCGACCTGGCTGATCATCAGCAGCGGCTTGCGCCCGTAGGTGTCCGAGAGCTTGCCGATGATCGGCGTGGAGATCAGCGAGCTGACCGCATAGCAGGAGACGATCAACGTCGCGGTCAGCGGCGACGCGCCGAACCGCTCGGCGTATAGCGCCAGGAGCGGGATCACGATCGTGAACCCGAGGACGTCGACCAGCACGATCAAGAAGATCGGCAGGAGCGGAGACCGCTGCCTCATGCGCCCGCAGGATCGCGAAATCCGGCACAAACCGAAATCCCCGGCGCCACCCTTTCGCTGCCGGACTGCGTTACCCTGGAGGTGGATGGGGACCTCCTCACGTGCGATCGCCGCGCTTACCGCTTGCGCCCTCGTCACGGGCTGTTTTGGCTACAACAAGTCCGCCAAGCGCTGGGCCTACGTCGGCGACACGATCCTGCTCCTGGGGGGCGGCGGCGTGATCGCCGGGGACCTCACGACCAAGGGCAAGGCCTGCATGGACATGGGCACCACCAAGTGCGAGTACCAGCCGCCATTCTCGGGCGCGATCGTCGTGGGCGCGGTGCTGGTCGCCGCTGGCCTGTTCGGCTACGTGTTCAACGCCACGCGCGACAACGTCAAGACCTCGCGCTGACCACCGAACGACTCAGGCCGCGCACTCGCCTTCGGCGGTCTGCACCTCGAACGCGCGGCTCTCCCCGAGATCGATGAAGTCGGCCTCGACCGCGTCGGCCTCTGCCAGCTCGCCGAGATCGGAGATCAGGGCCTTGAGCCGATCCGCGGGCACCGAGGACCAGAACGCGTGGCCGGTGGCACCCTCGGCGATGTAGAAGTCGAGCAGGCGCTCCAGCGTCGCCGCGGCACGTCGCGCGGGGACCTTGCCGATCAACCGGCCGAACTCGGCCTTGTCCGCGGCGATGCCACCGCCGACATAGACCAGGTACTGCGGCGCGGGTCGGCCGGCGAGCTTGCGCATGCCGCCCTGAAAGCCGATGCCCGCGATGTAGTGCTGGCCGCAGCCGTGCGGGCAGCCGGAGACCTTGATATCGAGGCCGCGCGCGGCGCCCACGAGATCGGGGCGCCGATCGAGGAGGTCCGTGAGCTGGCCGCCGAGGCCACGCGAGGCGGTGACCGCGAGCTTGCAGCTCGAGGCTCCCGGGCAGCTCGTGACATCGGCGAGGGTGTTCGCGCCGCCCAGCGCGAGGCCCACGCGGACCAGCTCGCGATGGAGCGTGGCGAGCCGGGCATCGGGGACCCATCGCAGTACGAGGTTCTGCTCGTTCGTCGTACGCAGCTCCCCCTCGCCGTAGGTGACAACGATCGGCGAGAGGGCGCGGAGCTGCGCGGCCGAGATGTCCCCGAGGACGAGGCGGATCACCACGGCGGAGAAGCCAGCCTGCTTCTGCGGGCGCACGTTGTGCGCGGCCCACTCGGCGTAGCCCGGATCCGGATCACCGACCTGGGAGAGCAGGGCACGGCGCGCGGGGACCTCGGGCTGCGGCGGGAGCACGAGCGGGACCCCGCCCTCCGCGCGGATCGTGGCGCGCTCGGCGTGGTACTCGGCGAGGAAGGCGGGCACACCGATCTTGTCGATCGCCCACTTGAGGCGCGCCTTCGCGCGGTTGTTGCGGTTGCCGATCCGGTGGAACACGCGGATCACCGCATCGGCCGCCTCGAGCAACTCGCCGAGCGGGACGAAGTCCTCGACGACGATCGCGCTGCGCCGCAGCGTGGACAGGCCACCGCCGGCGAGCACCTGGAACCCGAGCTCGTCGCCGCGCTTGCGCGCGAGGAACCCGAGGTCGTTGATGAACGCCTGCGAA
>JAYVRN010000381.1:0-5412 GCA_043776275.1 Myxococcales bacterium | reverse complement strand
TGGTGGCGGTCAAGGTCGACGTCGCCGAGAGTGCGCGCCACGAGGTCAAGCTCGGGGTCGGGTTCGGTGTGGATCCTGCGAGCTACGAGGTCCGCGGGCGGGCTGGCTACAGCGTGGCCGGCTGGCCGTTCCCCCTCGACACCGCGTCCGTCGATCTCCGGCCCGCATATGCGCTGCTCCGCATCGGCTCCACCTACGAGCCGCGGGTCCGCGCGCTCGCAAAGCTCGAGCGCCAAGATCTGCTGTGGACGTACTCGCGCGGCGAGATCGAGGGTGGCTACAACTATCTCGCCGTCGAGGCCTACACGAGCTACGGCCCGCGGGTCCGGCTCGGCTTCACCACACCCGTGTGGACTGACAAGGTGCAGCTGCGCGTGGGGTGGGGCCTCGAGCGTCTCGAGTTCCGCAACATCAACGCCCTGATCGACGAGCCCCTCCAGATCCATCTCGGCCTCGATCATCCGCAGCGGATCGGCGAGTACGAACAATCCCTGAGCGTCGATCTGCGCGATCACCCCATCGAGCCGCGGTTCGGCGGCTACGCCGAGCTCCACGTCGCGGAGGGCACCCGGTACGCGGGCGGTGCCTATGCATTCCTCGAGGTGGTCCCCGAGCTGCGAGGCTATCTCCCGATCGGGCGCGCGGTGATCGCGGCGCGGGTGCGGACCGGTCGGTTCTTCGGCGACGCACCCGCCACGGAACGGTTCTTCGCGGGTGGCTCGGTGAGCCAGCGCGGGTTCTCGGAGCGCAAGCTCGCGCCGTCCGCGATCGGCCTCGTCGATGGCGAGCAGCGCTCGGTGCCCTACGGCGGTACCGCGATGGTCGATTCCGGGCTCGAGGTCCGGGTGCCGTTCACGTCGGTGAGGAGGATGCCGCTCGGAGGCGTGGTGTTCCTCGACGGTGCCGATGTCACGGAGACCGCGGCGGAGCTCGATCTCGGCAACCTGCACTGGGCGGTCGGAGCGGGGCTCCGGCTACAGACGCTCGTCGGTCCGGTGCGGCTCGACATCGGGTATCGCCTGAACCGCAAGGACGTGACGGAGCCCGAGCCCCACTCGACCTTCGCGTTTCACCTCAGCCTCGGCGAGGCGTTCTGATGCGGATCCGCCGGTGGATCAAGCGCGGCGTCCTCGGACTCCTCGGCCTCGTGGTGGTCGCGGTAGCGGCGGTCCTGATCCTGATCCACACCAGCTTCGGGCGGGAGCTCGTGCGACGCCAGATCGAGGCGAAGCTCGTCGACGTGTTCCTCGGCGGCGGGCACGTGGGTGCGGTCGAGGGCAGCCCGTTCGGGACGCTCGTGCTCCGCGACCTGGTCCTCAATGGCTCGGATGGCGAGCCCGTGCTCTCGGTGAAGAAGGTGTCGTTCGAGCTCGGGTTGCTGTCGCTGATCTCGAAGAGCGCGAACCTCAGCGCGGTGGTCGTCGAGGATGTGGAGCTCCGGATCGCTCGCGATCAGGATGGCGGCCTGCAGGTGCTGCACATGATGCGCCCGCAGCCGAGCACTGGCTGGAGCGTCGATGTCGCGGACCTGCTCGTTCACCGAGCGCACGTGGCGTACGACACGGGCACGGCGTGGATGAACCTCGACGCGCTCGAGATCGTTGGCGCGGCGCACCTGCCGTACCAGCGGGCACTCGCCACCAACCTGTCGATCCGTGGTGCGTGGCGCGAGCGTGTGGTGGGCGTCTCCCTCGATGCCGTGGTGCGACTCGAGGGCAAGGTGATCACGATCCCGTCGCTGATCGCGCAGGTGAGCGCGCTGACGGTCGCCGGGGCCAACCTCACCGTCGTCGCGTCACCCGACACACTGCCGGTGGTGTCCGGCACCGTGGTCGTCAAGGCGCCGGCGGCCGCGGTGGCGCAGCTGGTTCCGGGCGTGCAGCTGCCGGCCGATCTCGCGTTCGCCGCAAACCTCACGGCGACGGCGTCGTGGACGCACGTCTCGCTGCTCGGCCAGATCGGCCAGACGCCGGTGCGCGCGATGCTGGACGCCGATCTCGGGCGACGTCTCGTGCGGGGCGTGATCGCTTCGGGGACCCTTCCGCTCGGAGCACTGTCACGGGGCAAGGTGCAGGGCGCCGGGGGCGGCGTGGTGATGTTCGAGGCCACGCCCGGCGAACCGGGCCGGCTCCCGTCTGCGCGCGGCGTGCTGGCTGCGTGGGGCGAGATCGCCGGCTTGCCGGCCGGGCAGGTTGCGGTCGCATTCGACACCCACGGCCCGCGGGCGCAGACCGTGATCGGGATCGTGGCGCCTGGTCTGCGCGCGATGCTCGAGGGTGAGCTCGCGTGGGCCGGCGAGGTCTTGCGCTTGCCGCGCGGCACGCTGGTCGCGTCGACGAGTGATCCCGCCACCGCGAGTGGGGGCAAGGCGAACGTGCACGGTGCCCTGTCCGCGAACCTCGCCGTGAGCGGCGCGCTGTGGCCCGAGCCGAACCTCGCCGTCGTGGGGCACGCATCCGGACGGCGGCTGCGGTTCCAGGATCTGTCGGTCGCGTCGATGTCGCTCGCGATCGATGCGCGCGAGCTGCCGCGCCAGCCACGGGGGCGCGTGAGACTCGAGCTCGTGGATCTCGTGCGAGGCGATCTGCAGCTCGGTCAGCTCCGGGTCACCGCAGCCAACCGTGCCGATGGCAAGCTCGTGGTCTCGGCGCGGTCGCGACCGAAGCTCGGCGCGTGGCTGATCGACGTCGATGCGCTGGTCACGCCGCCCGGGCGAGGCGCGACGGTCACCGTCGATCTCGTGCGCCATGCGGTGCGCGCCGGCGACCGCGGCACCTGGACCGGCACCACCGGCCACCTCGTGATCGATCCGCGCCGGATCGTGGTGCGCGATCTGAACAGCACGAGCGCCCACGGGAGGTTCGCGCTCGCGGGCGATCTCGACCGCAGGAGTGGGGACTTCCACGGCAACGTGCTCGCCACCGGCCTGGCGATCAACGCCTTCGATCCGCGCCTCCAGGGCGCCCTCGACGCGCACGTCGTCGTCGCGCGCACCCGCGGCAAGCTCGCTGGAACGGTGGAGGTGACGGGGAAGCGTCTCGCCCTCACGGGGTGGCACGACAGCCTCGATCTGGTGGCGAACGTCCAGGCAGGTTCCGACAAGGTCGCGGTCCAGGCCACCGCATCGAGCCCGAGCCTGGGCAGCGCGACGTTCGCGCTCGATCTCGATGCGCCGAAGGATGTCACCAACGTCGCGATGTGGAAGCACCTCCACCGCGAGGTGATCCGCACGGGTCAGATCTCGCTGCACGGCCTGAACCTCGCCAAGCTCGCCGAGCTCGCCGGTCACCCGGGCGAGGTCACCGCGGGCCGGCTCGATGGTGACGTCCAGCTCTCCGCGACCACGATCGGCGGCGCCCTCCAGCTCCGTGACGTGATGGCCCCGGCGCTCCGCGGAACCACGGGCCTCACCGCGGACCTCCAGATCACGCAGTCGGCGCGCGACGAGCTCTCGCCCAGGTTGACCGGCAAGCTCGACCCGCTCGGTGCATTCCAGCTCTCGGCCCGTGTCGGGTTCCCCGAGCACCTGTTCGATCTCGACGCGTGGAGGGCGCTGGGCCCGCACGCCTTGCGAGGCGCGACGCTGCACGTCGACGATGTGACGATCGACCCCGCGCAGCTCGATCGGTTTGGCATCACGGCCGAGTTCCGCGCACACGCGAGCCTCACGGCGGAGGTCACCGAGGCGCTGTCGAGCGCGCACGTCGCCGTCAAGGTCACGCAGCTGCGCGGCAACCCGATCACGAAGCCGCTCGACGCCGATCTTGTCCTCGCGGTCGACGGCCACGGAGCGAACACCACGCTGGTGGTTCGCTCGGCGAACACCACGATCCTCGACGTGATGGGCACCATGCCGCTGACGATCGGTCAGTTGCGCGCTGACCCGCGTGCGGTGCTGACGGCGCCGCTCGCGCTGTCCGCCACGATCCCGCAGATGCCCGCGCCCGTGCTGCTCGGCGTGTTCGGGCGGACGGAGGTCGTCGGAGGTGCGCTCGAAGGCTCGCTGAAGGTCGCCGGCAGCGTGGCCCAGCCGGTGGTCACGATGAAGCTCCTCGGGACCAAGCTCGCGGTGCCACCCGGACCGCGGAACCGGCCGATCAAGGTGATCGAGACGATCACGGTCGTGGGCGCGTGGGATGGCACGATCGCGCGCGTCACCATCGACGGCGTGCAGCGCGCCGGGAGCCTGAAGCTGACCGCGCAGCTGGATCCGAAGCGGCTGCGCGACGGGACGGCGACGATCAGCGCCACTGCCTTCGATCTCGCGCCGCTGTTCGCCTTCGCTCCGGGGCCCGCGGGAGGTGCGGCCGGCCGGCTCGATGCGGACCTCAAGATCCAGGGCCTCGAGCCACAGACGATACGGGTCGCGGGCGAGCTGCACTTGACCGGCGCGCGGATCCCGATCGCTCCGCAGATCGGAACGCTGCGCCGCGCGAAGGTCGACGTGGTGATCGGTGCGAACACGCTGAAGGTCGATGTCACGGGGCGGCTCGGCGGCGGCGACGTGAAACTCGCGAGCGAGTTCGTCCTCGATGGGTCGATCCCGACGAGTGGCACCGCGACGCTCGCGCTGCGCAAGGTCTCGCCGATCGGAAGCGTCGAGCCGGTCGTGGATGCCGACCTCACCGCCAAGCTCTCGCGCAGCGGCGATCAATGGACCGCGGACGTGCTGGTCCGCAACGGGCACGTCGTCGTGCCGAGTGGGCGCGGCGAGCCTCTCGATCCGGCGGGCGCTCCGCCCGATATGGTGTTCGCGACCGGCGAGCGGATGAGCGATCGGCCGATGAAGAAAGGGCCGCCGCGTCATGCGTCGCTGATCGCGAACGTGACGATCTCCTCGACCACGATCAAGTCCGACGAGCTGCGGGGGATCGTCCGCGGCAAGGTGACGGTGTCGGCCGATGCCGAATCGATCGGGATCGTGGGAACGGTCCAGGCGGATCGCGCGGATCTCGATCTGTTCGGGCGGCGCTACCAGGTGGAGCAAGCGGCCGTGCACTTCGATGGCACCATGGACCCGCTCCTCGACCTCCGGATCGCGCACGACTTCGCCGACGTGGCGACGATCACCACGGTGCGTGGCCGGCTGAGCAAGCCGGAGCTGATGCTGAGCAGCGACCCGGGGATCTATTCGCAGGGGCAGCTGCTCGGGTTTCTTCTCGGTGGCGAGCCGAGCGGAGATCCTTCGAGTGGCAGTGCGCGGGATCAGGCCACGGTCGTGGGTGCCTCGTTCGTCGCGAACAAGCTCGGTGGCTACGTCAAGCGTGCACTCCCCGTGGATCTCGACGTGCTCCGCTACGAGGCGGCGACCGCCGGGACCAGCGCGGCGGTCACGGTGGGGAGCTGGCTGACGCGCTCGTTGTTCGTGGCCTATCGCCAGCATCTCGAGGCTCGGGTCGACGAGAACTCGTC
>JAYVRN010000380.1:0-5423 GCA_043776275.1 Myxococcales bacterium | reverse complement strand
CGATCGGCCGCGATCTCACCGAGCTGTTCAACTACCTGACCACCGGGTACAAGCCGCGCCGCAAGTATCAGAAGCTGCTCGTCGCGCCGAAGCAGCTCAAGGGTGCGCTGCTCGAGAAGATCGAGAAGGAGATCGCGATCCAGGGCGGCGGTGGGCGCGGCCACATCCAGTGGAAGCTCAACGCGCTCGAGGATGTCGACATCGTGCGCGCGCTGTATCGCGCCTCGCAGCGCGGCGTCGCCATCGACCTGATCGTGCGTGACTCGTGCCGCCTGCGCCCCGGGCTCCACGGGGTGTCGAGCACGATCAAGGTGATCAGCGTGATCGGCCGGTTCCTCGAGCACGGCCGGATCTACTACTTCCACAACAACGGCAAGCCCGAGTACTACCTGGGCTCGGCGGATGCGATGCAGCGCAACCTCGAGAAGCGCGTCGAGGTGCTGGTCCCCGTCGAGGATGCTCGGCTCCAGGGCGAGCTGCGGAACATCCTCGATACGCAGCTCTCGGACCAGCGCGGTGCGTGGGACATGCAGCCCGATGGCAGCTACATCCAGCGCGCGGGCATGGGTGCCAAGCACAGCCAGCAGCAGATGATCGAGCGCACCGAGCGCCGGCTCAAGGAGGCCACGCGCCTCCGCCGCCGCAAGGTGCAGTCCACCACGTCACGCAAGAAGCGTTGAACGCGCGACCGCGGGCTACAGCGACGTGCAGACGACGTCGCCCGACGACGCGCGGACCTCGACCTTGACCTTCTGACCGTCGGCGTACTTGCGCCACGTCGGGTCGCTGACCTCGCAGGACTGCGTGCCGAACTCGATGGTGAGGGTCTCGGTCTTCTTGCCCTGCCGCTTCGCGCCGAACGAGGCGCGCGTATCGGCGGGCGGGAGATTCGCCGTGGACCAGGTGGGAGACATGCCGGTGCCCGAGGTCTTCGCGGCGTCGATCTGCTTCCACCGGCGCACGGTGTACGTGCACCAGTCCTCCATCACGGGGTCATTGCGATAGACCGGCGTGCACTTCTTGATCTGCTCGAAGGTGCCGTCCTTCTTGTCCTTGCGCTCGGTCTTGCACTCCTCCTCGCCGGTCTTGACCTTCTGCGTGGAGCGCTCCTTCTTGCTGCACATCCTGGCCTCGGCGTCGTTGGGCACCTGATCGTGCCACTGGCTCTCGCGGATCTCGGCGTACTCCTCGATCGCCACCTCGCGCACCCAGCGATGGCCGGTCACCGCCACCTGGGCGGACCTGGTGCGAATGAACCGATACCAGGTGCCGAAGATGATCAGCACGATCACGCCGATCACGAGAGCCACCAGCCACCAGCGCCGCTTCTTCGGAGGAGGCGGGGCAACGGCGGCGGCGGCGACCACGCCTCGGACCTCCCTCGAGCCGTCCATCGGCGCGCCGCAGTGCGTGCAGTTCTTGCCCTGCGCGCCCATCGGCGTGTTGCAGTTGGGGCACTGGCGATCCGCACCCTGGTACTTGTGCCCATCGACGCGCCGCTGCTCGCCTTCCTTGGGGAAGTACCGCTTCACGGGGTTCTGCGGCCCGCCGCACTCGGCGCAGAACCGCTGACTCAAGCCCAGGAGGCCCTTCGTATCGCAGTGGTCGCAGTCCCACAGCATCTCGAAGTGGCCTTCACTCTCCACTCGTTGATCAGCCATCAATCGAGATCCTCTCACAGCTACCCGACCAGTGAGTGGGCGAGCACGCCCCGGACGGACTACAGTGCCGCATGGCCGCTACCTCGATCGCTGCACCGTTCGTCATCGCCCAGGGCGGTGGCGGTGGTGGCGGCGGTGGTGGCGGCGGCGGCGCGGGTGGCGGCGGCGGCGGTGGTGGTGGTGGAGCCAACGCGAAGGCGGGCAACGACAAGAGCCCGCACGGCAAGGGCGGCCAGCCTCCGCCGCCGGATCAGACCAACTGGAAGAATTATCTCGGCGTCTTCAAGTACAGCAAGCGCGCGATCGGCCTGGTGTGGGCCACCAATCGCACGCTGACGATCGGGCTCGCGCTCGGTAGCTTGTTCGCGGGCCTGCTCCCCGGCGCGGTGGCCTGGGTCGGCAAGCACCTGATCGATTCGATCGTTGATGCCGCAAGGACCAGCACGCACGACGATCGGATGACCGCGATCGGGTGGGTCGGCATCGAGCTGGGTCTCGTGATCGCGCTCGCGGTGATCGGCCGGCTGCTCGGGATGATGCGCAGCCTGCTCCGCCAGCAGCTCGGGCAGAAGATCAACGTCGAGATCCTCGAGAAGGCGCTGACCCTCGAGCTCACGCAGTTCGAGGACTCCGAGCTGTACGACAGCCTGACCCGCGCGCGGCGGGAGGCCTCGTCGCGGCCGCTGTCGCTGGTCTCGCAGACGTTCGAGCTCGGGCAATCGATCGTGACCTTGATCGGCCTCGGTGCGCTGCTCGCCGCGTTCTCTCCGATCGCGCTCGCGGTGCTGATCGCGGCCGCGATCCCGCCGTTCATCGCCGAGCTCAAGTTCTCGGGCGACGCCTTCCGGCTCTCGCGCTGGCGGACCCCGGAGACCCGCGAGCAGATCTACGTCGAGACGGTGCTCGCGCGCGAGGATCACGCCAAGGAGGTCAAGCTGTTCGGCCTCGGCGAGCGGTTCCTGAACCGCTACAAGGCGATCTTCGACAAGCTCTATGCCGGCGACCGGGCCCTGACGATCAAGCGCGCGATCTGGTCGTTGATCCTCGGCACGATCGGTCAGGTCGCGTTCTACGGCATGTACCTGTGGATCGCGCTGTCCACGATCGATGCGGCGATCACGATCGGTGCGATGACGATGTACGTCATCGTGTTCCGGCAGGCACAGAGCGCGATGACGAGCGCGCTCGGCGACGTCGGCGGGATGTACGAGGACAACCTCTACCTCTCGAACCTCTACGAGTTCCTCGACACGCCGACGATGGCCCCCGGCGGCACCGAGGCCGTGGGCACCGTGCCCGGCGACGGCGTGCGGTTCGAGAACGTCTCGTTCCAGTACCCGGGCTCGCAGGACTATGCGATCAGCCGCCTCGATCTGCACATCCCGCCGGGCTCCAAGCTCGCGATCGTCGGCGAGAACGGCTCCGGCAAGACCACGCTGATCAAGCTCCTGACCCGCCTCTACGAACCCACCGAGGGTCGGATCCTCCTCGATGGCCGCGATCTCCGTGAGTGGTCCCCCACCGTGCTGCACCGCCGGATCGGCGTCATCTTCCAGGACTTCGTGCGCTATCAGCTCACGGTCGGCGAGAACATCGGCGCGGGTGACGATCGCGCGTACACCGATCGCGATCGCTGGGACGACGCCGCGGAGCGCGGCCTCGCGAAGCCGATCATCGCGTCCCTGCCCAAGACCTACGACACCCAGCTCGGCAAGTGGTTCAAGGACGGGCGCGAGCTCTCGCTTGGCCAGTGGCAGAAGGTCGCGCTCGCACGGTCGTTCATGCGCCGCGATGCAGACATCCTGGTGCTCGACGAGCCCACCGCCTCGATGGACGCCGAAGCCGAGGTCAAGATCTTCGAGAGGTTCCGCGAGCTCACCGAGGACAAGATCGCGATCGTGATCTCGCACCGGTTCTCCACCGTCCGCATGGCCGATCAGATCATCGTGCTCGATCGCGGCACCGTGATCGAGCGCGGCTCCCATCCCGAGTTGCTGGCGCTGGACGGGCGGTATGCACGCCTGTTCAACCTGCAGGCGCAGGGCTATCGCTGATCCAGAGGCTGTAGGTTCGGAGGGTTACGACATCGCGCTTGCCGTGCGGCTCCGAAACCTTTACGTAGGAGGTCGAGCGCGGGCCTCTCGTCTGCGATCGCCGGAGCTGGCCACAGGCCAGAGCATCGTCATGTCGCATGAAGAGCCTAACCCTACCCCCGACTACGAGCTGATTCGCACTGGTCGCGTTCCGATCAAGGCCTGGACCCGCGGCGTGGGGATCGAGACGGCTGCCCAGAAGCAGCTGACCAACATCTCCCAGCTGCCGATCGTGTTCCGTCACGTCGCCGTGATGCCCGATGTCCACTACGGCATCGGCGCCACCGTCGGCAGCGTCGTGCCCACGGAGGGCGCGATCATCCCGGCGGCGGTCGGTGTCGACATCGGCTGCGGCATGGTCGCCGTCGAGACGAATCTCGACGCGAAGCTGCTGCCTGATTCGCTGAAGTCCCTGCGCACCGCGATCGAGAAGGCCGTGCCGCACGGCCGCTCCTCGAACGGCGGACGCGGTGATCGCGGCGCATGGCACAAGGTCCCGCACGGACCGACCAAGGCGTGGAAGGCGCTCTCGGCCGAGTACAAGATCCTCGCCGACAAGCACCCGCGGATCGGCGACGGCAATGACCTGAACCACCTCGGCACGCTCGGCACCGGCAACCACTTCATCGAGGTCTGTCTCGACGAGCGCGATCGCGTGTGGTTCATGCTGCACTCGGGCTCGCGCGGCGTGGGCAATCGGATCGGCACGTACTTCATCGCGCTCGCGAAGAAGGACATGAAGATCCACGTCCACGATCTGCCGGACATCGATCTCGCGTACCTGCGCGAGGGCACGGAGCACTTCGACGACTACGTGCAGGCGGTGAACTGGGCGCAGACCTACGCGATGACCAACCGCCAGCTGATGATGGAGGCGGTGATCGAGGTCGCGCGTGCGGAGCTGCCGCCGTTCGAGCTCGGCGAGCTCGCCGTCAACTGTCACCACAACTATGTCGCGAAGGAGCACCACTTCGGCCACGACGTATTCGTGACGCGCAAGGGTGCGGTGCGTGCACGGCTCGGAGATCTCGGGATCATCCCGGGCTCGATGGGCGCACGCAGCTACATCGTGCGTGGCAAGGGCGAGCCGGAGTCGTTCCACTCGTGCAGCCACGGCGCGGGCCGCGCGATGTCGCGGGGCGAGGCCAAGCGGCGGTTCTCCGTCGAGGATCACATCGCCGCCACCGAGGGCATCGAGTGCCGCAAGGACGCGGACGTGATCGACGAGACGCCGATGGCGTACAAGCCGATCGACAAGGTGATGGAGGCGCAGGCGGCGCTCGTGGAGATCGTGCACGAGCTGCGGCAGGTCGTCTGCGTCAAGGGGTGAGCACGTGAGCGCACCGGTGGACATCGATGGCTCGCGCGGCGAGGGAGGCGGGCAGATCCTGCGGACCTCGCTCGCCCTGTCGCTCATCACCGGCCGCCCGATCACGATGCGGAACATCCGCGCCGGGCGGGCCAAGCCGGGTCTGCGCCGCCAGCACGTGGCGTGCGTCGACGCCGCGGTGAAGCTGTGCGGCGGCACCGTGCACGGTGCGAAGGTCGATTCGAAGTACCTCGAGTTGACGCCCGGACCGATCCGCGGCGGCGAGCTCGCGATCGACATCGGCAGCGCCGGCTCCACCACGCTCGTGGTCCAGACCATCCTGATCCCCGCGATCGTGGG
>JAYVRN010000379.1:0-1702 GCA_043776275.1 Myxococcales bacterium | reverse complement strand
CGGCGATGAATCAGCACAACGCGCGTTCCAATCTCGCAACCCCGTGATATAGACCGCCCCGCGCCTCAGCGCGCTGCACCCAACCTCGCTCGCCCCCGCCAGGGACGGGCTTCACACCCAAGAGGAAGCTACATGGCACGTCTGCAGAGTCAGAAAGACAAGCCGAACACGGCTCGCGAATACGAGACCACGTACATCTTGCGGCCGAACACGTCCAACGAGGGCGTCGCCGAGGTGAACACCCGCATCAAGGGGATCATCGAGGGCATGGGCGGCAAGATCGTCAAGGTCGACAACTGGGGCAAGCGCCGCCTCGCCTACGAGGTCGCCAAGGAGCGCAAGGGTATCTACCTGTACTGGCAGTACCTCGCGCAGCCGGGCGTCGTCGAGGAGACGGAGCGCAACCTCCGCATGCTCGATTCGGTGATCCGCTACCTGACGGTCAAGATCGACGAGGACGTCGATGTTGGCGCGCGTCCGTCGGAGATCGACGACACGTCGTACGAGAAGGCAGCCCAGACCGCGGCCGACGAGGAGGACCTGTTCCTCTCGCGCGGCGGCGACGGCATGTCGTCTGACGACAACGACCTCTACGGCGACGATGATGACGGCGATGTGATCCCGGGCTCGAAGAAGCCCGTTCCCGAGGTTGTCGAGGCTGCGGCCCCGGCCCCGGCCGTGGAACCTGCCACCGAGGACAAGGAGTAAGCCATGACGACTCGTATGGATGCACCCCGCGGTGAGCGCGGCGGCCCGCCCGGCGGCGGCGATGATGACCTCGATCGCGATGGCGACGATCGCCGCGGCGGCAAAGGCCGCGGCGGTACGGGCAAGCGCAAGCTGCTGTCCGATGAGATCGTCGCGAAGATCGATTACAAGAACCCGCAGATCCTGCGGTCGTTCGTCACGGACCGCGGCAAGATGATCCCGCGTCGCATCAGCGGCGCGAGCGCTCGCCAGCAGCGCGTGATTTCCACGGCCCTTCGGCGGGCGCGCATGCTTGCGCTCCTGCCGTTCTCGGTGACGGGAGACTAGTCATGGCGATGCAAGTGATCCTCACGCAGGACGTCGACAACCTCGGCAAGGCCGGGGAGCTCGTCTCCGTCAAGCCCGGCTTCGGCCGCAACTATCTCGTGCCGCGCGGCCTCGCCGTCAGCGCCACGGTCCGCAACAAGAACCGCCTCGAGCACGAGAAGGTTCTGATCGAGCGCCGCGTGACCAAGGAGCGGGCGACCGCGACCGAGCTCGCAGCGAAGATCAACGTCATGACGCTCCAGTTCGAGCGCAACGTTGGCGAGGACGAGAAGCTGTTCGGCTCGGTGACCAACCGCGACATCCAGGAGCAGCTGAAGCGCGCCGGTGTCGACATCGATCACCGGATCATCCAGCTCGACACGTCGGTGAAGGCGCTCGGCAAGTACGAGGTGCCCGTGCGCCTCGCCGCTGGCGTCATCGCGAATCTGAAGTTCTGGGTCGTCGGTAAAGACAAGTGAGCGCCGGGCTCGAGTCGCTCTCTTCGTGAGAGCGGTTCGAGCCGAGCTTCGCAGGTAGGCAGCCCCACCGGGGCGGTGTACCTTGTCCGCAATGTCACGCGACCGGAGAGTGCTTCCGCACAACCTGGACGCCGAGGCGTCGATCCTCGGTGGCGTGATCTTGCGCAACGAGGTGCTGACCAACCTCGAGTCCGTGGAGGTCGATGACT
>JAYVRN010000378.1:0-5432 GCA_043776275.1 Myxococcales bacterium | reverse complement strand
GTTGCTGGAGCACGGGTTCGCGCGCGCGAGCCTCCGCCACCTCGCGTTCGAGGGCGGTCTTCCGATCGACGAGCGCCAGGAGGCCGGAGCGCTCGGCGTTGAGCTCGCGCTGCGTTGCCTCGAGCTTCGCGGTGAGCTCCTTGTGTGCGGCCTCCGCCTTGGCGGTCAGCTCCTTGGTGGTGGCGTCGAGCCGGCCCGTCAGCTCCTTGGTGGTGGTCTCGAGGCGCTCGGTGAGCGCCTTGTGCGCGGCGGCAGCCGCAGCTTCACTCTCGGTGGCGCGCAGCTCCGCGGCCTCGATCAACTGCGTGCTCGACGCCGCCTTCGCCGTGGCCTCCTCGGCGCGACGATGCGCATCCGCCAGATCGCGGTGGACGGACTTCGCGCGGGTCGCCTCGTCCGCGGCGCGACGGAGAGCCTCGGCCACATCCTTCGCCATCGCCTTGGCCATCGTGTCGGCGGCGCTCGCCCGCTGCTCCGCATCGATCGCACGACGCTCCGACTCGCCGACGCGCTTGTCGGCCGCAAGAGCTTTCGCGGAGGCCTCGTCGCGCGCAGTGGTCGCCGCGGCGATCGCACTGTCCGCCGTGGACAGCTGATCGAGCTTGGACTGCAGCTGAGTCGCGCGCTGCTCCGTCTCCGCGAGCTTGGCGACCAGCCGATCGTGCTCCGCCTTGACCTCGGCGGCCCGGCCCTCGGCGGCCTTCGTGGCCTCGCCTGCGGCGAATAGCCCCTTCTCGAGCTCCACCAGCCGATCGCGGCGGGTCTCGAACTGGTTCGTCATCTCGGCGAGCTCGGCGGAGATCTTCGCGGCGCGCTGCTCGGCCGCCTGGACGGGCGCATCGCCAGCGCCGATCCGCGTCTCGAGCTGCGAGACGCGCTCCAGCGCCTTCGCCACATCGTGCTCGGCGGACTTCGCGCGCTCCTCGGTGTCGAGGACCTTCTGCTCGAGCTGCGCGGCACGCGTCTCGGCCTTCGCGGCCTGCGCATTTGCACCCGAGAGGTTGCGCTCGGCGCCTTGCGCCCGGATCTGCGACGACGCGAGCTCCTTCTCGACCTTCTCCACCTTCGCGAGCATCGCGCTCATCTCGGTGGCCAGCTGCTGCGCGCGCGCGTCGGGCGCGGCCTGCGCGGCTTTCAGCTCGTCGACCTGGCGCTCGAGCCGGGTGATGACCAGGTCGGCCTCGGCGAGCTTCTCCGCCGCCACCATGCCGACCGAGGTCTCGGCGACCATCTTGGCATCGCGCGACTTCGCGGCCTCGAGCTTGGCGATCTCGATCTCGGCGGCGCTCGTCCGCTTGATTAGATCCACCTGCTCGCGCAGCTCGCCCGCCTCGCGCGTGAGCTCAGCGTGCGCGTGCTCGGCCGTGGAGTGCGCCGACCGCGCCTCCTCGAGAGCGTTCTGGAGCCGCTGGATCTCCGAGCTGAGCTTCGCGGACTCGGTCCCGACGTTGGACGACCAATCGGCGCGATCTGCGAGCTCGCGCTCGAGACCCTTCACCTTGTCGCGCAGCTCGACGAGCTCCGCCATCTCGGTGTTGTTGGGCTCGTCGCGCAGGCTGTGCCGGCTGTTGCGGCGCCCGACCTCGCGCAGCGCCTCGACCTCGTCCTGCACCGCCTTCAAGGCTTGCTCGAGCATCGCGCTGCGCGCGTCGGCCTCGTCGCGCATGCGGATCGCCTCCGCGTCGACCGCCTGCATCTGCGGCAGCGTCGTGCCCGGCGGCACCGTCGGCGACAGCTTCATCAGCTCGATCTGCTGATGGAGCTGGCCCACACGCTGGGCGAACGCATCGCGCTCCTCCTCGACGGCGGCGCGCGTCTTCCGCTCGAGATCGAGCCAGGTCGCGAGCGTGCCGTGGAGTCCCATTGGCGGCGGCAGCGTGCCGCTCGCGGGCAACAGCCGGATCATCAAGCTGCCGACCAGGATGATCTCGCCGGTCGGAACCGGAGCACGCTGGACCTTGTTCGGCCCGACGAAGATCCCGTTGGAGCTCCCGAGATCTTCGACCCACAGCGCGCCCTGATCGACGTAGAACCGCGCGTGCAGCCGCGACACGCGCGGATCCTGGCTACGGATCCCGCACTCGGGGCCACGACCGACCAGTACCGGCTCGTTCGCGAGCGCGAACGAGCGGTCGACGCCATCGACGTCGGAATAGACCAGGGTCGCCATTCCCTGCCCGTAAACCTATCACGTTCGCGGAGTTAGCTGCGCGATCAGGCCTTCTGCCGTATGCAGCGCCCGATCGGTGTCGTCATCGAGGAGGACCACGTGCCCCATCTTGCGCCCCGGGGCGGGGGCGTCCTTGCCGTAGAGGTGCAGGCGAGCCTCGGGGCGGGCGAGCACGTGCTGCCATGGTGGCGCACCCTTGCTCCACAGGTCGCCGATCAGGTTGACCATCACCGCCCCGGTGAGGGCGCGCGGATCGCCGAGCGGGAGCCCACAGACCGCGCGCACGTGCTGCTCGAACTGCGACGTGGCGCAGGCCCCATAGGTGTAGTGGCCGCTGTTGTGGGTGCGCGGCGCGATCTCGTTCAGCAGCAACCGTCCATCGGGGAGCTCGAACAGCTCGACCGCCATCACCCCGACGTGATGAAGGGCCTCGGCGACGGTGACGGCGATCTGCTCGGCGCGGGCGCGCTGGGCCTCCGGCATCGGCGCCGGCGCACGGGTGGTGTGAAGGATGTGGCGGCGGTGGACGTTCTCCGCGATCGGGTAGATCCGGATCTCGCCCGCGAGGCCGCGCGCCAGGACCACGGAGATCTCGCGTGTGTACGCGACCAGCTCCTCGAGCACCGCCGGCTCGCCGTGCAGCCGCGCGAGCTGCGCCGCCGGATCCGCACCGGGCTCGATCCGGACCTGCCCCTTGCCGTCGTAACCCGCCCGCCGAACCTTGAGGATCGCCGGCGCACCGACCTTGGCGAGCCCGGCGATCAGCTCCCCGACATCACCGACCGGCGCCCACGCCGCCTGCGCGATGCCGAGCCCCTCGATGAACCGCTTCTGAACCAGCCGATCCTGGATCGTCCGCAGCACCTCGGCACCTGGTCGCACCGGCGCGATCGCATCGAGCTCGACCAGCACCTCGGCGGGCACGTGCTCGGTGTCGAGCGTGATCACATCGACCTGCCGTGCGAGGTGACGGGCGGCATCGAGATCGTCGAGAGCGCCGACCACCACACCGTCGGACACCTGCGCGGTGGGGCACCGGGGGCTCGGATCGAGCACGATGATCCGGTAGCCCATCTGCCGCGCCGTGACTGCGATCATGCGGCCGAGCTGGCCGCCGCCGAGCACGCCGATCGTCGCGCCCGGCAACAGCGGCGTCATGGCAGCGAACCCTCGAGGACCTTCTGGGTCTGCGCCTTGCGATACGCGTCGAGCTTCTCGGCCACCGCGGGATCGTGGAGCGCGATGATCGCGGCGGCGAGCAGGCCCGCGTTGGCGGCGCCGGACTCGCCGATCGCGAGCGTACCGACCGGAATCCCGCGCGGCATCTGCACGATCGAGAGCAGCGAGTCCATGCCCGAGAGGGCCTTGCTCTGGACCGGGACCCCGAGCACCGGGAGCCGCGTCTTCGCGGCCGTCATGCCCGGGAGGTGGGCCGCACCGCCGGCCCCGGCAATGATCACCCACAGCCCGCGGCTCTCGGCCTCCTCCGCGTACTCGAACAGCAGATCGGGTGTGCGGTGCGCCGAGACCACTTTGCACTCGTGGCCGACGCCGAGCTGGGTCAGCACGTCCGACGCGTGCTTCATCGTCTCCCAGTCGCTCTGAGAGCCCATGATGATGCCAACGCGGATGTTCGTCATTGTGGTCGATCCTTGCGCGGACCCGCCGCGCGCAGCAGCCGATCGCCGACAGCTTCACCCAGCCCCGCCGCCGGAGGCAACGCGGCGATCACGACATCGACGCCTGCGGTATCGAGATCCCGGAGCGCGGCGTACAGCGCACGCGCCATCCCCGCGGCATCGTCGGGGAGGCGATAGGCGAGCGCGGCCAGCGCTGGCCACGCGAGGAACGCGCTCGCGGGTGCGAGCACGGCGATCCGGCCGTGCGCTCCGGCGACGGCGGCCGGGACCTCCTCGGGGGCGACCGCGATCACCTGCGCGCGTGGCGCATAGTGGCTGGCGAGCGTGCCGGGTGCGGCGGGCGCGCCCGCATCGGCGGCGGCAAGAGGACCGGTGATCACCTCGATCGCCTCACGCGGCATCCCGCCAGGACGCAGGAGCACGGGCTGTGCGCGTGACAGATCGACGATCGTCGATTCCACGCCCACCTCGCACGGCCCACCATCGAGGACGTAGTCGACCCGATCGCCGAGATCCGCCACGACGTGATCGGCCGTGGTGGGGCTGACCGCGCCGAACCGGTTCGCGCTTGGCGCCGCGATGCCACCGCCGAAGGCGCGGAGCAATGCCTGGGCGAGCGGGTGCGCGGGGACCCGCAACCCGACGGTCTCGTGGCCGCCGGTGGTCGCGAGCGAGACCCGCGTGCCACGACGGAGGATGATCGTCAGCGGGCCCGGCCAGGCCGCGGCGGCGAGTTGGCGCGCCGCTGCCGGGATCTCGAGCGCCCAGTCGTCGAGGTCCGCCTCGGGCGCGAGGTGAACGATCAGCGGGTGGCCGCTCGGTCGCCCCTTGGCGGCGAAGATCTTCGCGACCGCGTCGGCGCGCGAGGCGTCCGCGCCGAGGCCGTAGACCGTCTCGGTGGGAAACGCGACGAGCCGGCCCGCCGAGAGCAGCTCGGCGGCGCGTCCGAGATCGATCCCGCGCTCCATCGCTGGGGATTGTAGCCTTACGCGTGCGGCTTCGTCGCGACGAGGCTTGGGCGATCCGCGAACGTCGCTCGCACGCGGGCGACGCTCGCCGCGCGCTCGGTGGGGTAGGTCTTGCGGAAGTCCATCCAGTCCAGGGCGCACGCCAGCGACACCTCGGCGAGACCGAACTGCGCGCCGAGCTCCGGCTGCGCGCCGAGCCAGGCGAAGATCGCATCCGTGCGCTCGAGCTGCCGGGTGGCGAACGGCGTGCCGTCGATCGCCACGCCATCGCGCCGCAGATAGAACAGCTGGATCACGCTGTCGAGCGCTGCATCGATCGCATTCAGGAGGTTGCCCTCGCGCCAGCGGTCACGCGGGGGCGCCAGCTCGCCGTAGCCGTGGTGGGTCGTCAGCCAGTCGATGATCGCCCGCGAATCGAACAGCGTCCTCCCACCGACGACGGCCACCGGGACCTTCCGGATCGGCGTGACCTCGCGCAGCTGCGCCTGACCCGCTTCGGCCGCGGTGTCGACCAGGTCGACGGTCTCGCCGATTTCTTGCGCGACGACGCGAACCCGGCGGACGAACGGAGAGGTCGTGGTGCCGTAGAGCTTCATCCCCGGGAAGGTACTGCGCTACGCTCGTTCCGTGCAGGTGTTCCTGGTCCGCCACGCC
>JAYVRN010000377.1:0-5437 GCA_043776275.1 Myxococcales bacterium | reverse complement strand
GATCGTCGAGGTCGGCCAGCGCATAGGTGAGAGCATCAAAGACCTGTCGACACACCTGCAGATCCTTGTGGCCACGATGGCCACGCGAATCCCGATGCATAGAGCTCCTTCAGCCTGAGAAACGATCAGGAACAGGACACAGGTACGTGAGGCTGAAGGGGCTGCATGGTCGTGCTCCGGCTAGCGGATGGCTTGCAATCTACGGATCGTGTGCAGAGAGTCAAGCGTCGTCTCGCAAGTGCGCCGACCGCAACGAGGTTGTCGGCGGCAACTCCGCCTACGGAGTGGTCAGCGCGCAGCTACTCGGCCGGGAGGCCGGTCTCGAGCTCGTGGGCGAGCGCGTCGGTGCGGTCCGCGAGGGCCTGCGCCGAGTGGACGCCGTCGATCTCCCAGCCCTTGCGCGAGTAGTACTTCTTCACGCCGCGCTTGGAGCCCTCGATCTCGAGGCAGTAGTCCATCTGGCCCTCGCTGCAGGTGCGCGCCTTGACCTTCAGGTCCTCGCGATCGCCGTCCTGCGGGTACGTCGCCTTGATCTTTCCGTCAGCGAACTTGAACTGGAACAGCTCGAAGTTGCCCTTCCACACGGAGGTCTGCTGGAACACGCCGAAGTTCTCCTGGGAGACCGCGGCGAACACCTGGATGGTGTCGCGCTCGGTGCGCGGGATGTGATCGATCCACACCCGATCGAGCGCGAGCTTCGAATCGTCCGTGACCACGGGAGCCTCACCGCGATGCGTGAGCCGCCAGCCACCGTAACCAACCGTCGCGAGCAGAGCCGTCACCAGGAGCGCGTTCTTCATCGGATCCTCCGTTCGCCGGAATCCTACTTCGCCCCCGGTCAGGCGCCAGGCGCACCAGGACGAAATGCCAAAAACGTGAGCCCGCGCCGCGGCTGTGTTGAGGTGGGGACATGGTTCGTATCCCGGCATTCCTCCTCGGAATCACGGTCGCTGCCTGCAGCGGTGGTCCGCCCCGCTCGCTCCCACCCCAGGCTACCGCCCAGGTCACTCCCGCGCTCGCGCCGGCGGATCAGCTGGTCGATCGGATGCTCCGCGCCCTCGAGGCCGAGGATGTGCTGGCCTGGCGGGACCTGCTGTCGGCGCAGATGCGGGCGCGGTTCGGCTCGGACCCAGGCGCGCTCCACGAGCACCTGATGGGCTGGCGCCGCGACGTGCTGCCGCTCGCCCAGACCCTGCGCCACGCCGATCTGGCGATCGATGCCACCGGCCCCGAGCCCGTGGTGACCTATGCCGCCGACGGTCGCGATGCGGTCGCGCTCGCGAGCGTGGTGGTCGAAGGCGGCGCGCTGCACCTCGACGAGAACTGATTCGATCTCGTCGCGGTTGCCCGGGGCGTTTGTCGTCGAGCCCGGCCCCATCTCGTTGTAGATTGCGCCGTGCCTCGCCGTCTGGTCGCGTTGATGTTGCTCGCGGCCTGTGGCTCGTCACCGAGCAAGGTGGATCCCGATCCGGATGCCAGCACCACCACGCCTGATGCACCGATCGATGCACGGACCTGTGGCCTTCGGGCCGGGGCCCGGGGCAGCTCGATGCGGCACGTCACCGCCGCCGGCCTCGATCGCACGTACGTTGTCTACCTGCCGCCCGGGGCGGCCACCACGCCGATGCCGCTCGTGATCGTGCACCACGGGTACACGATGTCGGGGCAGCTGATGTTCGACATCACCAACTACGCCGCGCTCGCCGATACCGAGCACATCGCGCTCGCGTTCCCCGATGGGCAGGGCGGCCCGAACTCGCTCGGTGCCCCGTGGAATGTGGGCGCCAACGTCTGCCCGAGCACCGGAGGTGCGCCTCCGACCGCCACCGGCGATGACTTCGCGCTGCTCGATGCGATCAAGGCCGACATCGCGCAGGACCAGTGCCTCGACACCGAGCACGTGTTCGTCACCGGGTTCTCGATGGGCGCCTACTTCTCGCATCACGTGGGCTGCATGCGCCCCGACATCCGCGCGGTCGCGCCGCACTCGGGGGGCACGCACGATCTCGCGGGCTGCGTGAACCAGCGCCGCCCGATCATCATGTTCCACGGCAGAGCCGATGCCCTGATCGCTCCCGGCTGCGAAGATCCCGAGTCGCTCGGCGTGCTCGGCACCACCGCCGCCGCCACCGCGTGGGCCGCGCACAACGGCTGCGCGACGACGTTCGCCACGCACACGATCCAGGGTGGCCACTGCATCCACTACGAGGGCTGCCCCGCCGATGGCCAGGTCGAGCTGTGCATGTTCGACGGCATGGGCCACTGCTGGGCCGGTGGCGCGGCGAGCGCGGGCGTGTACTCGTGCCCGCCGTACGAAGCCGCCACGCAACTCGAGTGGCAGTTCTTCAAGACCTACGCGTGGTGACGTGTCTACCGAGCAGCCAAAGAATCCGCTCCACGGGGTCACGCTCGAACAGATCGTGACCCAGCTCGTCGAGCACTACGGCTGGCCCGAGCTCGGCGAGCAGGTGAAGATCCGCTGCTTCAACGAGAACCCGAGCGTGGCCTCGAGCCTCAAGTTCCTGCGCAAGACGCCGTGGGCGCGCGAAAAAGTCGAGAGCCTCTACCTGTTCATGTTGCGCGAGCAGAAGCGCGCGAAGAACTGACAACGATCCACATCGCAAGATGACGTGGCCGAGGCGCTCACGTTCACGGGTCTTGAAGATGCGCTCGAGCTGGATCCTGCCCGCAAATTCGGACCGTTCCTGGTCGAGACACACCTCGGTGGAACGATTCGGGTCTCCGCGTTGACGTGGAGGTTGACGTCGGCGTGGTCATGGACCACGTCAGCGCGGACCGGTTCGGGGGTTCCTTAGCGGACCTGACAGCCCTGGATCTCGCCCATCGCGCCGGCGCCGGTCTCGAGGCACGCGGTCGCCTGGCGGACCACCATCTCGCGCGTCGGGAGCAGGCAGCTGCCATCCTTCTTGGTCTGGCTGATGAACTTGATGAGGCTCGTGCGCCACGCCCACAGGCGCGCGCCGGTGCCGTCGCCGTAGGCGTTGGGTCCGCTGAAGTCGTCGTTCCAGCTGTAGAACGAGCCGCTCCAGTTGGTGTCGGCATCGAGCTTGACCAGCTCGGGCGGGGCGTCCTTCATGATCGCGGCGAACCGGATCGCGGAGGCCTGCATGCAGCGCCGGCCGGCATCGGTGCCCTCGCCGAACGAGTACGTGGGGTTCTTGCCGCCGGACCACTTCTGCCAGAACTCGGTACCGCTCAGGTAGAACGCACCGCCATCGGGTGCGTCGTACGAGGTCGGTGCCGGGGTGCCGGCCGGGAACACCACGAGTGCCTTGGTGACATCGCGGGCGTCGGCGTACGCATCCGTCGCGCAGCGCTCGCCGGTAGCGGCGTGGAGCTGCTTGACGGCGGCCGGGCCGACGTACGGGACCGCATCGACCTCGGCGACATCATCGAACCGATTGTCATCATCGGTGCCGAACCGCGCGTCCGCACCATCGCGATGCTTGACCAGCTCCGCGGCGGCGCGGGCGTGCACGCCGGCGTCCTCGAGGGCCGCAGCGGACGGACCCTCGTTGAGGTAGGTGATGATCGCGTCCTGCTCGCAGGTGCTGAGCTCGTCGCCATCCGCCTTGCCGCCGCCGAAGCCCGGGTCATCGATGCCATCGGTCGCTTCGTCCGCGACGCAGCCGGTCATGATCGCGAGGGTCAGGGTGAACAGGCTGGCGTGACGCATGGCTGGCAAGAGAGCAAACCCTGCGCCGACGCCATCTCCGCGAGATCCCGTGGGTTCGCACCGGCAGCTCGAGTTGCCGGCGTTCTGCCTGGTCGGGTTTCCGGCAACCGCCGTCGTGCACACCGGTGCGCGACGACCGCATCGGCCACGACGACCGCGACGACCGCGACGACCGCGACGACCCCGACGCCCCGACGCCCAGACGCCCAGACGCCCAGACACCGGCCCGGCAGCAGCCATTGGGTTGAAACCTGAGCGGGATCGACGCGTCTTGTGGTCATGCCTGGTCGCGCCCTCGCCATGTTCTGTGCGTTCGCCGCCGGATGCGGGATGCCGGCGCGCGCGGAGCAGGCACCCGCTGGCGGGACCGTCGCGCCCGCGACCACCGGAGCCAAGGTCCCGGCGGTCCCGACCACGGGAACCAAGGTCACCGCTCCCCCGAGCGCCCCGCCGCCGGTCTGCATCGATGACGGCAAGCCCTACGATCGCGCCGCGCTCCATGCTCGCCTCGCGGTCCTCGGAGGCGCGGATCTCGAGGGCCGCGCTCCCGGATCGGCGGGGGATCTCGCGGCGCGTGCGCTGATCGCGGAGCGGCTCGCGTGCCTCGGCCTGGCGCCGGTCGTCCAGCCGTTCACGGCGCAGAACGGGCGGGCCACGGCGAACGTGTACGGGAAGCTCTCGGGCACCGATCCGGTCGTCGGCGAGGAGATCATCCTGGTCGCGGCGCACCACGATCACCTCGGCGTGGGCTTCCCGGGCGCGAACGACAATGCCTCGGGCGTGGTGGCCCTGCTCGCGGTGGCGCAGGACGCGGTCCAGCGCGCGGCACCAAAGCGCACGATCGTGTTCGCCGTGTTCGGGGACGAGGAGACCGGCATGACCGGCTCGTACTTCTTCGTCGCGCACCCACCGTCCGATGTCCCGATCGGCAAGATCGTCCAGGTCATCAACCTCGACATGGTGGGGAGCCACGCCTCGCGGGGCTTCGTGGCGGCGATGGGCACGTTCAAGGGCTTCGCGGCGACCAAGCTGCTCGGCAAGCTCGACGACAACTATCCGAAGATCAACGTCGGTCTCGGCGGCAAGGCGCGCGGGTCGGACTTCGAGCCGTTCTGCAAGCAGCGCATCCCGTACGTGTTCTTCTGGACCCCGGATGCGCGCTGCTATCACCAGAAGTGCGACACGGTGGACCGCATCGACGAGAAGGCGATGGTCTCGATCGCCTCGCTCGCCGGCGACCTGACCCGCGCGATGGCGGACTCGTCGCTCGATCTCGCCGCCACCCAGCGGCGCCTCGGCTGCGGCGTTACCTACCGCGAGTGATCCTGCGCGGCCAGCATGCCCTGCTACGCTGCGGCGATGAGGGTCCCGGAGGCGTGGATCCCGGTGGGTGAGGTGGTGCGGCTCGTGGATCTGGCCAAGGCACACCTCGTCGTGGTCCCGGTCGGCGAGATCGGCGGGCTCATCACGCGCGGCGCGCTCCGGCTCGGCGACCGCGTGGGCAAGATCGCCGAGCCGGTCCGCGCCGGCGACGCGCTGACCGTGGAGCCCGCCGCCCTGGCGCCGTTCGCGATGCACCCCGAGGACTCGGCGCTCGCGATCCATCACGAGGACCCGGACCTGATCGTCTGCGACAAGCCCGCCGGGGTCCACGTCCACCCGCTCGGCCCGTATCGCGACGGCACCCTGCTCAACCGCCTCCTGTGGGTGGCTGGCGCGCGCCCCGATGATCCGTGGGGG
>JAYVRN010000376.1:0-5438 GCA_043776275.1 Myxococcales bacterium | reverse complement strand
GCTACTTGGCGAACATCAGCGGACCGCGCACCACGAGGATCACGATCACGGTGATCGCGGCGAGGAACAGGCTCCACAGCCACTGCGGCACCGGCGTGATCTGCCCCATGCCGAACTTCTTGATCCGCGCGCGCAGCATCCCGTGAACGGGCAGCACGCCGAGCACCACGAGCGTGAGCTTGATGTGCAGCCAGCCGGCGCCGGGCTGCGTCAGCATGTTGCCTCCGGGGGCGCCGAAGATCATCCCGAGCCCGGTGCCAATGGCGACCGCCGAGGCGATGTCGGTGGCGAGGGCGATCGACCGCTCCATCAGCGTCAGCTTCTCGTGGGTGTCCTTCGGGGCGTGCGCGTGCAGGCGCAACATCCAGTAGATCGCGAACAGTCCGCCCACCCAGAGGAAGAGCGAGATCAGGTGGCCGGCCTTCAGCCACAAGTAGATCTTCAGATCCATGGACGGAAGGTATCACCTGCCCCGACATGGCGCTGCCCGCGCAACGCCTCCACTCGGGGTATGATCAGGGTCCGCTCGTGGCCCGGATCCTGAAGATCTTCTTCCACGACGCCTGCTTCGATGGCACGACCTCGGCGGCGTTGTTCACGGCGTTCTATCGCGACGTGATCGCGCAGGACGTCGAGGTCCGCCCCGTGGGGATGGTCCACAAGGACGGCGATCCGTTCGAGGGCATCCCGCTCGATGCCAACGATCACGCCTGTGTCGACTTCCGGTTCTGCGCCGATCCCCGGATGACCTGGTGGTTCGATCACCATCCCACCGCGTTCCAGCCGCCCACCCTGCGCGACGTGTTCGACGAGCGCCACCTCTCGACCTGGTTCTTCGACCCCGCAGCACCCTCGTGCGCCGGGTTGATCTCACGAGCACTCGAGAAGGGCTGGGGCTGGAAGGCGCCACCGCACCTGCTCGATGCCGTCGAGTGGGCGGATACCATCGATGCCGCGCAGTTCGGCTCAGCCGCCGAGGCCGTGGCCCTCGAGCTGCCGGCGCAGCGGCTCGCGGCGTGGCTGGCCCATGGCCGCTCGCCGATCGACACCGCGCGCTACGTCGAGTGGCTGTCGCGCAGCTCGCTCTCGGAGGTCGCCAAGCGCCCCGATGTGGCGCCCCAGCTCGCCGCCGTCGAAGCGGAGCGCGCCGACGAGGTCGCGGCGATCCAGCGCCTCGGCATGTGGGCCGGCGATGTGATCGTGTTCGATCGGTTCGCCGAGGTCGGTGCGCGCAGTCCGGGCTTCCTCGGCTACCTGCTGTTCCCCAGCTCCCAGTACGCCGTCACCGGCACCCGGACCGCCACGAGCATCAAGATCTCCGTCGGCGTGAACCCGTGGACCGACCATCCGCGCGAGCACGACATCGGCGCGTTGTGCGCGCGGTTCGGCGGTGGTGGGCACGCGGTGGTCGGCGGCGTGACGCTGCGGGGAGACGAGCTCCCGCGCGCGCAGGCCACGCTGGCGGCGATCGTGAAGGAGCTCGCGGCGTGAGGCTGGTGCTCGTGCTGGCGCTCGGCGCCTGTTTCGGCAAGCCCGGCTTCTCCCAGCGCGACGCCCCCGGGCAAGGCGACGACGCCCCGGGTGACGGCACGAGGTCTGACGGGGCGATGGTGACGTTCTCGCCGACGGGCACCGGGCCCGGCATGGGCGGGACCGTCCAGGGACAGTTCTTCGTGCTCCACTTCGCGGACGGGGCGAGCACCTTCCACTTCCCGGACCACCTGGTGATCGACGGCGTGGAGCGCCTGGGTCTCGATACGGCGGCGAACTGCTACGCCGAGAATCAGGCCGGGATGGCGCTGTTCCCCGCGCATACGATCCGCAGTGGTGGCATGGCCGCGGTGAACACGACGACGTTGCTGTCCCCGCTCCAGGGCCCGGCGGTCGTCAAGGTGTCGGTGAACTGGCGAACCGAGCTCGTCGGCATGGACACGGGTGGCGGCGCGTTGACGCGCAACCCGCTGGGGACGTCGACGTTCACCGTGTTCCCCGACGGCCGGATCGTGCGCTCGGATTCGATGTCGGATGCCAACCCGACAGCAATCACGATGCCCTCGATCGACTGTCTGGGCCTCAACACCATGAACTACTTCCCGACCAGCTACGTCACCCTGGCCGACCCGATGGGCACCGAGACGTTCTTCAATCAGAGCGGCGCACCCACGACGATCCCGATGGGGAGCGACCTCTCGGGCAACCAGGCCGTGTGCCTCGACTACGGGACCCAGCGGGTCGCGTTCGGCTGGGCGGATGCGATCGCCCCGCGGGTGAGGCGGCCCACGCCCAACCTCTACGGGTTTGTCCTCGACTTCACGCAGACCCATAACACGGGCTCGATCGGAAGCTTCAGCTACACCGGGCGGACGGAGATGTTCCTCGGGCACGGTTCGAGCGATTGCGTCCAGAGCGGCCTGCTCGGGCGCGCAGGTCTGGTCGGGGCGACGGCGCCGAGCCTGCAGTTCGGCGCGAACTTCGTGACTCCAGGCCCGGAGGGGATGTACGGGAGCGAGGCCGCGCCGGTGAACGTGACCTCGACCGTGACGCTGCAGGGCGACGTCACGACGACGTTCGCCGTGTGGATCCGGTTCGCGAACCCGATGTCGGACATCACGGTGACCAAGGCGGGCACAGCGGGGCCGTTCTACGTCAAGCAGAGCGTGATCGGGAAGCCGCTCGAGTGGGTGGTGTGGTTCCGTGATCCCCTGGCACCCGGGCAAGCGATCCAGATCACCGCAGTGCCGTAGCGCGAGAGAGGCCTCGGTTCACCGGGGCAGCTTGCTCGCGCGCTCGACGAGCTCGAGCAGCTCCTTGCGATAGCCGTCCGGATCCGCGCCGATCGCGCTCGACGCGAGGCCGCGCACCATCGCCCAGGTCAAGGCGCCGTGCAGCGGCGAGTCGCGGAGCAGCATGCCGTAGCCCGCGACCGCGGTCGCCCAGCGGAAGTCGATCGAGGTCTTGTCGAGCGCGGGACTCGCGTTCTTGATCACCTGCGTCAGCAGCTGCGAGCTGTCCCCGGTGGGCGGCTTGTACCGGACCTTGATCGTCATCAGCTCGCTCGCCGCGACGCCGTTCGGCGTGGTCGGCGTCTGGTACTTCAGCGCATCGACCTTGCCGCTCGGGACCGGGACGCCCGCGGGCACCACTTCGTACAGCGCGGTGACCGTATGGCCCGCGCCGATCTCGCCGGCGTCCTTCTTGTCGTCGTTGAAGTCCTCGTTCGCGAGCCGCCGATCCTCGTAGCCGATCAGGCGATAGCCGGCGACATTCGCGGGGTTGAGCTCGACCTGGATCTTGACGTCCTTGGCGACCGTCATCAGCGTCGCGCCTGCCTCCCTGACCAGCACCTTGCGCGCCTCCTCGAGCGTGTCGATGTAGCCGTAGTTGCCGTTCCCCTTGTCGGCCAGCTGCTCCATCGTCGAGTCCTTGAGGTTGCCCATCCCGAACCCGAGCACGGTCAGGAACACGTCGTGCTTGCGCTCGTCTTCGATCAACCGCGTCAGGTCGCCTTCGCTCGTGGTGCCGACGTTGAAGTCACCGTCGGTGCACAGGATCACGCGGTTGATCCCACGCTTCAGGAAGTGCTGGCGCGCCTGCGCGTACGCCAGCTGGATCCCGGCGCCGCCGTTGGTCGAGCCGCCGGCCCGCAGCGTGGTCAGGGCGTTCCGGATCTCGAGCTTCTTCGAGCCGGGCGTCGAGGCCAGCACCACGCCGGTGCCGCTCGCGTAGACCACGATCGCGATCCGGTCCTGCGGCCGCAGCCGATCGACGAGCAGGCCCATCGCCTGGACGAGGAGCGGCAGCTTGTTCTCCTGATCCATCGATCCCGAGATATCGAGCAGGAAGACCAGGTTGCGCGCGGGGACCTCGGCGTCGGCGATCGTGTGAGAGGCGAGCCCGATCCGCACGAGCTTGAACGCTGGGTTCCACGGGCTCGGTCCGACCTCGCTGGTGATCGAGAACGGCGCGCCACCGGTTGGCTGGGGATAGTCGTAGTGGAAGTAGTTGATCATCTCCTCGACACGGACCGCATCCTTCGGCGGGAGCCGGCCCTCGCGCACGAACCTCCGGGCGTTCGCATACGACGCGGTGTCGACATCGATCGAGAACGTCGAGAGCGGCTGTGCGCTGACCCGGCGGAACGGAGTGTCGTCGAGCCGCGCGTAGGCCTCGGTGTTGTGCGCGACCTCTCCGGTGCCGTCGGCCTGCTGGCCCGTGGCCACGCCCATCGCCGGCGCAGGCGGTGGCGGCGGTGGGGGTGGCAACGGCTGGGTCCCGACGCGCGGGACCCCGTTGAACGTCCGTCCGGGGATCGGGATGTTCTTGATGTAGTTGCGATCGATCGTGATGCCCTGCCTCGTCGACGTGGGATCGATGGGCGGGCTTGAGTCACGGATCGAGATCACTTCGCCGCCGGCCTTGCCGCCATCGAGCTTCTGGAACACCGGGGTCGTCTTGTTGACGGCGACCATGACGTTCCGGCGCTCGATCGTGAGGTCCAGGTAGAAGAACGTCACCAGGTAGGTGCCAGGTGGCAACTCTCCGATGCGATAGGCGCCGCGCTCGTCCGTGATCGCGGTCTGGGTCCCGTGCAGCGCCGATGAGGTCACCACCACGGTGACCCCGGCCAGCGGATCGCCGGTGGCCTGGTCCTTGACCACGCCCTGGATGGAACCAGTCGTCGCGCTCTGGGCCCACGCCCGCGGACCGCCGATCACCTGCGCCCCGAGCACCGTACCCACACCCAACGCGATCGCGAACACTGCCTTGCCGAGCTTCATCCCTCCGTTGTCGCCCGCCGCGCGGGACCGACCAACGGCGGGCTCGTCACAGCCTGTCAGCCACCGTCACCTGCAATACGCGTCGCAGGTCGCACCCACGCCGAGGGTCAGCGCAGCGTGCCGAGTGCCTTCGCGAGCCGCCCGACGCCGTCGCGGATGTTCTCCATCGAGCAGGCATACGACAGACGCACGAAGCCGGGGGCGCCGAATCCCGAGCCCGGGACGACAGCGACCTTGCCGACCTCGACGAGCCAGTCGCAGAGCTGCACATCGTCATCGAGGATCGAGCCCTCGGGGGACTGCTTGCCGACGTAGAACGAGACATCGGGGAACGCATAGAACGCACCCTTGGGCTCGCGGCACAGAACGTTCGGGATCGCGCGCAGGAGCTTCACCATCTCGAGGCGCCGCTCATCGAACGCCTTGCGCATCGTGCCCACGCAGTCCTGGGGACCGGTGAGCGCGGCGAGCGTGGCGGTCTGCGCCAGGTTCGTCGGGTTCGAGGTCGACTGTCCCTGGATCTTCGCCATCGCCTTGATCAGCGGCAGCGGGCCGGCGGTGTAGCCGATGCGCCAGCCGGTCATCGCATAGGTCTTCGACACGCCGTCGACGAGGATCGTCCGCTTCGCGACCTCGGGCGAGACCGCGGCGATCGAGACG
>JAYVRN010000375.1:0-5445 GCA_043776275.1 Myxococcales bacterium | reverse complement strand
CTATGGAGACTGCCGCGCGGCCGCGGGGGCGCCGCGAATTCACGAGGTGATCACCGTGGCGCTCTCGACGCTGTGAGCCCTGATACGCTGCAGCGGTGATTCGCACCATCGTCTCGGTCCTGGTCCTCACGATCTCTGTCGGGCTCGCCGGTTGTGGCGCGAGCTATCAGCAGGTCCAGCTCGTGAACAAGACCACGCGTCCGATCACCGAGGTCTACATCTTTCCCACCGGCGCGGCCCAGCACGGCTCCTCGCGTGGCGCGCTCGCCCCCGAGGCCACGCTCACGATCAAGGTCAAGTCGGGCAACGTCGATGTCCTCGCGATCAGCGCGAAGGTCCGGGTCGATGCGACCCAGACCGAGACCCGCACGGCGACCCAGACGCTCGAGCTCAAGAAGCCGGTGTCGCTCGTGTTCCACGACTCCACCCAGACCCCGCCCGGGCTCGACCGGCCGGGCACGATCGGCGTGGTGTTCCAGGTTACTCCGGAGCCCGAGGCACCCTCGTCGCCCGGTTCTGGTGACGAGCCCGCTCCGACGCCCTAGTTGCGGGGTACGGCTGGGGTACTCGATGCTGCTCACCAGGTGAGCACCACGGGGGTGACCAGGCTAGACTGGTGGGGATGGAGCGGGAGTTCGTCGGTCTCGACATCGCGGTCGTCGCGGTGTCGGAGGCAGAGTCAATCGCGGCAGTTCCGCCGAGCCAGGCGATCGTCGATCGCTTGCGCGCCGCAGGTCACCGGGTCGCGCAGCAGCACCAGATCGCGGACTCGGTCCAGCTGATCCGCGCGAAGCTGCTCGAGCACATCGCCGACAGCACGATCGACGTGGTGATTGTGGTCGCCGGGATGAACACGGAGTCGGCGGGCATCGCGCTCGATCCGCTGATCACCCGCGGGCTCAATGGCTTCAGCGACCTGCTTCGGATGATCGCGTACCAGGAGATCGGATCGGCGGCGATGCTCGTCGATGCCGAGGCGGCGCAGTGCAAATCGACGTTCGTGTTCATCCTGCCCGCGTCGATGGCGTCGGTGAAGATCGCACTCGACAAGCTGCTCGTCCCGCAGCTCGACTACCGCACCACGCCACGCAACCTGGTGATGCAGTTGCCGCGCATCGGACACCATGACAGCCCGATCGACGAGCCAGGCGCGCAGCCGAAGCCGGAGCTGAACACGAAGCCGATCGCCGAGCCGATCGCCGAGCCGATCGTTTCGCCGATCGTTTCGCCGATCGTGTCGCCGATCGTCGAACCGATCGCGGAGGTCGTGTCACTCGTCGACGTGATCCCGATGGTCGACGACCTCGCCATCGTGGACGCCGTACCGATCGAGACGCCCGTAAGCGACACGGCACGCGCCGCGGTGCCCTGGATCGTCCCGCGCGCGCCCGGCGATCCCGTCGCCCCGCCACCTCGACCCACCTCGCCGCCGCCGATCCGCAAGTCGATGTCGATGAGCGTCGCCCAGGCGCTGCCGAAGGCGAGCGTCAGCGATGTCGTCGAGAAGACCGCGCTCAGCGTCAGCCAGCGGATGTCGGGCGTGAACCCGTTCTCCGCTCGCGAGGCGACCGATGTTGGCCCGCCACCCGCGCCGCCTCCGCTTCCACGCGGCAAGGTCTCGGCGACGATCTCGACGCCGCTCCCGGTCAAGCCACCGGCGAAGCTGATCCCGCTCGCCGACCTGTTTCCCGTGGCCGGCGCGACGATCGAGCCAGCCGTCGCTGAGGCGACTGTTCACGTCGCCAACGGCGCGGTCGATGGCGTGCTGAACGGGGCGGCGATCGATCCACCGTCAGCCGGCGCCAAGGTCGAATCGGCTCCCGTGCCGGTGGTGGTCGAGGTCGCGCCGCCTGTTGTGGCCGTGCCCGAACGCAAGATGGCGTCGCTCGCGGATCTCGACGATGAAGGCGACGATCTCGACGAGCTCGAGAACGACGTCGCCGAGATCGTGAACGAGCCGCCGCGCCGCGAGCCGCCGCGCCCGAGCCTGCCACCCGCCACGCTGCCCATGCGCGCGAGCGAGGACAGGGAGGATCAACCACCGCGCCGCGAGGCTCGCGCGAGCGTGGCTCCCACGGACCTGCCGCCGCGGCGGACCGATGATGTCTCGCCGCTGTACGACGATTCGCCGCGCCGGATCGCGATCCCGCGCGAACCGCGCCGGCGTGATCGCCGGGCACTCGCGCTCGTCCTGCTCGGCATCTTGTTCGCCGCGGCGGCCAGCATCGTCGCGGTGGTGATGATCCGTCGCCAGAACCACGACGCTCGCGCTGCCGGCGAGCCTCCTCCGGGCGAGCTCGTTGCCACGCGGGACACCGCGCCACTCTCTTCGGATCCTCCGTTGCCTGCGACCGGCCCCGCAACACCGGTCGAGACGGCCCCGCCGACGGAGACGCCGCCCCCGACCGAGATCGACATGAGCGCTCCAGCGGATCCGGGTCATCCGACCGGGACGGCACCGATCGGAACGGCGCCGACCGGGACCGTGCCGACCGCGACCGTGCCGACCGGGACCGGGACGCCGAAGCCGCCTCGCCCGGCCCGCCCTACGCGCGATCCGGTGACCGCGCCCGTCCGTGATCCTGCGGACGTCCTCGCCACCGCGCCCATCAACAACACCGAGGACGGTTGCGACGAGGTCTCGTGCATCCTCGACAAGTACCGGCAGGCCTGCTGCGCGCGGTTCAAGCCGGCAGAGCCCGATCTGGTGGTCGAGAAGCCCTCGTCGGGGCTCCCCGAGAAGCTCGACAAGCTGATGGTCCAGGAGGGCATGGGCTCGATCAAGCCCGCGGTGATCGCGTGCGGCGAGCAGAATCCCGCGCGCGGCACCGTGAAGGTCTCGGTCAAGGTCTCGCCCGCAGGCAAGATCCAGAGCGTGGGCGTGGCGACCTCGCCTGATCCGGCGCTCGGCGCGTGTGTCGCCGCGGCGGTCAAGCTCGCGAGGTTTCCGGAGACCGACGAGGGTGGCTCGTTCGGCTATCCGTTCGTGTTCTGACCGCTACGGGTTCATCAGCGTGCGCAGGTCTTCCTCCATGCGCGCCTGGATGTCCGCGATCACGCCGCCCCGGAGGCGGAGCTTGGTGGCCTTGAATGCCGAGCGAGCGAGCGCACCCAGGCGGGTGGCCTCCTCCATGGCGCGCGCGAGGAGCTGATCACTGTCGACGACGCGATCGAGGTAGCCAGCGCGCACCGCCTCGTCGGGCGTGTAGATCTGCGCGAGCAGCGTCGCGCGCGTGAGCTCTGCGGGGGTGAGGCGGCTCCGCGCGAACTCCATCGCGAGCACCGGCACGGGGAGGCCGATCTGCACCTCGTTGAGGCCGAGCTTGAAGGCGCCCTGCGCTCCGATCCGCGAATCACCCGTGAGCACCACGAGCGCGCCGCCGGCGAGTGCATGGCCCGTGCATGCGATCACGAGCGGCACCGTCGTGCCGAACAGGCGAAGCAGCAGCTCGGATCCACGGCCGAGCAATGCCTTGGCCTGCTCGGGACCGCTCATCATCACGCGGAGGTCGAACCCGGCGCAGAACCTGTCGGGGCGCCCGGTGAGCACGATCGCGCTGGCTTCGTCCTCGGCGCGGGTGAGCGCCGCGAGGAGGCCATCGATCATCGCGACCGAGAGGGCGTTCGCCTTGCCATCGTCCATGCGGATGACGGCGACCTTCTGATCGAGTGTGTACGTGAGGACGTCGGTGGTCACGGTGCGACCTTACCCGATCGCCCGGTCGTCAACCTGCCGAGCCGGTGGCTACTGGACTCGCCACCGGCCGCGCGAATCATCTCGCGGAGCTGGGCCGATCGATGGGTGGCACGGACGGTGCTCGACCCAGCCCGATGCTCCGCGTCGCCCTCGCGGTCACCTTGCTGGGCGCCTGCGCCACCGAACCGCCGACCGTGGCCACCGACCTCCCCGATCCCCTCGAGGAGGTGCTCGCGGACAGCGTCCACAGCGGCGATCTCGTCGTGCTGGTCCCAGGCACCGCCTCGTACGACTTCCTCGGTGCGACGATCGATGCGCTCCCCGGGGAGCGCCCTCGCGTGGATGTCCGGGCGTTCACCAAGGTCGCCGACGATGCGATCGTGATCGAGCAAGCGATCGCCGCTGCACACCGCGCCGGGATCCCGAACGCCGAGCTCGAGTCCGGTGCCGTGACGTTCGGCCTGTGGGGCGCGGGTTTCACGCGGGTGACCGCCTTCGACTACGTCAGCTACGAGGGCCTCACGATCCCGATCGTCGTGCTCGGCGGAAAGAACTCGTGCGCCGTGGGGCGGGTGGTCGACAACCTCCTCAACTATTCGATCCAGAACGCGGAGAACGACGCGCGCAACCTCTACCTCGATGTCCAGCGCTGGGTCACCGCGCACCCCACACCCAGCATCACGATCGCGTCGCACAGCTGGGGCGGCGCGATCGCCGAGTACCTCACCCTCCACCTCGAGACGATCGCCGCACGCTCTGCTCCGCTCGGCCCCATCGCACCGATCCACCTGACGATCGCGGCCGGCGTCCCCGGCTATGTCCCGGGCTATTCGTTCGCGGGTCCGGGCCTCCGCGATCTCGAGCATGGCGCGCTCTACGAGATCGATCGCCCCGACGATCCGGTGCACGCGATGAACCCTTCGGGGAATCCCGACGGCCACCAGTACGACATCCTCGCCGGGGACGCCTACCTCGGCACGTACCTCGGCGCCTACGGCGTGACCACGATGGAGATCAGCTGCCGCGGCGCGCCGGGCGAGTGCCCCCTGCCTCCGCCGTGAGCGAGCGACGCTCCCGCGCGTAGTGAACACCGCCCGACGCGGTCTACAATAGGCGCAAGCCGTGGCCGACCTTCACACGATCGATGCCAGCGCGGGCCAGGCTCGCCTCGAGATCCGCGAAGGCACGGAGACCCGCGAGGTGACGCTCCAGGCGATGCCGCTCTCGATCGGCAGCGCCCCGGCGTGCGAGCTCGTCCTTGGAGGAGCCTGGGTCGCGCCGAAGCATGCACGCCTTACCCTGGTGGCCGGAGCCCACCACGTGGTGGCCGAGCGCGGCGCGCGCGTGATGCTCGGCGGCGCCGAGGTGGCGGACTCCGTGCTTCACGATGGGGACATCGTGGTGCTGCGCGATCCGGCCACCGGCGCCGAGGTCACGCTGGTCTACAAGAATCCACAGGCCACCCGGATCGCCCCGGTCCAGCACTTCGCCACCCCGCCGGGCACGCCCGTCCTGACGATCGGCCGGAGCAGCGCCGACATCGTCCTCGATCAGGCGCTCGTGTCACGCCACCACGCCGACCTCGTGTGGGAGAGCGATCATCACGTGCTGCGCGATCTCTCCTCGGCGAACGGCACGTTCGTCAACGGCCAGCGCGTGATCGGCGCTGTGACCCTCGCCCCGGGCGACGTGGTGCAGATCGGCACGTTCCGCCTGACCTACGACGGCGACAGCCTCGATTCGTTCGA
>JAYVRN010000374.1:0-5445 GCA_043776275.1 Myxococcales bacterium | reverse complement strand
GCTCGCGCAAGGCTCGATCTGCTTCGAGTTCTACGCGCAGCGCCAGCGGGACTCCGTGGCGCAGTCGATCGAGGACGGGACCTCCGAGTGGGACGAGAACGCCGCGGTGCCGGTCCGGATCGCGCGCATCGAGATCCCGCGCACGGCGCTCGACACGACGGCCTCGAATGTCACCGAAGCGCGCTGCAACGAGCTCTCGTTCAATCCCTGGAACAGCGCCCCCGAGCACCGTCCCCTGGGCAACATGAACCGTTCGCGCCGGTTCGCCTACGAGGCGAGCAAGCAGATGCGACACGCCGCGACCGAGCCGACGACGGTGCCCTGAGGATCAGCCCCGACGCCGCAACCGAGCGCCACGTGCACGAGCGTCGGCGTCACGGGCCGCACGCCCGGCCAGCTCCTCATCGCTCGGCCGCAAGGTCGCGGGCGCCCAGCGGATCAGCGCGTTGATCGCGAACGAGAAGTTCGCGCCGGCCATCGCATAAAACCGGAGCCCGGGGTCCTGCGCGGCGAGGCCGAACCACGCGAAGTACAGCACCGCCGACGGCCACAGCCAACCATCGACCGTGATCGCGAGCATCGACGTCACCGCCCCCCAGAAGAAGATCATGAAGGTCTGCGACTCTTCGACGGGCACGTCGAGCGCCCACGCGCCGAGCGACAGGATGATCTGGCCGACGAACACGAACATGCCGGTGAGCGCGACCTTACGATTGAAGGCGGTCGCACGCAGCGTGTTGCGCGCCCAGAACCCGAGGGCCATGAGGATCACGAGCGCGACCACCGCGACCAGCAGCTCCCGCCGGTGCGAGTCGCCGGCGCGCAAGGCCGGCCACCACTCGTTGATCAACGGCAACACGGAGAACGTGACCCCGAGGATCACCGAGAAGAACGTGCGCGTGCGCCGGCCGAGCGAGTGATCGTTCTCGGCCCGCAGCTGCTCGAGCTCCGCCTGGCGCCGCGCCGCCGCATCGACGGCGGCACGCGCGCGCGCCAGCAACTCCGCGGGCGGCTCCGCGAGCTCGCCGAGCAACGTCACGGCACCCTTCGGATTGCCCGCCGCCAGCTCGTACTCTGCCACCGCCATCGTCGCGGCCGCGAGCCCGGCGCGCGCGTCGGCGTTGTCGGGCCACACCGCGAGGGCCTCGTGGAATCCGAACCGACAGCCGCCGAATAGCCGGTAGATCTCCTCGTGGCGCTCGTCCGTGTCGGCGCCCGGGGCCGCCAGCACGACGCGCAGCTCGTCGAGGCGGAGGGCGGCCCGCGCCGCGAGATCCGCGGAGCCTCGGTGCTCGAGGTAGCCCTGGATCGCGAGCCTCAGCGCATCCACCGAGGCGAAGCGCTCGGCGGGCTGCTCGTGCATCGCGCGGAGACAGATCCGCGCGAGCTCGGGAGCCGCACTCGCCGGCAAGGTCGGCGCGGAGGCGATCACGCTCGCGATGATCGCCCCGGCGGTCTTGCCCTCGTGCGGCGGCCGCCCGGTGATCAGCTCGAACAGGACGGAGCCGGCGAGGTAGACATCGGTCTGCTCCGTGATCGGGCGCCCATCGGCGGCGCCGAGCATCTCGGGCGCCATGTAGTGCGGGGTCCCCGCGAGTTGCGTGGCGTTGACCGCGAGCGGCAACCGGCCGCTGCCGTCGTCGACGAGGCTGACCGCGATCCCCCAGTCGAGCAAATAGACCTCGCCGAAGTCGCCAATCATCACGTTGCTCGGCTTGACGTCGCGATGGACCACGCCGCGGCTGTGCGCATAGCGCAGCGCGTTCAGCACGGACATCAGGATCCCGAGGTTCCACGCGAGCAGGTCCTTCGCACCGAACCGGCGCTCGACCTCCGACGCATCGCCGAGGAGCTTGCTCCACTCGACGCCCGCGATCCGCTTCATCACGATCAACGGCACGCCGTCGGGATCGACGTCGAGGTAGTGGACCGGAACGACGTTGGGGTGCTCGATCGAACCGGTGACCCAGGCCTCGCGGAGCAGATCGAGCGATGCGGTCGCGTCGCGGGGCAGATCGAGCGATGCGGTCGCGTCGCGGCGCCCCGGCTTCAACGTCTTCACGGCGACGCCGCGGCCGAGGGCGACCTGCGTCGCGGCGCGGATCACGCCCATCCCCCCCTCGCCGATCACCTCGCCGGTCTGGAGCTGCCCGAGGCCGGAGCCCTTGGACAGCTGCGTCAGGATCTCGAGTGCGCGCCCACCGGCCGTGGTGTGTGCCGCTGGCGGGATGATCGTCGAGCGCGGGCTGTCATGCAGGGTCGCCAGGGTCTCTGGCGCCATCGTGTTGAGCAGTCCGATCGGGTCGTGCTTCGCGATCTGCGGAGCATACTGCAGGCGCGATCAGCGCGCGAACACGCCCGCGGCGTCCTGGGCGTGGCCAACAATGCCACCGACGAAGTTGCCCCCGCCACCGAGCATCACCATGCCACCGCCGATCAGCACCACGGACAGCGAGATCGAGAAGATGTTGATCGCGGGCGCGGCACGGTTCATCACCGCCAGGCCGACGTTGCCGACGAGCGCGGCGAGGACGATCGGCGCGGCGAGGGCCAGGCCGTGCCCCATCGCCGCGGTCCCTTCGCGGAGCAGCTCGGGGCCGAGCGAGGCGAGATCGAGCACGTGCGCTGGTGCGGCGATGCCGCGCACGACTGATTCCAGGCCGCCGACGGCGAGGAAGGCGAGCGCCGACATCGTGGTCACCATCGTGCGCACGGTGATCGCGGACTCACCTGCGTGCACATCGTACTGCGAAGCAAAGCCGAAGCCGAGCGAGAGCCCCATCAGCTGACCGGCGATCGCGGCGCGCGCCATGATGAACCGCGCGGTGAAGCCGGTAACGAAGCCAACGCACAGCTCGATCGAGGCGATCATCGGGAGCGAGGCGAGCGGGATGCCGGCACGGTTCGAGGCGACGGCGCCGGTGATCACCAGCACGAACATCACCTTGGCGCGCATCGGCACGCCGGTGTCGCCGATCACGGGCGCTGTCGCCGTGAGCGCGGAGGCGCGCGTCAGCGTGGCGATGAACGCGCCGATCGTCGGCTCGTCGAGAGTCATGGGGCGGGCGGGGTGAGCTCGACGCCGTTGGGCGCCGGGGCCGCGTAGGCCGTGAACGCCTCGGTGGTGAACTTGCCGAGCTTGTCGAGCACCCAGTGACCGCCGAGGGCGAGCACGAGGAGGGTCGCAGCGAGCTTCGGGACGAACGTCAGCACGCTCTCCTGGAGCTGCGTGGCGGTCTGGATCACGGCGACGACAAGTCCGACCGCGAGGCACGCGATCAGGAACGGCGCGCTGACGGCGACCATCGTCGAGAGCGCACCGCGCCAGAGATCGAGGAGCCCATCAGCGTTCATCACGCTGCTCCGCGCAGGAGGGACTGAACGATCAGGTGCCAGCCATCGATCATGACGAACACCAGCAACTTGATCGGGAGGGCCACCACCTGAGGCGGGACCATCACCATGCCGAGCGAGGTCAGGATGGTCGCAGCGACCAGATCGATCACGAGGAACGGCAGCAGGATGGTCAGGCCGATCTGGAAGGCGGTGCGGAGCTCGGACACGATGAACGCGGGGATCAGGATGCGCAGCGGAACATCGCTGGGCGCGGCGGGCCTCGCGTGATCGGAGACCTCGTAGAACAGCTCGAGGTCCTGCTCCGCGGTGCGCTTCAGGAGGAAGGCGCGAAGCGGGGGCGTGGCGGCCGCGATGGCGTGCTCACCGTCGAGCTTGCCGCTGAGGTAGTCCTTGCCACCGGCGTCGTACATGTCGATCGCGACCGGAGCGGAGATGAAGATCGCCATGAACAACGAGAGGCCGACGAGGACCTGGTTCGGAGGTGCCGCCGGCGTGCCGAGGCCGGTGCGCACGAACCCGAACACCACGATGAAGCGAACGAAGCACGTACAGGACAGGATGATGGCGGGGATCAACGTGACGAGCGTCAGCAGGACGACCATCGCGACCGCACCACCAGGGCCACTGCCGGCCGCCGACTGCGCTGCGTTGGTCACCGTGGTGACGTTGTCCATCATCGACGGGCTCCGGTCGCCGCGAGGATCTCTTTGGCCCACAGCGCATCGGCATCGACGTCGTCGGTCGCGACCTCCTCGCTGACCTCCGGTACATTCTGCAGGCTCCGGCGCTCACGCAGCTTGAGGATGCCGCCGACGGCCGCGCTCGCGGGCGCCCGCTCGGTGCGCAGCTCGCGGCTGCCTTCCGCATGCGTATGCGCGGAGGGCAGAGCGATCGGACCTCCCAGGTTCTCGGCCGGCTTCTTCCACTGCCCGAGCATGCGCACCTGTTGTGCGGTGACGGCGACCACCATCTCGCGACCACCCGCGGTGAACCACACGACCTTCGCCTTCGAGCCGAGCGACTTCTGGGCGATCACGTCGATCGAGCTCACCGGACCGAGGGCAGCCTTGCGCCGGCGAAGCAGCCAGGCGCCACACCCGATCGCGGCCAGACCGATCGCGCCGTAGAGCGAGATCTTCTGCCAGGCATCCTCCCTGGGAGCCGCCGCGGTCGCGGGCTGCGTTCCCGTCGAGGGCGCCGTGGTCCCCGCGCTCGGCGACAGCCCAGGCTTCGCGTCCTTCGACGCGGGCTTGGAGTCGGACTTCAGCTCGGCCTGGGCGGTCTCGGGCTTCGCATCGGTCTTCGTCTCCGTCTTCGTCTCGGTCTTCGTCTCGGTCTTCGTCTCGGGCTTCGTCTCGGGCTTCGCATCGGTCTTGATCTCGGCCTTGGCCTCGAGGGTCGGGGCCGGGGTGGTCACCGGTGCGATCGGCGCGATCTGGCCTGCCGCCGCGACCTTCGCCGCGAGCTCGGCTGGGAGCGTGGGCTCCGGCAGCACGATCGCGGCGCCCGCGGCGGGGATGACGCGCGGGAACATGATGTGGACGTCGCTGCCGACCTGGATCGCCTGCGCGTACTTCGCGAGTGCCTTGACCTCGGGCCGCTCGAACCCGAGCTTGACCGAGAGCACGCGGGGCTCGTTGCCATCGAACTCGACGACCTTGACGGTCGCATCGGTCGGCAGCGCCTTGTCTGCGCGCGGATGCCCGACGAGCGGGATCTCGAGGCGAGAGCGGATCGGAGTGATCGCCGTCTTCGCGGCCGTCACGTTGTGCGCGATCACCTCGACGGCGGTGCCGCGATCGAGGATCTCGAAGGTGGGGCTCGCCGGCTCGCCGGCGAAGGCGGTCACTGGAACGAGGGCCGGAGCGAAGATCAGAGCGAGGGTTGCGAGGCGCATGTCACGAGTCCTTTCCGCCGATGAGCTCCACGATCCGGATGCCGCACTTCTCGCCGACGGCGATCGCCTCTGCACGGGCGACCAGCCGGTTGTTGACGCGCACGTCGAGCGGCGCGCCCGTCGGCGTATCGAGAGTGATGATCGAACCGGGCCCGAGGTGGGCCGCGAGCTCGGAGAGGTTCATGCGGATC
>JAYVRN010000373.1:0-5449 GCA_043776275.1 Myxococcales bacterium | reverse complement strand
CTTGCTGTCCTTGCTGTCCTTGCTGTCCTTGCTGTCCTTGCTGTCCTTGCTGTCCTTGCTGTCCTTGCTGTCCTTGCTGTCCTTGCTGTCCTTCTCCTTGTCGTCGCCGTCCTTGCCGTCCTTGCCGTCCTCGCTCTCCTTGTCGTCGCCGGAATTGCGGGCCGTTGACGGGGTTCCAGCGACGCCGGTCGCCGCGCTGGTCCCCGTCCCGCTCGGTTGTACGACGGCACCTGGACCACTCGCCCCACCGCCCCCCCCCTGTGCACCGCCTCCCCCGGCGCCCGCTCCGGTACCACCAGCGACCACACCTCCGGCGGAGCCGCTTGCTCCACTGTCACTCTCAGATCCCGCGCCGGCGACGGGTTTCGGTTCCGCGGCCACCGCGACGGTCCCCGAACAGCCGGATGCGGTCCCGTAGGTCCCGAATCCGCGGACCTTCTGAAGCGCCGGGTTCACGCTGCTCGCGAAGTAGGTGAGCCCGTCGGAATCGGTGCCGCACCTCGCCACCATGAAATACCATCCCTCCGAGCTTCCATCGAACGTCACGCCCGACGGCGGCTCGGGGGCGTCGGCTGCACAGCCGGTCGAGATCTGATACGAGCAGCGGATCGTTGCGAGTGACGTCTTGACGCCGATCGCGCTCCAGTCACTGCCGTCGGCAAGACACGCTCGATAGATGTCGGCGCCGGTAGGGTCGGGTGCGTCGAGGCAGGCCGCCGTCGCATAGTAGGCACCGCTGAACAGCTTGAACTCCTCTTCCTTGGTCGCAAGCTCGGCGAAGATGGCGTTCACTTCGACGTCGTAGTTGACCCGCTTCGCCTCGCGATGGAACTGCGGCACGATCACCACGGCCAGCGTCCCGACGATCGCCACAGCCACGACGAGCTCGATCATCGTGAAGCCGGCAGACGGTCGTCGTTGGTACATGCCGAGTGGGATCGACCGAGATCGTGGTGGAGATACCCCCGATCCCCTCGGGGTATTCGAGACCCCGTGTGCGGCCAAGCTGGGTGCGCGCTGCTCAGGCCGGGCGCGCGAGGTCGCACGCTTCGAGCAGCGATAGCATCCGCCCGATCTTCAGCCGCTCGCCGCGCTCCGCTTGCATCTCCACGAGATCCGCGACGCTGCGCTTGCCGTCCAGCAGGTCGCACACCGCGACCAGACCCTTGACCTCGAACCGCTCGGGGCCGACGCGGCGTGTGCGCGAGGCGCGCAGGCGGATCGAGCCGTTCTTCGCGATCCAGCTCTCGATGTGATCCTCCGAGAGCGCCATCGCACCCGCACCGAGGATCTCGAAGGCGTTGAAGTCGAGCGGGAACGCCTCGCGCGGATTCTCGCGCCCCGCGTACCAGCCGAAGCCGCCCTTGTTCCAGGTGCAGACGTCGATGATCTTCGAGCGGACCTGACGGGTCAGGTGGCGGAACACCTCGAGCGGCTTCAGGAGGCCGAGGCCCACGAGCGTGTCGCCGAGCTTGCCGCCGTAGTGCGGCATCATCGCGAGCGCCATCGCGAGCTCGCCGTCGCTGAGCACGCCCTTGCTGACGAGGTAGTTGCCGAACAGCTCGCTCGCCACGTTGGAGGAGACGTACTCGGGCTGCCCGTCGCGGACGTAGATCTCCTTCTTGATGCCACCGACGGCGACCACGAGGAGGCCCGTGGCGCGGGCGGTCATCAGCCGGAACAGCACGCGCAGCGGTGAGGTCAGGTGGAACTCACCCGCATCATCCGGCGCCTCCGCGATGTCGGCGAGCGCGGGCGGCGTGGGAGGCCGCTTGCGCATGGCCTCCTCGTGCGTGGGTGGCTTGACGCCCACGTCCTTGTGCCGCGACGGCTCCTCGGTCAGATCGTCGAACGAGCGCATCTGCGAGTCCTCGCTCGGACCCGCGCGGCGCAAGCCCGGCGGCAGCGGTGCGCTCTCGGGCGGTGGATCGTAGATCAGGCCCGCGGACGGATCGGGCAGCGTGATCGCCTCGACGGCCGCGCTGATCGTGTCGGCGATCGGGATCTCGACGACGCCGAGATCGATGTCGATGTCGATCTCGACGGCCTGTCGCGGCGTGCCGGTGGCGGTGCGCGCCTTGATCGGGAGCTTCGGCGAGGAGCCCGACGCGGGCGATGGGGGGACCTGCACCGACGGGGGCTTGCCCGGCCGCCCGGCCACGGTCTCGGCGCGCTTGCTCGACGTGGCCGCCGCCGAAGATGCGGCGAGATCGCTGACGGAGATCGCGCGCGAGGGTTGGGCTTCGTCCGCGGCCTGCGGTTCGTACGACAGCGAGATCACGGGCATGCTGTCGCCGCCCTCGACGATCATCATCGGCGCGCCATCGTTCTCGCTCGGCGCACGCGCGACCGCGGGATCATCGAGCGCGGGCGCGAGCTCGGGCCCGGTCGTGGGCTTGTTGCGGCGTAGCTTCACCGAGTCCACGAGGTCCGCGACCACGTCCGCGATGTTCTTCGAAGTGACGCGGTGCCGCTGCTCGAACAACCACTCCGAAAGGGCATCGCGGAACTGCGCTGCGGACTGGTAGCGCTCGTCGACGTTCTTCTTGAGCGACTTCCGGACGATGTCACTGAGGCCCGGCTCGATGTCCATGCCGTACTTCTCGTAGCGCGCGAGCTTCGCGTCGCGGACCATGAGCAGCACATCGAGCTCGTTCGCCGCCGCGAACAGCCGCCGGCCAGTGAGCAGCTCCGCGAGCACCACGCCGACGGAGAACACGTCGCTGCGCGCATCGAGTGGCTGCTCGATCACCTGCTCGGGCGACATGTACCCGTACTTGCCCTTGAGCGTCCCCGACTTGCTCTTGTGAGCGCGCTCCGGATCCTTCGCGCGCGCGATGCCGAAATCGACGAGCTTGACGTCGCCGCGCACGCTGAGCAGCACGTTGGACGGCGAGATGTCGCGATGGACGATGCCCATCGGCTTCGAGTCCTCGCCAAGGAGGTTGTGCGCGTAGTCGAGCGCATCGAGGGTCTCGTGCGCGATCCAGGCGGCGAGCTGCGGCTCGACCCGGCGCCGGCGCGCGGCGAACTCACGGAGCAGCGCGAGGACATCGATCCCGTCGATGTGCTCCATCGCGATGAACAGCTGATCGTCGACCTTCCCGAGCTCGAAGGTCTGCGCGATCTTCGGATGGACGAGGCGGGCGGTCAGCTTCGCCTCGTCGATGAACATCGCGTTGTAGGTCTCGTCGTGGACGAGGTTCGGCAACAGCCGCTTGATCACGACCTTCTTCTGGAAGCCGTGCTCGCCGGGAGACGTGGCAACGAACAGCTCGGCCATGCCGCCCAGGGCCAGCCTCTCGACGAGCTGATAGCGGCCGAACCCGATCGGAAAATCGCCCACGAAGGCACCGATCGTATCACACGGGTACGGAGGGTCCTGTTTACGACCGGCGCATCAATAAGTGGCCTGCGCGTTCGAGCGAGTGGGCCACCGCACTATCGAGCCGATCGAAGTGCTGGAAGGCCATCCCGACCGCGGCTGTCGCGATGGCACAGCGTTCGCGCAGCGGCCGCCGGGCGTTGGACATCAGGACCTGGAGCACGCTGCCCTCCGCCTGATCCAAGAAACCCTTGTAGCCGACGTCAAACGCGTGCTCCCCGCTCTCCGCGAGGCCGCTGGTGTCGATGATCAGGCACGGCGCGCCCGTCCCCACCGCGAGCATCCAGGCGCGCGACAGCAGGCCATCGATGACTCCCGCGTTGGGCGAGCCGACCAGGAACACCGCCGGGACCTTCGGGAGCAGCTCGACGACGGGAGTGCCGAGCTCGAGCTGATCGCTGACCCGCTCGCGCAGACTCTGCAGGCCCGAGGCGGCAAACGTATCGAGGGCGACCACCGTCAGCCACTCGAACAGACGGGTCATCTTCGCGGCGTCATCCGTGGAGACGATCCCGGCGAGCACGTCGCGGAGCTCGAGCAGGAGGGCCGCGATATCGAACCCGGTGGCGCCCTCGCTGGAGAACTGCGCCCCGAGGAACGCCGCATTGCGCTCGAGCTCCCGGGTGGCATCGGTCCCGGGCTTGAGCTCGTTCCCCCCCGCGGCGGCCTCCACCAGCGCCTCGACCAGGTTTGCGACCTGGGAGGTGTGCATGGCGGGGTTGGACGCCCGGCGGAACCGGAGCGGCGAGCGCTCGAAGCGCACGATCCAGCTGGCGAGGATCTCGCTCGATCTCTCGCGGATCACCGCCGCGAGCCCCGGGTCTTCACTCACTTCGTCAGCGTAGCAAGCGAGCGACCGAGCCGCCATGATAGGATCGGGGCGGGTGAAGCTCGAATCGGTGGCTCGTACGGACGTCGGGCGGAAGCGCCAGATCAACGAAGACGCGTTCTTCCGCGACGACGAGCGCGGGTTCTACGTGGTGGCCGACGGTGTCGGGGGTCATAACAAGGGCGAGATCGCGAGTCGCGAGGCCGTCGAGCAGCTCACGATGTGGATCTACGGGGCGACCCGGGACCTCGATCGGCTGGTCGAACGGGTCGTCGCGGGGGACTCGGAGTGCGTGTGGGAGATCCGCCGACTCCTCGAGAGTGGCGTCAAGAACGCCTGCTACATGGTGTTCGGGATGGCCGAGCTCGACCCGGAGAAGAAGGGGATGTCCACCACCCTGTCCGCGATGCTGGTCCGCGCGAACCTCGCGTTCGCCGTCCACGTCGGCGACAGCCGGGTCTATCGGGTCCGCAAGCAGAACGTCCTGCAGCTGACCGAGGACCACACGCTGATCAACTACAAGGTCAAGCACGGCATGATGACCAAGGCCGAGGCCGAGAAGGCCGCCGGCAAGAACGTCATCACCCGCGCGGTGGGCCACAAGGACTACGTCCAGGTCGACACCGCTGACATCGACACCGCGATCGGCGATCGCTTCCTGCTGTGCAGCGACGGCCTCCACGGCTACTTCAACAGCGACAAGGACGTCGCGGATCTTTGCGCCGACGGCGATCTCGAGGAGTGCGCCGAGGCCGCGATCGGCATGGCGAACCAGCGTGGCGGCAAAGACAACATCACGGCGATCGTGATCGAAGTGAAGCCGTAGCTTCCTGGAATAGGTCGGGTCATACCTGGGTTGGTCCTGTGGCGAAACCGTACGCCCGCCCGGGTGTCCCACCGTGCAGATGACTCGCCGCACTCGCCTAGCCCTCGCCACCGTCGCCGTGATCGCGGCGATCGCGCTCGGTGTAGGTTCGGGCGGCGGTGTCGGACCGGGCGGGCCGAGGCCACCAACCTCGTCGACGTCGTCGGCCTCCGGCGGGCGGACGATCGATCCCGCGTTCAACGACGCCCTCGCCCGCACCGGGCGCAGCGCGCGGCTCCCGTTCACCGCGGCACCCGCAGATGACGACGGACGTGAGGTCACGCTCGCGGGCACGATCATCGACGTGCGCACCGGAGAGCCGGTCCCCGGCGTCGAGGTGGTGTTCCGGAACGACAGCGGCGAGGAGACC
>JAYVRN010000372.1:0-1713 GCA_043776275.1 Myxococcales bacterium | reverse complement strand
GGTGTGCGCCGTGGTTTCGCGGGCTTGGCCCGGGCACGCAGCGTGCTGTTACCCACGTTCATGAAGGCCGTCCTCGTCGCGCTCACCCTCCCGTTCGCGTCGATCGCTGCCGCCGCCCCGATCGAGATCCACGGGCCGCCAGGCGGAGAGGCGGCCGCGAGCACTCCGCCGAGCACTCCGCCGAGCACGCCGGTGGCCTTCGCGCCGCGGGGCGCCCTGGACGTCCCCGCGCAGTCGACGCCGGCCAAGCCGGTCGGGGTCGCGGCCCGACAGCAGGCGGTCGCCAGTGATCACGGCCTCGTCGGCGGCACCGCGATCACCATCCCCGAGGGGCACGTCGAGGTGTCGCTGCAGATGGTCGCGCCATACGCCGGGATCGCGACGCTCGGCGCGGGGATCACGAAGTCGACCGAGCTGTGGGTCGACGGTGCGACCACGCTGTCCACGAGCGATGGTGGCGAGGCGCAGCACACGTATGCCGTGGGTCTCAAGCAGGTGCTGATCCGCTCACGCAACGGCTCGATCGCGGCCACCGGAGCGCTGCGCAAGATCTCCAGCGGCTTCGGCGAGTCTTCCGGCTGGAAGGCGCTGGGCCTCGTCGGCAGCGCGTGTCTCGACGACGGCTGCGGCGTGCTGGTGTCCGGATCGGTCCAGCGGCTGTTCGGCTACTACAGCTACGACTACGACACGGGTGGCAGCAGCAATGCCCAGACCTTGATCACGGTGGGCGCCTCCGTGGGCGGGTCCACCACCCGGTTCCTGCTCGACCTGGTGCAGCTCAACGAGGATGCGGTCGGATTTCTGGGGATCCGGCTCGGGACCACGGCGGCCGCCTTCGACCTCGGGTTCGGCAAGTCCCTGGGCGGAGGGAGCGAGGAGGCCGTCCCGTGGCTCGGGGTCACCGGGCGGATGTAGGTAAGTCCAGGAATTGCCGACGTATCCGGATCATTGACCGATCGCTTCCGACGGGTTACCCGTATGCAGTCATATGGCGCGTCGTCCCCCTCGTCGTCGGCCTCTGTTCGCCGGTGGCCGCCGCGCGAAGCGGGTGAAGCATCAGATGCTGCCCGTGGGGCTGCCCGCACCGCTCGGCACGGGCAGCAGCCCGGTCGATGGCTCGACGCTCCGCGTGCTGGGCTCGGGCGATGTCGCGTTCAAGAAGATCCTCGACCGCGTCCGCAACGCGGAGCGCTCCGTGGAGATCCGGGCGTTCCTGTGGCGCGATGACGAGGCCGGCAACCAGATGGGCGAGGCCGTGCTCGAGGCCGCCGATCGTGGCGTGAAGGTCGCGATCCACAAGGACAAGATCGCCGCGGTCTACGAGTACACGGGTGGCAACAAGCAGAGCTTCTTCCACAAGCGCGTGGATCCGATGCGCGGGTTCCAGGCGTGGTTCCTCGGCGTGGTGTATCGCGCGCCGGGCTCGTTCAAGCAGCGGCCGAACGCGCTGTCCGAGCGGATCCTCGAACACCCGAACATCGACGTCCAGCACCACCGCAAGCGCTTCGATCACAGCAAGGTCTACATCATCGATGACCGGTACCTGATCCTCGGCTCGATGGGCGTGGGCGACAACCACCGCCACGAGTGGTTCGACGTGATGGTGGAGATCGAGGGCAAGGATCACATCGAGCGGCTCGGCGAGCGGATGGCCGGCCACGACGAGTTCGATCCCTCGCGCGGCGTGGACTTCCTCGTGCACAGCCGCGAGGC
>JAYVRN010000371.1:0-20722 GCA_043776275.1 Myxococcales bacterium | reverse complement strand
TGCTCATCGGTCGCTCCACACAAAGGAGCGTTCCAGATGCCGACCACCCATGACACCAAGCTCTCGCCCCACACCACCTGGCTGTTCTCGTTCGGCGCCATCGCCGCGGGCATCGCCACTTCCTATGCACTCTCGGGCCTCGGCCAGAAGGTCACCGCGGCGGCCTACTTCGCGATCGTCGCGATCGGTGGGTTCGCCTCGACGTACCTGACCAAGGCGCGCGTACGCGGCGCGGTGCTCTCGTTCTTGGCCGCGGGCGCGGTCGCCGCCGTCGCGTACTACTTCCTCGTCAGCTCGCTGTTCTCCACCGCGACCCAGGTGATCGCAGATACCGGTGGCGCACACGCGCACGCGCAGAGCGTGCAGGCCGGCGCGAAGCTCGGGAACACGATGGGCATGTTCGTCGCGGTGATCGTGTTCCTCGAATCGATCGTCGCCGGGATCGGCGGCGCGATCGCGGGCGACAAGGCGCGCGGCTCCGGCGGCTTCGCGGCGCTCGGCGCGATGGCTCGCTCGGCGCGCTAACGCTTCGCCACGGCGAGGACATCGCCGAGGATCCGCCACGTGAGCCCCCAGATCACGTGGCCTTCGAACGTCCAGCTCGGGAACGTCATGTCGGAGCCAGGGTAGTGGTAGGTGCCGTCGAACGCGCCTGCCGAGGCGGGCTCGAGCGGGAGCCAGAACGCCGCGAGCGCCTCGGGGCCACACGTGGGCTCGACGATCACGTCGGTGAGAAACACGAACGGCGTGACCTCGATCCCGGTGGGGCCCGAGCTGCGGGGATGGAGCGGCGCGAGCTCGCCGAGATACCGCGCTCCGGCGAGCTCGATCCCGAGCTCCTCGTGCGTCTCGCGGATCGCCGTGGCGTGGAGGTCCGGATCGAACGCCTCGTGGCGTCCACCCGGGAGTGAGATGTGCCCCGACCACGGGTCACCCTGGCGCTCCGCGCGCTTCATCAGCAACACGTGCGGTCCCTGCGGCTGGTCGTGGATCAGCACCGCCACCGCGGCCCGCTTCGAGCGCGCGCCCGCCTCCAGCACCGGCCCGGGGCGTGGGGCCCCGGGAGCGAGCTTGGCGATCAGACGTTCGGTCAGGGGCGACACGCCACCAGCATACGATGCGACGGCCCGACGGACGACCGTTGGCACGGGGGGGAGAGCGAGTAAAGTGCGGTTCGCATCATGAGCCGTGAATTCGATCTCGTCGTGTTCGGCGCAACGGGCTTCACCGGGAAGCTGGTCGCGGACTACATCGCGCGGGCCACGCCACAGCCCCGCTGGGCGATCGCTGGCCGCAACAAGGACAAGCTCGAGGCCCTCGGCCTCCGCGTGCCGGTGCTGGTCGCGGACGCGCTCGATGCCAAGGCGATCGCGGCGATCGCGCAGCGGACCAAGGTGATCTGCACCACCGCCGGGCCCTATGCGAAGTACGGCAACGAGATCGTCGCTGCGTGCGCGGAGTACGGCACACACTATTGTGACCTCGCCGGCGAGGTGCAGTGGATGCGCCGGATGATCGATGCACACCACGAACGCGCCCTCGCCTCTGGCGCGCGGATCGTCCACACCTGTGGCTTCGACTCGATCCCCTCGGATCTCGGGACCTGGGCCCTGCAGCAGGAGATGATCAAGGCGTACGGACGACCTGCGTCGTCGGTGACCGCCCTGTTCGGCGAGTCGAGCGGCGCGGTCTCGGGCGGCACGGTCGCCAGTGGCATGCAGACGGCGATCGAGGCGAGCGCGGACCGCTCGATCCGCAAGATCCTCGGCAACCCGTATGCGCTCGATCCGGACCCGTACGCGAATCGTCCGTCCGCACCCGACGAGAGCTCGATCGGCTGGAGCGCGCCGCTCAAGATGTTCACGGTCCCGTTCCTGATGGCCGGCATCAACACGCGCGTCGTCCGCCGATCCCATGCCCTGGCCGGCTTCCCGTGGGGCGAGGACTTCGTCTATCGCGAGGTGATGTCCACCCCGGGCTCGCCGCGCGGACTCGCCATGGCGACCGCGATCGCGGGTGGGCTCGCCGGCATCGCGTTCGCGATGAAGCGGCCCCGGCTGCGCGAGCTGCTCGCCAGGCGCGCTCCCCAGCCCGGAGACGGGCCCTCCGCGGAGAACCGGGCGAATGGCTACTGGAAGACGCGGTTCATCGGCGTGGCCGGCAACCACCAGCTGGCGTACATCGCCGGAGATACCCACGGAGATCCCGGCTATGGCTCGACTGCCAAGATGCTCGGCGAGTCCGCGCTCAGCCTCGCGCTCGATCCGCTGTCCGCTCCCGGCGGTGTGACCACGCCGAGTGTCGCGATGGGACAGTTCCTTCTCGACCGGCTGCGTCGAGCCGGGTTGACGTTCGCAGTGGCCGGCTGATCGACTCGCCGGTCACCGCCCTCGCGATCACAACTGTGCGAACCGCCTAGCTGGGCGACTGGCATTCACGCTGCACTGTCTCCGGTCATGCGGTTCCTCCATGGCTACCCCGGTAGCCACGCACCTCACAGCCCGGTTGAGGAAGTCGAGGAAGCGGAGGTCGTCAGCGCCAGCAGCTGATGACGACACATAGTTCGGGACTTCGGTTGGTGAGACCGCGGATCCGAGGATGGCTGGCCGGCCGGGGTAATTCTGCCCCGGCCGGTTTATTTTCGGCAGGGTGCTGAAGACGCTGAAGGCGTTTGAAGTCAGCCTGCTCAGCTCGGGCGGAGGGTGGCGCCAGAGACCTCCACCGAGATCTGCTTGGTCGCCTCGTCGTAGTGGCCCCAGCACACGGGTGCGTACTGCTCATCTGCGCCCAGCTGGATCTGTGGCCCGCGAACGGTGGGCGTGCCGTTGACGAAGCGAAGGTTGCAGATCGCCTTCTTCGAGCAGTACTGGCAGGTGACCTTGACCTCCTCGATGCGATCCGCGAGCTCCATCAGGCGCTGGGCGCCGGGGAACAGGCGCGTGCGGAAGTCCGTGCGCAGGCCGTAACAGATCACGGGCACGCCCGGATCGACGGTGATGCGCCGGAGATCCTCGATCACGGTGGGCGGCAGGAACTGCGCTTCATCCACGAGGATGCAATCCACGCCCTCGAACTCGCGCGGGTTCAACGTGGTGTCCTCGTCGATCATCAGGTCGGCATCGGCCTCGAGGCCGGCGCGCGACGAGATCTTCTGCGCGCCAAACCGCGTATCGAGCCGCGGCTTCATCAGCAGCACGCGTTTGCCTTGCTTGCGGTAGTTGTGCGCGACCGCGAGCAGGTTCAGCGACTTCGCCGAGTCCATGGTGCCGTATCGGAAGTAGAGCTTCGCCACGGCGAGGAACCTAGATCCCGGGTATGACAGGGCATGCGCCTCCTCGCGATCCTGGGTGTTTCGCTGCTCTGCCGGTCCGTCGCTGCGGATCCCACTCCCGCCTACCAGATCTTCGAGGACTCAGCCCTCGGTATGACCCTGCCGCCTCGGAAGATCCTTGGCGCGGACAAAGGCCTCGATGCCGTGGTCACCGATTGCATCATGCACGCGCCTGCCGCGAGCGGCTCGGCCCTGTACTGGCTCGAGATCGGCAAGGCCGGAAACGTCACCGTGGCGAAGGTCCGCGGCACCGGATCTTCGGCGCTCGACAGCTGCATCGCTGGTGGCCTCAAGAAGGCCTCGGTCACCGAGAAGCTCCCCGCCGCGATCGTCGTGGTCGGCCGCATCGATGTCCTCGATCGGAACAAGAACCTCGGGACCTTCAACCCGTCGCCCAAGGTCTCCGACGTGGCCGTGCTCCTCGATGCGAAGAGCGGCCCGTGGCAGCTCGGCACCAAGCGCCTCGCGTACACCGAGAACCGGGCCGCGGATATCTCGCAAGCGCTCGATGCGCAGAGCGGCGCGCTCAACGCCTGTGCGGGGAAGCGCGAGAAGACGCTGGCCACCGTCGATCTGATCGCCTGGCACGATGGCAAGGCGATCGTGCGCGGCACCGGCGACAGCGCCTATGACACGTGCCTCGCGAGGGCGCTCGAGCTGGTCAAGCTCCCGAATGCGACCTCCGCGATCTGGATGGAGCTCTCCCTGCGCAAGGCCGCCGAGCCGCTGGCTCCGCGAACGGACAAGGCCTCAATGTCCAAAGAGCAGGGCCTCAAGGACGCGCTGACCACCGCCGTGCGCTCGCGCAAGGCGGCCCTCCTCGACTGCACTGATGGCAAGCCCCAGGCCAAGCTCGCCAAGCTCACGGTGGTGCTCGCGGCCGGCAAGGCGAACGTCAAGGCCGTCGCCACGGGCGATGCCGCCGCCGATGCGTGCGTGAAGACCAAGTTCGTGGACGTGACGATCAAGACCGCCGAGGCCGCCGACAAGCTCGAGTACGACGTCGCGCTCGAATAGCGGTCAGTACGCGCCGAGCGCGCGGACGAGCAGCACCGAGCCGGCCCCGACGAGGCCCGCCGCCGGGATCGTGAAGATCCAGGCGTAGACGATCCGCGTGGCGAGGTTCCAGCGGATCCCGCGCGCGTGGACCACAGAGCCGACGCCGACGATCGCGCCTGTGATGGTGTGCGTGGTCGAGACCGGGATCTTGAGGTAGGTCGCGAGGAACAGCGTGATCGCGCCCGCGACCTCCGCACAGAACCCACCGACGGGCTTGAGGTGCGTGAGGCCCATGCCCATCGTCTTGACGATGCGCCAGCCACCGATCGCGGTGCCGAACGCCATCGCGGTGTACGAGGCGACGAAGATCCAGTAGGGCGCCGGATCGCCAGGCCCGAGCATGCCGCCGGCGATCATCACGGCCCAGATCACGCCCGCGGTCTTCTGCGCATCGTTGCCGCCGTGCCCGATCGAGTACAGGCCCGCCGAGATCAGCTGGCCGACCCGGAACGTGCGATCCACCTTCTGCGGCCGCATCTTCCGGAAGATCCAGAACACCGAGAACATCATCGCGCTGCCCAGCACGAGCCCCATGAGCGGCGCGAGCGGGATGAAGTAGAGGGTCTTGGCGATCGCGTGCAGCTGCAACGTATCCACGCCGCCGTATGCGAGTCCGGCACCCGAGAGCCCGCCGATCAACGCGTGCGAGCTCGACGAGGGCAGGCCGAGCCACCACGTCAACAGGTTCCAGACGATCGCTCCGGACAGGCCGCAGATCACCACCCAGACGTAGGCCGGACTCGAGCCCTGGATGTGGATCGTCTTCGCGATCGTGTCGGCGACGCCCTGATGGAAGATGAACAGCGCGATGAAGTTGAACAGCGCGGCCCACAGCACCGCGATGCGCGGGGAGAGGACCCGTGTCGAGACCACGGTCGCGATCGAGTTCGCGGCGTCGTGGAACCCGTTGATGACATCGAACACGAGCGCCGCCGCGATCGTGATGATGACGAGGGCCTGGACACTCATGGCGGTTCAGGCGTGCTCGAGGATGACGCCCTCGATGATGTTCGCGACGTCCTCGCACCGATCGGACGCGTTCTCGAGGTTCTCGTAGACCTCTTTCCACTTGATGATCACGATCGGATCCTTCTCCTCCTTGAACAGCCGAGCCACGGAGCGCCGGAGGATCGCATCGGCCTCGTTCTCGAGCCGATTGATGTCGATGCAGAGCTTCAGCGTGGCCTGCGGATCCTTCAGATCGCGGAGACCGCGGACCGCCTGCTCCACCTGGAGCGCCGAGCGGTGGAGGCAATCGGAGAGGTCGCGCACGTCGCTCGTCATCACGGTGAGCTCGTACAGCTCGATCCGCTCGGCCGCCGCTTCGACGAAGTCCATCACGTCATCCATCCGCGTGATCAGGCGGTGGATCGAATCGCGATCGATCGGCGTGATGAACGTCTTGTGGAGCGCCTCGACGCAGCGATGCGTGATCGTGTCGGTCTCGTGCTCGATGTCCGAGACTCGACGGCACTTGGCCGGGATGTTCGCGCCGGTGGTCACCAGCGACAGGAACTCCTTGGTGCCTTCGATCGTCAGCGCGGCGTGCTGCTCGAAGAAATCGAAGAAGCTGGTCTCGCGGGGCAGAAACCGACCGAACATGCAGCCTCCTACCCAGGCCTGTAACACAAGCGCGATCGTGTCGTCACGGAGCTAGCCAGGAACTTGGGGAGGAAACACGCCGTCCTGGAGGTAGGCGACGAGCAATCGCTGAACGCGGGCGTCGTTCATGATCCAGGTGTGCGTCGCATCGATCTCGGCGTACGCGCTCATGCCGTCGAGCCGGGTCTCCTCGACGGCGACCGTCCCGTCGTTGGGCGTTCCTGCCGGGAACCGCCGCCCCATGGTCCAGCTCGTGACGTTGGTCAGCGCACGGCTGCGGGTCCCCGCGATCACGGCGAACGGCGCGGGGGGGCCCGGCCACTGCGAGCCATCGGCGAGCTCCGCACCGGCGGGCCCGTAGTACCAGCGGAACACCGGGTTCGCGGCGAGGCCCGCGGCGAGCTGACTGCCCCGGTTCGGGGGCGCGAGCATCACGATCCGGTGCCACTGGATCCGCGGATCGTGGAGGTGCCGAACGATCACGCCGCCCATCGAGTGGGTCACCGCACACACCGGCCGATCACCCGCGCGCTCGACGATCCATTCGGTGACCTCGCTCGCCAGGTAGCCGATCGAGTGCCGGCGCGACGGATACGTCCGGCCGAACGTCTCGAACCCGGCCTGCCGGAGCACGGCGCCGAGCTTCGCCATCGAGCCGTGGCCCCGCGCGAGCCCGTGGAGCAGGACGACGAGCGGCTTCATTCCTCGGCCTGCTCGGCGCGATCCTCGGCGGCATCCTTGTCGAGCTCGGCGTCGAGGTCTGCGTTCTTGCGCGCGCGCCACGACTCCTCCGGGTCTTCACGCCGTGGGTCGTCCGGAGGGAACAGCGCAGGTAAGTGCTCGGGCTTGACCTCGGTGACGATCCGGATCACGTCCTCGGTCAGCAGCTCGCGCTCCGACCGGAGCTTGGCGACCTCGCGCCGGAACCGGAGCTGCCGGAACAAGGCGCCGAACGCGCGACGCACGAGACGCAGCCGATCGAGGACGCGCAGCGTGGCCCAGCCAGAGATCGGCAGCACGATCGCCGCGAGCAGAGCCCACGAGAAGCCGACCTTCCACCACAGCACGCCGACCGCGACGCCATACGAGAACAGGACGAGCAGCATCCCGATCAGGAGCTTGGTGGTGGCGACCACGTCCTTGCGTGGCGTCAGTCGCGGTCCGGCGAGGCGCGCGAACGCGAAGGTCGGGAGATGGAGGGGGGCTCCCGGCGCCGTCAGCGGCAGCCAGAATGCGACGAGGATCAGGTGGCGCAACATCCGTCCGCTGATCTCGAGCTTCGAGAGATCGCGCGCGAGCTCGCGATCGGTGAGCCCCAGCTCGTCGAGCTTTTGCTGATACGCGCGCACGCGAGACATCAGCTCGATCACCTTGGGCTCTGCCGCCGCGGAGCTGTAGTACTGGTTGAAGCGCCGCGAGAGCTCGACGCGATCCTCGATCGAGATCTCCTGCGGCTGGTACAGCCGGCGCACCACGTCGAGCGCGCGCACGGTCTCCCAGTCCGGGGCGTTGATGGTCAGCCGCCGCATCGCCTGATCGATGTCGCTCGTCAAGGTCCGCACGGTCTCCGGCGCCGTGCTCCGGCCCGGCTCGATCACCAGCGGCGGCCCGTACTGCACGAGCACCCGGCTGCGGAACCGCTTGGGATGGATGAACGTCAGCCCGCACGGCACGATCGTCACGGGCTGCTCGATCTTGGTGGCACCGCCGAGCGCCAGGCGCGCCGCACCGGTCTTGAGCTTGGTGAGCTGGGATTCGTCGTGCGAGAGCCCCTCGGGGAAGATCCCGATGGTCCCGCCTTCCGCGAGCACCGCGAACATGTGCTCGAACGCTGCATCGTTGGTGCTCGCCCGCTCACCGGCATCGCGCGCGGGCCCCACCGGCGCCACCTGCCCTCCATCGCGTTCATCCTTGCGCGCCACCGGCACGGCGCCGAGCCCGCGCAGCACCGCGCGCATGAGCCGGCCCTTGAACAGGGAGTCCTTGGCGGCGAAGTGAACCTTCCGGCCGCAGGTGGTGATGATCAGGATCGGATCGATCAGCGAGTTCGGATGGTTTCCGGCGAACAGCACGGGGCCGGTCGCCGGCACGTGCTCGAGGCCCGCGACCTCTACCTGGCGAAAGAACACGCGGGTGACCACACGCAGAAACCACGCGAGCACCCGGTACGCCACGGAAGGAATGGTACCGCGCCGCAACCGCCCAGCGCGAACAGCCGCGACCACCCGGCGCGAACAGCCGCGACCCCGGCGCGAACAGCCGCAACCGCCCGGCGCGAACGACCGGCAACCGCCCATGCGCGAACGGCCGGCAACCGCCCGGGCGCGGGTGTTCAGTTCAGGTCAGCCCGGCGCGTGCGCCAGTCCACGAACAGCTGCCCGAACCGCGGATCGGCCTGGAGCGCCGAGAGATCGTGATCGGTCTCCATCTTCTCGCTGTGCTCGTACTCGTGCTCGATCGCGAGCTTGACCTGTTCGATCGCGCGATCGACCTGCCCGGTCGCGACATAGGCGCACGCGGCCGAGTGATAGATGTACGGATTCTCGGGCCCGTACGGCTGCCCACCGTCGGCGAGCTCCACGGCGAGCTTGAAGTCACCGAGAGCGTGGGCATGGATACATGCGTTGTTCCACGCCATCACGAGGGCCGTGCGGGCCTCGCCGGCCTCGCGCTTCGGCTCAGGGAGCGAGAGCACGCGGCGCAGAATCTGGAGCGCCTGCGGCCGCTCGAGCGCGAAGCTCGCGTTGTACAGGTAGGGGACGAGACCGAGCTCCCGAGGCAGCCGCGACAAGATCGCCGGGAGATGGGTCGGGGCGTGGCGAGCGACCGCACTGACCAGATCGGCGACCTCCTCGGGATCGGTGGCGCGCAGGGTCTCGTCATCGAGTAGCTCGAGCGAGCCCGCCAGTTCGTCGGGCAAGTGCTCTGCGGTCTCCCCGACCACGAGGAGTCGGACATCGCGCCGCACCGCCGTCTTCGCGAGCTGGGTGGCCTCGGCGAGCCGATGCTGGCGGATCATGACGATGGCGAGGTACCCCGTGGCATCGGAGGCGGCATCGAAAGCGAGTGCACGGCGAAGCAGCCGCTCCGCGACGATCGCGGTCGTGGGCTCATCCGGATCATGTTCGAGCGCGACCTCGATCAACATCCCCGAGAGCTCTCGCTTGCTCCACGCGCTCTGCGAGACCGCCCAGGACAGCGCCGCGTCCTCACCATGCCGCCGGAACCGCTCCGCGAACGGATTGCCCGCGAGCACGAACACCTCGGAGTCATCGTCTGGCACCGCACGCGATTTCACCGCGTCGTCCACGTCATCGAAGCGCGCCCACGTCAGCGGTAGCACGTCGTTGATCCGCGCCGCCACCCACAGCAGGAAGTGCACCTGATCCGACGCCGTGGCGGGCACGGCGAACCGCTCGACCCACATCAGCGCGGAGCGATGGCGGCGATCGTGGACGACGTCTGCGCGCTGGAACGGCTCGAACTCATCGGTGCGCTCGTCCTGATAGACCGAGAGCCAGAGCGCGAAGAACGCGTTGATCACGGATTCTTCGCCGGGGAGCGCGTCTCCCGAGAGCTTCATCGCGAGACCGAAGCTCTCCCAATCATAGTCATCGATGATCTCGGGGTAGCGCTCGATCGGAAACGCCACCGAGTGCTCGAGCGGCGGCACACCATTGCGCCAGTGGCTCTCGAGAGCCGACGAGATGTCATCCCGCATGTCATCGGGATCGTCGTCGTCCTCGCCCTCGTCGTCATCGGAGTCATCCTCGCCGCTCGCCTCGCCCTCTTCCGCTGGCGGCGGGGCATCGGGGGCGGCATACAGGACCTCTTCGCTCTCATCGAAGATCGCGTCGACGATCTCCTGGGGCTCGTCCGAGTGCGTGCCGGAGGTGTCGTCCTCTCCATCGCCCTCGGACGAGGGCTCCGCGGCGGAGATCTCCATCCACGCCACACCATCGATCCCGGTCTCGACCTTGACGCACCAGATCGCCTCGAGACCGTACGTCGCCGCGACCGCCTCGAGGGCCGTGCGCTGGGTCTCGAGCTCACTGGGCGCCGGTGGCATCCACGGTGCGGCGAGCCACTGGCGAGAGATCGCCTCCTCGGGATCGCCGCCATCGTCGGGTTCGCTGCGATCGATCTCGGTCACGCCCGCGGCGGACAGCGTGGCCCACAGCTCCTCTTGCTCGGCCGGATCCAGAGGAGCCTTGCTCCTCGCGATCACGATCCCGCGCGCCAGGTCGCTGCGCCGCGGCTCGAGCCCGGTTAGCTCCACTATGGGAAGCGTACCGCGAATCGCGCGCGAGGATCGATCAGCACTCGATGATGTTCACGGCGAGACCACCGCGTGCGGTCTCCTTGTACTTGCTGCTCATGTCCGCGCCCGTGCGCCACATGGTCTTGATCACCTTGTCGAGTGACACCTTGTGCGTCCCATCGCCCTGCAGCGCGAGCCGCGCGGCGTTGATCGCCTTCACAGCGCCCATGGCGTTGCGCTCGATACACGGCACCTGGACGAGGCCGCCGATCGGATCGCAGGTCAGGCCGAGGTTGTGCTCCATCCCGATCTCCGCGGCATTCTCGACCTGCGCCGGCGTGCCGCCCATGACCTCCGCGAGCGCACCTGCGGCCATCGAGCACGCCACGCCCACCTCACCCTGGCAGCCGACCTCGGCGCCGCTGATCGACGCGTTCTTCTTGTACAGCGCGGCGATCGCAGCCGCGGTGAGGAGGAACCGGACGGTGCCCTCGTCATCCGCGTTCGGCAGAAACCTCCTGTAGTACATGATCACCGCCGGGATGATGCCGGCGGCCCCGTTGGTGGGGGCCGTGACCACGCGGCCTCCCGCGGCGTTCTCCTCGTTCACCGCGAGGGCATACAGGTTGACCCAGTCCATGATCACGAGCGGATCGCCCGCACCCGCAGGATCGCTCTTCATCCGGCGGTACTGCGCCGCGGCGCGACGCTTCACCTTGAGGCCGCCCGGAAGGATCCCCTCCCGCTCGCACCCGCGCTTCACGCACGCATCCATCGCCTGCCAGATCTCGACGATCCGGGTCCGGATCTCGGCCTCGCCGAGGTGAGCCTTCTCATTCTCCATCATCAGCGATGAGAAGCTCATCCCGTGCTCGCTCGCATGGCGGAGCAGCTCGTCCGCGGAGTTGAAGGGATACGGCACGGTGACCTGCTCGGCCGGCGTGCTGCCATCTGCCGGCGCACCGGTGTGATCGACGACGAAGCCGTCGCCCACCGAGTAGTAGACCCGCTCGACGAGCACCTGGCCCGCGGCGTCACGCGCCGTGAACCTCATGCCATTGGAGTGCAGGGGCAGCTTGTCGCGGCGGTGGAAGATCAGCGCTTCAGCTGGGTCGAGATCGACCTCGTGGATCCCCAGGAGCTTGATGCGGCGGGTCTCGGCGACCTGCGCCACGCGCTTCGCCATCACATCCACGTCGACGGTCTTGGGCTCCTCGCCCTCGAGGCCGAGCACCACCGCGCGGTCGCTGCCGTGGCCCTTCCCGGTGAAGCCGAGGCTGCCGAACAGCTCGATCTTCACGCCAGCAGTCTGCGCGAGCTGACCATCCGCCTGCAGCCGCTCCGCGAACCGCTTCGCCGCGCGCATCGGTCCGACTGTGTGCGAGCTAGAGGGCCCGATCCCGATCTTGAAGATGTCGAAGACGCTGATGTGCACGCGCCCCCAGTGTACTCGCTTAGAACAGGATGCGCGTCTTGATGCTGGTCGGCAGCGCCGCGACCGCGCGCTTCACGTCCTGCGAGAGCTCCTGCTCGAGGTCCATGATCAGGTAGCCGATGTCGGCATCGGTCGAGAGGATCTGGGCCCGGATGTTGGCGTTGCAGTCCGAGACGATCTTGTTGATGTCACGGAGCACGCCAGGGACGTTCTTGTGAACGTTGAGGATCCGGTGGGTGCCCTTTACCAGCGGGATCTCGACCTGGGGGAAGTTCACCGCGCCCGTGGTGGCGCCGGTGTTGATGTACTTGATCAGCGACGCCGAGACCTCGCGCCCGATCGCCTCCTGCGCCTCCTCGGTGGAGCCGCCGATGTGAGGGGTCAGGATCACGTTCGGGAGGCCGCGTAGCGGCGACGCGAAGCCATCGCTATTCGCCTCGGGCTCGTCGGGATACACGTCGACGGCCGCGCCGCCGATGTGACCGGCCTTGATCGCGGCGGCGAGGGGATCGATCTCGACCACCGTGCCGCGGCTCGCGTTGAGCAAGCACGCACCCGGCTTCATCTTCGCGAGCTCGGCGGGGCCGATCATGTTCTTGGTCTGCGGGGTCTCGGGGACGTGGAGGGTCACGTAGTCCGAGATCTCGAGCACGTCCTCGAGCCGCGCGAGCGAGCGGTTGTTGCCCATCGGCAGCTTGGCCATGATGTCGAAGAACACGACGCGCATGCCGAACGCCTCGGCGAGGACGCCGATCTGGCTCCCGATGTGGCCGTAGCCGACGATGCCGAGGGTCTTGCCGCGCACCTCGTGGCTGCCCACCGCGATCTTGTGCCAGCGACCTTCGTGGACCTCGCGCGAGCGATCTCCGAGGTGACGCGAGAGCATCACCACCTCCGCGAGGATCAGCTCCGCGACGGAGCGCGTGTTCGAGAACGGTGCATTGAACACCGGCACGCCGCGATGATTCGCGCTGGTGGTGTGGATCTGGTTGGTGCCGATGCAGAACGCGCCCACGCTGAGCAGGCGGCGACCGGCCTCGAGCACGGCGGGCGTGACCTGCGTCTTCGAGCGAATGCCCAGGATGTGAGCATCCTGTACGCGCTGGATCAGCTCGGCCTCGGGCAGCGCGCCCTTCGCCGTCTCGACCTGGAAGCCTTCGGCCTTGAACGCCTCGGCGGCCACCGGGTGGACGTTCTCGAGCAGGAGGATCTTGATCTCGGTCTTCGGGAACGACGTTAGCTGACTCATAGGTCCTCGACGGTCTGCGTATCGCACGCGGAGAGCTTTCCTGAATCGAACCCGCGGCGGAACCACTTCACGCGCTGGGCGGAGGTGCCGTGCGTGAACGTCTCGGGATTGACGCCACCGCCGGACTGCTTCTGGAGCCGATCGTCGCCGATCGCGGAGGCGGCGGTGATCGCCTCTTCGAGGTCTCCTGCCTCGAGCAGCTTCTTGCCCGCGGCATCGTGGCCCCAGACGCCGGCGTAGCAATCCGCCTGAAGCTCGATCCGCACGGACTTCGCGTTGCGCGTCTCGCCGCGATGGAGCCGATCGGTCTCGGTCTCCATGCCGAGCAGGTTCTGCACGTGGTGTCCCAGCTCGTGGGCGAGGACATAGGCCTGCGCGAAGTCTCCCGGCGCGCCGAACCGCGCGCGGAGGTCCTTGTAGAACGAGAGGTCGATGTACGCGTGCGAATCACCCGGGCAATAGAACGGACCGATCGCCGCCGACGACATGCCGCACGCGGTGCTCACGCTCTCGGTGAACAACCGCAGCTTCGCCCGCACGTACTGCTTGCCCTCCGCCTTGAACTTCGCCGCGAACGTGTCCTGAATGTCCGTGATCACGAACTTCACGAAATCGACGAGATCGGCGTCCGGGTCTGGCCCCTTCGGCGGCTGCTGCTGATCGGCCTGCGACTGCGACTGCGATTGCGATTGGGACTGCGACGAGTCCCCTCCGCCGCCGCCGCCGAACAAGCCACTGATGTCGACGCCGAGCAGTCGCGCGACGACGAACACGATCACCGCGGCACCGACGCCTCCGCCCGCGAGCGCGGTTCCGGATGGCCGCTTGCCGCGCCCATCGATGACGTCGTCGTTCTGAGTGCCTCGGGTCCACTTCACGCGGCAAGGGTACTACAGTGCGCCGCATGGCAAAGGCGAAGGCCGCGGCACCCAAGAAGGCATCGACCCCGCGCAAGAAGAAGACCAAGGCGGAGGCCGGATCCGTCGGGCTCACCGCCGATGAAGTGGCGTCGGGCTCACCGTCGGCGGAGGTCACGCGCCTGACCAAGCAGATCTCGGAGGCGGGTGGGCAGACCCTCACCACGTACCGAGAGCCGTTCGGTGGTCACTGGGTGGCGATCGCCGCGCTCCCTCTCGAGCGGGTCAAGCCCACGCCCTACCAGCGTGAGCTGTCCAAGACGCACGCCGATCGGCTCGCCGCGGTGATCCCGAAGGTCGGCCGCTTCCTCGATCCGGTGATCGCGGTCCCAGATGGCGAGGGCTTCATCTCGCCCAACGGCATGCACCGGCTGGCCGCGCTGACCAGCCTCGGCGCGAAGACGGTGATCGCGCTGGTGATGCCCGAGCCGGAAATCGCGTTCCGCATCCTCGCGCTCAACACGGAGAAGGCCCACAACCTCAAGGACAAGGCGATCGAGGTGATCCGGATGGCGCGCGCGATCGCCGCAGATTCCAAGCGCACGGGCCAGAGCGAGACCGATGTCTCGTTCGAGCTCGAGCAGGCCTCGCTGGTCACGATCGGCATCTGCTACGAGAAGAACGCGCGGTTCTCGGGTGGCGCGTACAACTCCGTGGTCTCGAAGTGCGAGACCTGGTCCACCGAGCCGATGAAGAAGAGCCTCGTGCTGCGCGAGGCTCATGCGGACAAGCTGCTCGAGCTCGACGAGGCGGTCAGCGCCGCGGTGGTGCGGCTCAAGGAGTCCGGCTTCACGAGCGGCTACCTGAAGCCGATCGTCGTCGCACGGGTCAACCCGCTCCGGTTCGTGAAGGCCGGCAAGGAAGACGCGACGCCGGACTTCGACAAGACCATCGAGAAGATGATCGAGGGCGCCAAGAAGTTCGATCCGACGAAGATCCGCGCGCAGGACGTGGCGATCGCCGCCGCGGTCGGCGGCGGCGACGAGTGACCGCTTAGAAGAAGTAGTAGTGGAGGCCGGCGCCGCCGACCGCGTTGCCGACCAGGTACACACCGTCCGCATCCGCGGCGCCGATCGCGAGGCCGGCGGTGAAGCTCAGCGCGACGTTCGACTGGAGGAACACGCGGATCTGGAAGCCCGGCTCGAGGAACATCGCCGTGTTCCGGTCGTTGCCGGCGTCGTAGTTGAGGATGCCGATCGTGCCGCCGACGCCGAAGTCGGTCATCGCGGTCGAGTGCACGTGATAGTAGAACCGCCCGCCGATCTCCACCGCGGTGTTGTTCGCGCCACCCGGATCGAGGATCGAGAGGAAGCCACCGACGTGGAACTTGCCGGCGTCGTAGTTGAGGGACGGTCCGCCGAGGCCGAACGACACGGCGTTCCCCGGAGTGCCACCGCCGCCGACGGAGAACGAGCTCAGCATGAACTCGGCGCCGACACCGATCGAGCCCTCCGAGCCACCCGCAGAAGCGACGCCCGCGGAGCCCATCAACGCCAACGCAATCAGCTTGGTCGTGTTCTTCATGCGCGGAGGTTCCACCTGTTCGGCGCAGAGCGCAAGTCGACGAGGTGAGCCGGTGCTAACCTTCGGGCGTGCTGTCCTCCGAGCTCGAGCTCGCCGATCTGGATGCGCGTCACTGGAAGAACTGGTGGCGCCTGCTCACCCCGCCCGGCGTGAACGAACGGCCGCGCTGGGCGCTCGCGATCCTCGACGGCGGACGCGTGCAGAAGCTCGTGATCGCGGGTGACGCCGCGAAGGGCGCGATCGATCCCGAGATCGCTCCGCTCCCCGGCCTGACCGCGAAGCATCTCGAAGCGTGGGCCAAGACGCTCGGCGTGAGCGCCGTGATCGCGATCGAGCGGGGCGTGATCGCCGCGCTGTCGCAGGAGATCGAAGGTGCGCTACGGCTCGAGCAGGATCTGGTCGCGCAGGGGCTGATCGCGCTGCGCGCGCTCAAGAAGCATGCAGGGACCGGGGTGTGGACGGAGCCACCGCTCCTCGAGCTGTTGCCCGCGCCCTCGTTCGATCCGCTCCAGCGCACGTTCGATCTGCTGATCCCCGATCGCTCCGCCTTGATCGCATACGTGATCGAGGACGATCGCTCGCGGATCCACAGCTCGATCATCGCGGTGAAGCACGAGGGTGATGTGGTCCGCGCTGGCACGCATCGCGCGATCGCGGATCTCGTCCCCGAGGCTTCGTTCGCGCGTGACTGGGCCAAGGGGCACAAGCGAGTCCTCGAAGCGGTGGAGGAGCGGTTCGCCAAGCCGAGCCTGGCCCTGTTCCTCGAGCGCTCGACCCTGCTCGGGATCGTGACCGGCCCGAGCGATCAGCTCGCACGCGATCTCAACGCCAAGCGCGTGGTGATCGATCCAGCGCCCGCGTGGTTGCTCGGCCTCCTCGGCGGGGCTGCGGTCGCCGCGATGGCAGGTCGCGCGGCCTCGGCGGTCGCCCGGATGCTGCCGCAGGCCACGCGTGATCGCGCCTCCGCGCTCGCAGGCCGCGCCCGCGATGTGATGAAGGAATCCGGCGCCCACCCGTTCGCGTTGCTCGGCTTCGATCCACTCGAGCTGTGGGCGCAGCTCAAGCACCACTATCGGCGCTGAGTCACAGACGGAGCAGCGTCTCGCCGTCCGAGCTGTACCGATCGCCACACCGCGCGCAGGTGCGATCCACACCGAGGGTCTCACCGCAGCGGCACGCCCAGCCGGCCCACCTCGCCGGGGCACCGAGCACGATCCGGTGCGCGGGCACATCGCGCGTCACCACCGCGCCGGCCCCGATCATCGCATACGCACCGATCGTGACGCCGCACAGGATCGTCGCATTGGCGCCGATCGTGGCGCCCTGCCCCACCAGCGTCTGCGCGTACACGTCCTTGCGCGAGACGTGCGCCCGCGGGTGCTTCACGTTCGTGAACACGCACGAGGGACCGAGGAACACATCGTCGGCGAGCGTGACGCCGTCGTAGACCGAGACGTGGTTCTGGATCCGGCAGCCATCGCCGATCGTGACGGTCCCGATGAAGCAGCCCTGCCCGATCGATCCGCGCACGCCGATCCGCGCGCCGCCCATCACGTGGACCCATTGCCAGATCCGGGTGGTGGCGCCGATCCGGGCCCCGGCTTCGATGATCGCGGTGAAGTGGATCGCGGCGTCCGACGCTGTCATAGGCGAGTAGGATGCTCGCGTCGTGCCCAAGCGTCCACCGCGGGTCGTCCGCGAGTTGCCGGTCCCGCGCGATCTGCGCGGCCCTGGCCCCACGCGAGCGCTCGCCGTGGAGGGTGGCGAGCTGTGGCACGCCGACGTGCTCGCGCTGCTCGGCAGGCTGCCCACGGGCTCGGTGGATCTCGTCGTCACCGATCCGCCGTATGCGATCGCGAAGGCGGAGTGGGACGAGTTCGAATCGATCGAGGCGTATGTCGAGTGGTGTGATACCTGGCTCGCCGAGGTCGCGCGGGTGCTCGCACCGCATGGCTCGGCGTACGTGTGCGGGTTCTCCGAGATCCTCGCCGATGTGAAGGTCCGCAGTGCCCGCCGGTTCGCGAGCTGCCGCTGGCTGATCTGGTCGTATCGGAACAAGGCGAACCTCGGGAAGGACTGGGGGCGATCCCACGAATCGATCCTCCACCTCCGCAACCGCGTCGCGAAGATCGACGTCGATGCCGTGCGCATCCCCTACAACGGCCACACCACGAAGTACCCCGCGCGCGCCCAGGCCGTGTCGTCGCAGTACGATCGCGGCGAGAAGCGAGACAAGTGGGAGCCGAACCCGCTCGGCGCGAAGCCACGAGATGTGATCGAGATCCCCGTGATCTGCAACGGCATGACCGAGAAGACCCCGCACGCCACGCAGAAGCCGGAGGCGCTGATCGAGAAGCTCGTCCTCGCCTCGAGCAAGCCCGGACAGCTCGTGGTGGATCCGTTCGTCGGATCAGGCACCACCGCGGTGGTCGCGGCGCGCCTCGGCAGGCGCTGGCTCGCCGGCGACGCCGAGGCCCGCTACGTCGGGCTCACCCGCGAGCGGCTCGGCCGCTGACCTGCCGATTCATTCAGTCGTCGAGCAGGCTCGCCAGGTTGCCGAAGAAGCTCTTCACCTCGGCCTCGGGGACCTTCTGCCGCGCCTCTTCGCCGATGTCCCGCACCTCGTAGAGCTCCTCGGGGATCTCGAGCAGGAACCGGGAGGGCGTGCGTGGCACCGAGCGTCCGCGCGTCACGCGGGTACAGGCGCGGGTCAGGTAGAGCTTGCGCTGCGCGCGCGTGATCCCCACGTAGCACAGCCGGCGCTCCTCGCTGATATCGGTCGCGTGATCGGCATCGAGGGCGTCGGTCGCCTGCGGTTGCAGGGTCCGGATGTGAGGCAACAGCTCTTCCTCGAGGCCGATCATGAAGCAGATCGGGAACTCGAGGCCCTTGGCGCCGTGGAGCGTGCACAGCACGACCTTCGGCCCCGGGATGGTGTCCTCCTCCTTGCTGGTCTCGAGGGACAGCATGCGCAGGTACTCGGCGAGGTCTTCTTTCCCCTTGCCGCGCTCCGCGAACCGCTGGAGCGATCCAAACAGCCCTTCGACGTTGTCGATCCGACGCTGTCCCGCCGCCATGCTGCCGGACGCCATGCGCAGATCGTCGTAGAGCTTGATGTCCTCGATCAGGACCTTGGTCGCGCTGACGACGTCCGTACCGCTCTCGATCGCCGCCGCGAGCTCCGAGATCACGTGGAGGAGCTCGATGATCCCGTTGCGCGCGGGGCCGCGGATGTCCCCGATATCGACCGTGGTGCCCGGACCGCCCTCGTCATCGGAGGACAGCGCTGGCGACAGGCCCGGCAGCGTCCCGGTGCCGGAGATCGCGCCCTTCAGGGCATCCCACAAGGTCGCGTGCTTCGCCTGCGCAGCGAGCACGAGCCGCTCGACGGTGGTGGCGCCAATGCCGCGCGCTGGATAGTTGATGATCCGCCGCAGCGCGAGCTCGTCCTTCGGGTTCAAGGCGACGCGCAGGTACGCGAGGACGTCCTTGACCTCCTTGCGCTCGAAGAACTGCTGCCCGCCGTACATCACGTACGGGATGCTGGCGGTACGGAGCTCCTCCTCGAGGATCTTCGCCTGGAGGTTCGAGCGGTACATCACCGCAATCGAGTCCCAGGTCCGACCGGCCTGGTGGAGCTGAAAGATCTCCTTCGCCACGAACTTCGCTTCGTCCTCGGGCGTCGCGGCGACCGCGTGCGTGATGATCTCGCCATCCCCGAGCTGCGACCACAGCGACTTGCCGTGGCGCTGCTTGTTGTTCGCGATCACCGTGTTGGCCGCCGCGAGGATGGTCTTGGTGGAGCGGTAGTTCTGCTCGAGCTTGACGATCTTCGCGCCCGGGAACATCTCGCCGAACCGCAGGATGTTCGTGGGATCGGCGCCGCGCCAGCTGTAGATCGATTGGTCATCGTCGCCGACCACGCACAGGTTTCCGTGCTGCGCGACCAGGTGCTTGACCATGCGGAGCTGCGCCGCATTGGTGTCCTGAAACTCGTCGACCATGACGAACCGGTACTTGCTCGCCCAGCGTTCGCGCACGTCCTCGTGCTTCTCGAACAGCCGCACCGGCTCCACGATCAGATCGTCGAAGTCGAACGCTGCGCAGGACCGCAGCATCTCCTGATACTTCGGATAGACCTCCGAGGTGATCGCGTCGTAGTCATCCGCGGGATTGCCCTCGTAGTCCTCGGCGGCGATGAAGCCGTTCTTGGCGAGCGAGATCCTCGTCAGGATCGCCTTGACGTCGAACCGGCGTTCGCCATCCCGGGACATCGACTTGACGTGGCGCAGCGCCTCGCGCACGGACCCCATCTGATCCGACTGGTCGTAGATCACGAAGCCCCGTGGCAGGCCGAGCGCCTTGCGCTCCGTCTTTAGGATCAGGAGGCCGAGGGCGTGGAACGTGCCGATGGTCAGCGCGCGCGAGGTGGCCTTGTCGCGGACCAGGCTCGCGACGCGCTCGCGCATCTCCTCGGCGGCCTTGTTCGTGAACGTCACGGCGCAGATCGCGTGGGGCGGGATGCCCTGCTCGAGCAGGTGCGCGATCCGCGTGGTGATCACGCGAGTCTTGCCGGAGCCGGCGCCGGCGAGCACGAGCAAGGGGCCGCCACCGTGGCTCGCGGCCTCGCGCTGCGGCGCGTTCAACTTCGACAGATCGACCACGGACCGAGCACGCTACGGATCAGGACGCGTGTCGTCAACGGGAGTAAGATTCAGACGTGACGCGATACGATCGGCTCGTCGAGGCCCTCCGCGCTGAGTTTCCTCGATTCCGGATCGTCCGCAAGGACCGCTCGCCGCTCCACAAGGCGATCCACTACTCGCTGATCGTGCTGACGTTCGGCCGGATGCGCTCGTACCTCGATTCGTTCCAGACCACGATCGGGCGCACGGTCTACGTGACGGCGGACTGGGACGACACCGATCCCGACCAGCGCTACGTGACCCTGCGCCACGAGGCGGTCCATCTCCGACAATTTCGGAAGTTCACGCTTCCCGGGATGGCGCTGCTCTACGTGTTCCTGCCGCTCCCGATGGGCCTGGCCTGGTTCCGCGCCTACTTCGAGAAGGAGGCCTACGCCGAGAGCATCCGCGCTGCCGCGGAGGTCTGGGGCCCTGCGTACCCCCGACGCGCGGCTTATCGCGAGTACGTGATCGGGCAGTTCCTGGGCCCGTCCTACGGGTGGATGTGGCCGTTTCGGGCCCAGCTCGAACGCTGGTACGATGGCGTTCTGGCCTCCGCTGGGCCGTCCCTGTAGGCTATCGTCCCGAGAAGCGCTTGTCCGATCCGATCGTAGGCATCGACCTCGGCACCTCGAACTCGGTCGTCGCGTACGCCGACG
>JAYVRN010000370.1:0-5470 GCA_043776275.1 Myxococcales bacterium | reverse complement strand
GCATCGGGGTCGAGCGGGTGCTGCCCGCGACGTTCGTGTTCTCGACGCAGTCGTGGCGCTACAAGGGCTACTCGGTGATGGTCAAGGAGCGCCCCGAGATGTCGGTGCGCGCGGTGTGGATGACCGACTGCATCGGCTGCCACAACACGCTGCCGCTGGCGACGATGCTCTATGACGAGCTCTACGGGCCCGGGCTCCCGAGCTATCAGGGCAAGCTCTCCGATCGCCTGCTGCCGCGCTCGCTGATCTGGACCGCGGCGTCGCGTGATGACGCGGGCCTCGCGCACGCCCTGAGCGACGAGATCAGCTATCTCGGAGGCACGCCGGCGCCGTCGGCCAAGCTGCGCGACGTGCTGCCTGCCGTCGCCGCGGCGAGCGAGCAGTACCTCGACGGCAAGAAGTTGGTCGAGCTCGGCGTTGGATGCGAGGCCTGTCACAACGGCGCGAAGGCGCACGCCGCGGAGCCCGCGCTGAAGCCGACGTTCGCGCTGCAGAGCGCGCTGTTCGGGCTCGCGCCACCGAAGGGGCAGGCGGGCTCGCGGGCGCAGTGGATCAACAAGACCTGTGCGAAGTGCCACACGGTGCTGTTCACCCGCTATCCGTGGACGTGGGAGGGCGGCGAGCGGCGGACCAACCCCGGTGGGAGCACCACGAACTCGGGCGAGGGTCGCGATTTTCAGCTCGGCGGCTGCGCGTCGCAGATGGCGTGTACGACCTGCCACGATCCGCACGCCGCCGATGCCCCCGAGGCGATGGCCGCGCTCGCGACGCCTGCGGGCAACAAGCTCTGCGTCACCTGTCACGCCACGTATGCGACCGAGGTCGCGGTGACACAGCACTCGCACCATGCTGCCGGCAGCGCGGGCACCGCGTGCCTTGCGTGCCACATGCCGAAGAAGAACATGGGGCTCGACTACGGGCTCGTGCGCTATCACCGGATCGGCTCGCCGACCGACACCAATCGTGTGCAGGCGGATCGGCCGCTCGAGTGCGCGCTGTGTCACGCCGACAAGACCGTGGGACAGCTGGTCTCGACGATGGAGACCTGGTGGCACAAGCGCTACGACCGTCGCGCGCTCACCGCACTCTATGGGGACGATCTGAACGTGAACACGATCAGCGCGACCCTGGTGCGCGGCAAGCCACACGAGCAGGCCGTGGCGATCGCGGTCCTCGGCGAACGGCGCGACCGCGCTGCGCTCCCTGCACTCGCACCTCACCTGGCCCACGCGTATCCGTTGATCCGGTACTACACCGCGCGCGCGCTGCAGACGATCACCGGCGAACGGGTCGAGCTCGACCTCGGCAGGTCGAGCACCGAGCTACGGGCCGCGGCCGTGGACTGGCTCCGCGCAGCGACAGCCCACCCCTGATCCATCGGATCACGAGCTGCTCCGCAGTCCGCGCCGTCCCCGAGAGTGCAACGGTTTCGCGCCGATGCACATCTCCTCCGGTCGCGCGGGGCGCCGTGCTATATCCGGATCAAGGTAGCCCAGGCGCGCGTAGCCGGATTCTCCGGCACGTGACTCCAACACGGCATACCGGTTTTGAAAGGTCAGGACGGAATGCAGACGACTCCTCGTCGCGTCACCATCCACTCGCTGCGGCAGATGAAAGAGAAGGGCGAGCGGATCGCCATGCTCACTGCCTATGACGCGACATTCGCGCGTCTCCTCGACGAATCGGGAGCCGACGTGCTCCTGGTCGGTGACTCCCTCGGCATGGTCGTGCAAGGGCACGAGACCACGCTGCCGGTCACGCTCGATGAGATGGCGTATCACTGCCGTGCCGTGGTTCGCGGCACCCGCCGCGCGCACGTCGTCGGCGACATGCCGTTCATGTCGTACCAGGCGTCGATCGAGCAGGCGATGACCAACGCCGGCAAGCTGATGAAGGAGGGCGGCTGCCACTCCGTCAAGCTCGAGGGCGGCGCGGTCCACGCCGAGCTCGTGCGCAAGCTGGTCTCGGCGGGGATCCCGGTGATGGGACATATCGGCCTGACGCCGCAGAGCTACCACCAGCTCGGTGGCTTCAAGGTTCAAGGTCGCGATGCGGGCGGGCGCGAGCGCTTGCTCGAGGACGCGCTCGCGCTCGAGGCCGCGGGTTGCTACGCGATCGTGCTCGAGGCGATCCCCGCCGACATCGCCCGCGACATCACCGCGGCGGTCTCGGTCCCGACCATCGGCATCGGCGCCGGGAGCGGCTGCGACGGTCAGGTGCTGGTGTCGTACGACATGCTCGGCATGGACGAGACCTTCAAGCCGCGGTTCGTTCGGCGGTTCGCCACGCTCGGTGCGACGATCAAGGACGCGGTCGCCCACTACGTCTCGGACGTGCGCAGCGGAGCGTTCCCGTCGGACGCCGAGTCGTTCACCGTGAGCGAGAACAAGGCCACGCCGAGCATGATCGACCCGGCGCTGTACTCGACGTCCGCAAAAAAGTAGTCGGGTGTGGTGAAAAGGGGCTGACCGGTCGGGTCCGTTTTCCCCCGATCTTGTCCCGGTGTGTCTATCCTGGAAGGATGAGGCGCACCCCGGGGCGGATCCTGACCTTGCTCGCGATCGTGCTGTGCGCGTGCGGCAACGACAACAAGAGCGCAGGGCAGCCCGACGGTGGTGACCCGGATGGTGGGAAGGCCGCCGCGTGCGGCAATCTCGCGATCGAGGCGGGCGAGGACTGCGACGACGGCAACCTCGTGCTCGACGCCGTCTGCGACAACCTCTGCCACTTCACGTGTGGCAACGGCGTGGTGGACGACGCGGTCGGCGAGACCTGCGACACCTCGATCCCGAGCGGCACTGGATCGTGCCCGACGGCGTGCAACGACAACGACGCCTGCACCGCCGACGTGCTCTCGGGCTCCGAGTGCACGGCCACCTGCCTGTCCTCGGTGATCACGACCGCGACGGACGGCGATGGTTGCTGCCCCGCGGGCGCCAACGCGAACACCGATAGCGACTGCACAGCGATGTGCGGCAACGGCGTGCTCGAGAGCGGAGAGCTTTGCGACATGGCGATCGTCGCCGGCGCGGGCGCGTGTCCGGCCACCTGCAACGATGGGCAGAGCTGCACCACCGATGCCCTGGTCGGCGCGAGCAGCTGCCAGGCGCATTGCACCGTCACCCCGATCACCACGACGATCAACAACGATGGTTGCTGCCCGACCGGTGCGACCAGCGGCACCGACAACGACTGCTCGCCCGCGTGCGGCAATGGCTTCGTTGACACCGGGGAGACCTGCGACAAGGCGATCGCCACCGGGGCAGGGAAGTGCCCGACCACGTGCACCGATGGCGTGGCGTGTACGCGCGATGTCCTGCTCAACGCCGGCACGTGCACCGCTGCCTGCTCGTTCCCCGCGATCACGATGGCGATGAACAACGATGGCTGCTGCCCGACGGGGGCCAACGCCAACACCGACACCGACTGCACGCCGACCTGCGGCAACGGCGTCAAGGAAGGCACCGAGCAGTGCGATGACGGCAACCTGATCAACACCGATGCGTGCACCAACAACTGCATGACAGGCGTCGTGGTGACGGCCTACCGGTTCAACACCCTCGCGCTGCGCGATCCGCACGCCTACGCGTCGGTGATCGGTTGCAACGACATCACCGACAGCTTCTTCGGCAACGCGGTCAATCAGCAGTTCGCGAACAACCTGACGCAGGACAACGACATGCCGCCCGACGGGTTCCTCGACCTCTCGCCGACGCTCGTGTTCCGGCCACTCAACCAGGGTGGCGTGTTGACCTCGCCGCTCGAGATCCAGTTCGCCAACTGCACCACGCCGGTCGCGACGACGACCTGCAAGCCCGGCGCAGCTGCGCCGATCCTCCTGACCGCCACCAACCAGCCGTCCGGAACTTGTTTGACCACGATCGCCGGGACCACGCACCCCTACACGCCGGGGATCACGTCGAGCACGTCGCCATGCTTCGTGTCCTCGCAATCCACCGTGACCGTCGCGCTCGGTGGCGTGAACATCGTGCTCCACGATGCGCGGATCGCGGCGACGTACGTCGGCACACCGGCGACCCAGGTGGTCAACGGCCTGCTCCGCGGCTTCGTCACCGAGGCTGATGCCGATGCGACCGTGTTCCCGTCGACCCTCGCCGTCGTGGGCGGGCACACGCTCAGCTATATCCTCCCGGGCGGTGCCGGGAACTGTCGCCCGGCGAACCAGTCCGACAAGGACGTCAACAACGGGGTCTCGGGGTGGTGGTTCTATCTGAACTTCACCGCACCCAAGACCCCCTGGTCCGACAACTGATCCGTTCGGAGTAGGATGCCCCCCGGCATGTTCAAGCTCTACTACGCAGCCGGGGGCTGCTCGATCTCGCCGCACATCGCGCTTCGTGAGGTCGGCGCTTCGTTCGAGCTGCACACCGTGGATCTCAAGCGGAAGACTCTCGAGGATGGCAGCCCGTTCGCGGCGGTCAACCCGAAGGCCCAGATCCCCGCGCTCGTCCTGCCCGACGGAGCGCTGCTCACGGAGGGCGCGGCGATCGTGCAGTACATCGCCGACCTCAACCCGACCAGCGGGCTCGCACCGGCAGGCGGAACGTTCGCGCGCGTGCGTCTGCAAGAGTGGCTCAACTTCATCGCGACCGAGCTCCACAAGGGCATCGCGCCGTTGATGAAGAAGGAGGCCCCGGAGGCCTATCGCGCCGTCCTCCTGGAGCGGGTCGGAGCCAAGCTCGCGTACGTCGCCACGCACCTCACCGATCACGCGTTCGTGATGGGCGAGGCGTTCACCGTCGCCGATGGATATCTGTTCTACATCCTGCGCAGCTGGCAACGCGCCCTCGGGCAAGAGCTGCCCGCTGCGCTCGCGCCCTACTACCAGACGCTGGTCGCGCGGCCGTCGGTCAAGGCGGCGTTGCTCGCGGAGGGCCTGCAGCCCTGAGTGCCTGAGCGCGTGAGCGCGTGAACGCGTGCTACAGGCCGGTGCCCGTCAGCGCGGCCAGGTGCGTGCCACCCGGCGTGGAGCTCAGCGATAGCGCGGCGGACTTCGGGCCCGTCGTCGTCGGGGTGAACGTCACGGCGATCGTACACATGCCTCCGCCGGGGAGCGCCGCGCCCGTGCAGGTGTCCATCGCGGTCACGATCGCGAACTCACCTGGGTCCGTGCCGACGAGCGAGCTCGTGAACGTCCCGGTCACCAGGGTGCCCATGTTGAACACGGTGAACACGAACACGGTGCTGGTCTGACCCACCGTCGTATCTCCGAACGTGAAGGAGCCAGGGCTGATCATCACCGGATCGAGTGGCTCGCCGGTGCCGCGCAGGATGCCGTCCGCGAGGATCGTCGTTCCCGCCATCAGCCGCACCAGGGCGTTGCGCGGGCCGACCACCGTCGGTGCGAAGCGGACGTCGATCGTGCAGAACGCCGCCGGTGCGAGCGTCGTGCCGTTGCAGGTGTCGGTACCGAGCACGAACTCGGTGGGGTGATTGCCGGCGCGGGAGC
>JAYVRN010000369.1:0-1716 GCA_043776275.1 Myxococcales bacterium | reverse complement strand
CTCGTGGCGACCGTCGATGACAACACGCTGAAGGCGCTCGCGGACGACACCGTGATCACGATCCACGGTGATACGACCAAGAACTGCCTGCAGCGCGGCGGCTGGCCGGATGGCTCGCCGGGCAACACCAACCGCGTCTACGTCTACAGCGCGGGCCACCTGAAGAGCGGCAACTTCGGCAGCATCGACCGCAACGGGACCGTCAAGGGCTTCGACGCCAAGGGCGCCGATGTGGCGTACAACGGCGCGACCACGGCGAAGTTCGCGATGGCGTCGATTGCCTACGCGATCGCCAAGCGCGACGAGCGTGCGATCTCGCAGTTCGCCAACGGCACCACGGTGTCGGGCAACTTCGGCCTCCCGAAGGACATCTAGCGTCCAGGATCCGTAGGGATCCCGACCTCGAAGTTATGTGAAGCAGGGGCTGCTGGTGGAATCCAGCGGCCCCTTCGTTCGTCTGATAGGCTACCCGCGATGCGTACCGCCGTACTCTTGCTGCTGCTGCTCGGAGCAGCGTGTGGCGGCAAGAAGGACGACGGCGGCGAGCCCAACATCCCGGTGGGCTCGAGCAGGTCCGGGGATGACACCGCGCGCGAGCAGGCGCGGTTTGACAGCGAGCGCAAGCCCGAGAAGGTCGTGGAAGCGCTCGGGATCAAGCCAGGATCTCGGGTCGCCGACGTGGGTGCCGGCACCGGCCTCTTGACCGTCCACCTCGCGCGCGCCGTGGCGCCGAACGGCACCGTGGTCGCGACGGACATCGATGGCGCTGTGCTCGAGCTCCTGCAATCCCGCCTCGCCGCGGTGGGCCTCGCCGAGGTCGTCGAGCGCCGCGTGGTGGGCTCGGAGACCCCGGGGCTCGAAGCGGGCGCCTACGATGCGATCTTGCTCGCCGAGGTGGATCACTACTTCACCGATGAGGTCGCCTGGCTCAAGGCGGCGACCGCGGCGCTCAAGCCCGGTGGCCGGATCGTGATCTCGAACCGGATCCACCACCGCACCAAGTCGATGGCGGCTGGGCAGAAGGCTGGACTCGTGCTGCAATCAGAGTCGACGCCCGTGCCGACACACTTCATCGCCGTGTTCGTCGCTCCCCCCGGGCCACCCGCGCCGCCCGGGGCGAAGTGATGCGGCCCACGCCCCTGCTGTTGCTCGCGCTGATGGCCGGCTGCCCGTCGGATCCGGGGAACCCGGAGACCTTGTGGCTCGCCCTCGATGGCAGCGAGCTCAAGGTGAAGCTCATCGATCACGAACCGACCCCGTTTTGAGCACCAGGCGTGGGACCCGGTGGGTCTCAAGAAGCTCCGTACGCGCTCCAGGGCGGCGTGCCCGCCGGCACCTATCACGTGATCTGCGATGCGATCATCATCCAGTCGGTGGACGTGACGTTCGATCTGATCTGGCGGCGTGGTGGCGCGGACATGCCGCTCGCGACGTGGACCCAGCACTTCGATCCGCTGAGCGGCGGTCGGTACACCGCACAGGCCTACGAGATCGATCAGGTCGCCCCGGCGATCGACTACCAGAGCGGTGACGAGTTCGTGTTCCGCTATGCCGGCGCGAACACCACGAGCACCCAGGCGTTCATCCCGAACGGCGATGGCGCGAGCGCGATGGGCCGGATCCCGAACATCACGCTTCCAAAGTAGCGCGAGGTAACGGCGGGTCGTCGTCGCCCTCCTCGAAATCGAGGTCGACGCCGAACGTCTCGCGCAACGA
>JAYVRN010000368.1:0-5478 GCA_043776275.1 Myxococcales bacterium | reverse complement strand
GCTCGTCGAAGAACCCGAGGGCCCCATCGAACGGCGAGAGCCGCTCGATCATCGCGTTCGGGTCGCCGGCGCCGTAGAGATAGAGGAAGAACGAGCCGTCCTCGGTCTTCGCCGCGACGAACGTCCACCCGAGGGCAGTGACCGCCGGTGTCAGCCACTGCTCCTCGAACGCCGCGAGGCGACGATAGGCCGTGGCATCCGGAAGCCGGGACAGGCCGGTCACGGGATAGGGGATCTCGACCACGAAGATCTGCGGCAGCTCGGGCCGTGGCGCGAGCTCGCGGATCCGGAACATCGCAGGGGCGCCGTCGTCACGACGGGCCTCGACCAGGTGCCATAGCTCGTCGCTCGCCATGGGGCCGAGCCTACCGCGGCTCGCTGCTCGCTGATCTCACGTACTTGCGGCGCGCCGTGCATTTCGCTTCTGGAGCCGCGGGGCGGTACACTTTTGCTCATGCGCGCCGCTGTCGCTCTCGCCGTCCTGGGCGCGCTGACCTCCTGCAAGGGGGCCGCACCGGCGCCGCCGAGCCCGGAGCCGACGCCCGCGGGCAGCGCTGCGCCAGTGACGGCGTCGGCGGCCGCGTCGACAGCGCCGATGCCGTCGAAGGCGCTCGTGGAGGGCAGCTCGGTCCGCCCCCACAAGGAGGAGCCGGTCGTCGATTGCCCGGCGGTGATCGGCGACACCGTCGATGACGAGGGCCGGGTCGCCCTGCTGCTCGACGAGGCGAATCGGCAGATCGAGAAGACGGCGTATGCCGCGGCCTGGACCTGCGCGGATCGCGCGGCCGATCTCACCCCGACCTCGGTCGAGGCCCATCACCTGCGCGGCGCGGCCCTTGCCGCCCTCGGCCGCGACGCCGACGCGCAGATGGCGTACTCCCTCGCGCTCTCCCTCGATCCCGACGATCCCGAGACGCTGCGCGCGGTCGCCGACTTCTTCATCAACGGCAAGGGCGAGCGTGGCCGCGATGCCCTGAGGCTCGGGCTCGAGCTCGCCCAGCGAGGCAGCCGGCGCGCGCAGGCTCGCCGCCGCCGCAATGCGCCGCTCGCCGCCGATCTGGCCGTCCTCGAGGCGCAGGCGCTGAACGATCTCGGGCGCAGCGACGAGGCGCTGACCCGCGTCGACACCGCCCTCCGGATCGCCCCAGGGCGCGGGGACGCCCTCCACGAGCGTGGGGTGGCGCTGTTCGATCTGTCGCGGTTCGCCGACGCCAAGGCCTCGTTCGCGAAGGCGCTCGTGATCCAACCCGATGACGCGTACACGCACCAGATGCTCGGGTTGACCCTCGAGCAGCTCGGCGAGATCAAGACCGCCGATGCGGAGCTCGCGCGTGCGCTCGCCCTGGCCCCGGCCGAGCTGTCGGCTCCGATCCTGATCACCGCCGCCGAGTTCCAGAAGGAGATCGACGCCGTGGTCGAACGGCTTCCGGCCGATCGCCGCAACCGCGTGCGGTCGATCCGGATCGAGATCACGGACCTCCCTGACCCGACGGATCTCGCGGCGGTCAATCCACCGTTCCCGCCGACGATCCTCGGTCTGTATCGCGGGCCGGTGGGCCACGCCCCCCACCTGCCGCCGCAAGACGGTGAGGAGGCGCCCTCGATCGTGCTCTATCGCAAGAACCTCGCGCGCGCCGTGAAGACCCGCGCCGAGCTCTCCGAGCAGATCCGCGACACGCTGCTGCACGAGATCGGGCACCTCGAAGGTCTCGACGAGGACGACCTGCGGCGCCGCGGGATGGAGTGACGCCCAGGCGACCGTGCCGGCAGGCGTTGGGGTAGGATTGCGGACATGTCGGATGGTCAGGGGCTGGCGCCACAGGCGGCACCAACAGGCCCGACTGCCGTCCAGTCGCTGGAGCAGGCGCTCCGGCGCGAGCAGAAGAAGGTCGCGCTGGTCCAGGAGGTCAGCCGCGCGCTCAGCGAGACCGGCGATCTCGATCAGCTGCTGGTCCTGATCATGGCCAAGGTGTGCGAGCTGATGGAGGCCGATCGCTCCACCCTCTACCTGGTCTCCGAGGACGGCCGCGAGCTGTGGTCGAAGGTCAGTCAGGGCGGCGAGCGCGTCGAGATCCGGCTCGAGGTCGGCGAGGGCATCGCGGGCTGGGTCGCGCAGACCCGCGAGATCGTCAACATCCCCGATGCCTATGCCGATCAGCGGTTCCAGCCGTCGGTCGATCTGAAGAGCGGCTACCGCACGCGCTCGATCCTGTCGGTGCCGATGCTCGGCGCGCTCGGCGGCCTGGTCGGCGTGCTGCAAGTGCTCAACAAGCAGGATGGGCCGTTCGTGCGCGCCGACGAGGAGCTGTTGCTCGCGCTGGCCGCACAGGCCGCGATCGCGATCGAGAACGCGCGCCTCTATCACTCGCTGGTCTCGCAGAACCAGGAGCTGCAGCGCGCGCGCCGCGATCTCGAGCGCCGGAGCCGCGAGCTCAACGCCCTGTACGAGGTCGAGAAGGAGCTGTCCGCCGCCCTCGATCTCGATGACCTGTTGTCGCGCATCCTGGCGCAGGCGATCACCGTGCTCGGCGGCGGCGCCGGCTCGATCGCGCTGGTGGACCCGGACGGCGCCCTGCGGTTCCGCACCGTGCAGGGGCCCGCGGCGCCGAAGCTGATCGAGCGCACGCTGCCGCACGGCACCGGGCTCCTCGGCTGGTCGATCGCGCACCGCACCCCGATCATCGTCGACGATCCCGCCGCCGATCCACGCCACGCGATCGAGGTGGCCCAGGAGGCTGGGGTCCGGCCGCAACACCTGATCGTCGCGCCGCTGGTCGAAGGCGAGGACGTGATCGGAGGCATCGAGATCATCGATCAGCGTCGGGCCGCGCGCGATGGCGACGGACCGTGGGGCGAGGAAGATCTCAAGCTGCTGGTCCTGATCGCGGCGCAGACCGCGGGGGCGATCGGCATGGCGCGCCGCCGGAGCGAGGCCTCGAATCGCGATCGCCTCGCCTCGATCGGGCGGATGCTCGCGGGCTTGCTCCACGATCTCCGGACGCCGATGACGATCATCTCCGGGTACGCACAGCTGATGGCCGCCGCCGATGAGGCCGAGACCCGCGAGAAGTACGTCGAGCAGATCCAGCGCCAGTTCGATCTGATGGCCGGCATGACGCGCGAGGTCCTCGCCTTCGCGCGCGGGGACACCGACCTCGTCGTCCGCAAGGTCTATCTCAACAAGTTCGCAGAGGACCTGACCACCCAGCTCGGCACCGCGATCGCGGGCCGTGGCATCGAGCTCACGGTCGATGCCCAGTACGATGGCATCGCGTTCTTCGACGAGCAGAAGCTGATCCGGGTGTTCCACAACCTCACCAGCAACGCGGTCGAGGCGATGCCCGAGGGCGGCAGCCTCCGCGTGGTGATCGCTCGCGAGGGTGAGCACCTCGTGTTCAGCGTGAAGGACACGGGCCCGGGCATCCCGGCCAAGGTCCACGCGCGTCTGTTCGAGCTGTTCGCCACCGGGCGCAAGGGCGGCACCGGCCTCGGCCTCGCCATCGTCAAGCGGATCGTCTCGGACCACCACGGCACGGTGAGCTGCGAGACCGGCCCGACGGGCACCACGTTCGTGATCCGGCTGCCGTTGCAGCGCGGCGTCGACGCCGCTGCCGAAGCCGTCTAGGTCGCCCCATGCTCGCGCTCGCCGGCATCAACAAGGCCTTCGGGGCCTGGCGTGCCTTGACCGACGTCTCGCTCACGGTGGCGGCGGGCGAGGCCGTCCTCCTGGTCGGGAGGAACGGCGCCGGCAAGACCACGCTCCTGCGGATCGCGACCGGGTTCCTCGATCCCGATGGCGGCGAGGTGACGATCGACGGTGTCGCGATGGCGCGCGATCGCGCCGGGGCACAGCGGCGGCTCGGCTATCTCCCCGAGCAGGCACCCGCGCCGCACGAGCTGACGGTGCGAGACCACCTGCGGCTGCGCGCCCATCAGAAGGGGTTGCGTGACGTGCCGGCCGCGGTTCAGGCGAGCCTGGCCGCCGCGGCGATCACCGGTGAGGCGGGCCGTCCGATCGGTACGCTCTCGAAGGGGTTCCGCCAGCGCGTCGGGCTCGCGGATGCGCTGCTCGGGGCGCCGCCGCTCCTCGTGCTCGACGAGCCGACGAGTGGGATGGATCCGATCCAGACCCGCCAGCTGTGCGAGCACCTGATCGCAGCGGCCACCCGGCGGAGCTGCGGTGTCCTGGTCTCGAGCCATGCGGTCGCGGATCTCGAGCCGCTCGCAGCGCGTGTCGTCGTCCTGGATCGCGGCAAGGTGATCGCGGACGGCACGCCGGCCGCGCTGTGCACGCAGACCGGCAAGGCGCGGCTCGAGGACGCGGTGATCGTGCTGCTCGGCGATGAGGCGGCGGCATGAGGCCTCTCGGCGCGGCGTACTGGGTGTGGCGTCGCGAGCTGCACGTCATGCTCCGCGCGCCGATCCTCTACGTGATCGGCGGCGTGTTCCTGGTGGTGCAGGGCGTCGCCTTCGCCGGCCTGGTGGGCGCACTGTCCGATCCGCGACGGCCAGCACCGCTCGGAGCGCTACTCGAAGGTCAGCTCGCCGGGACACTGCTCACCTGGGTGCTCGAGCTCGTGGTGCTCACGCTCCTCGGCATGCGCGCGATCGCGGAGGACAAGCGATCGGGCAGCTGGGAGCTGCTCCTCACCGCGCAGGTCGGGGAGGGCGCCGCCGTGATCGGCAAATGGCTCGCCGCGGCCACGTTCTACGCGCTGCTCTGGATCCCGACGCTTGCGTATCTCGGGGTGGTGGCCTGGTACCGCGCCGACGACGGCGGCTGGGATCTCGCGACGATCGCCACCGGGTACGCTGGCGCGATCGCGATCGGCGCGGCGCTGCTCGCGTGGGCGATCGCGGCCTCCGCGGCGATGACCTCCACGCTGGGCGCGGGGGCGCTGGGGTTCGCGCTGCTGATCGGGCTGTTCCTGCTCGGCGAGCTGCCGGCGCTGTGGCCGACGTTCGCGATCGATCACCCACAGCTCGCCGTGATGCTGCGCGCCTGCTCGGTGCGCGAGACCGCGGGCGCGTTCGCGCGCGGCGAGGTCACCCTGGCCTCGCTCGTCTTGATCGTGGGCGTTACGGTGCTCGGCTTGTCGGCGGCGATCACCCTCGCGTGCGCCGGCCGCAGGCGGCGCGGGGAGGTCCGGATCCGCGCCCTCGGGACCCTCCTCGTCGCCGCGAGCTGCGTGCTCGCCGGGGGGCTCGCGCTGGTTCACCCGATGACCTGGGATGCGAGCGCCGGCAGGCGGAACTCGCTCGATCCCGACACGCGTGAGCTGCTCGCGGCACTGCCGCCCGGCGTCGCCCTCACGATCGTGCAGCCCACGCTCGGTGGGCTCGAGCCGATCTACGACGAGGTCGCGCGGGTCACCGCGCGGTTCGCCGCCGCCTCACCGGACCTCGTGGTCCACACGGTGGATCCGGCGAATGCCCCGGGCGGGCTGGCGGAGGTGGCGCGCAGCGCCGGCCTTCAAC
>JAYVRN010000367.1:0-5479 GCA_043776275.1 Myxococcales bacterium | reverse complement strand
CCCGTAAGCCGTGTGCGGGAAATCCGCATGCACGGTTTGAAAGGGGGTCTTGCTGGCACCCGTTTCTTGACGGGGAAAGGTTAGATCTACCAATGGCGCTGTGGTTTGCCGCCTTGCTGGGACTTGTCCAGGGCCTGACGGAGTTCATCCCGATCTCGTCGTCGGCGCACCTGGCGATCATGCCGGCGCTGTTCCGCCAGCCCGATCCTGGACCCGCGTACACCGCGGTGATCCAGCTCGGGACCCTGCTCGCCGTGCTCGCGTACTTCGCGAAGGACCTGGTCCACATCACCGGCGCGATGTTCCGCGAGCCGTCGAGCGCCGAGGGCCGGCTGCCTCTGCTGCTCGCCGCGGGCACGGTGCCGATCGTGATCCTCGGGCTCGCGCTGAAGAAGCAGATCCACGGTGATCTGCGCTCGCTGTACGTGATCGCCGGCGCCCTGATCGTCGTCGGGATCGCGATGTGGTTGATCGATCGCTATGCCTCGGGGCGCGATGCCTCCAAGCCGTTCAGCGGGATCACGTTCCAGGATGCGCTGCTCGTGGGGCTGGCCCAGTCGCTCGCCTTGATCCCTGGCGTGTCCCGCTCGGGTGCGACGATCTGCATGGCCCTCTTGATCGGCCTGTCGCGCTCGGATTCGGCGCGGTTCTCGTTCCTGCTGTCGATCCCTGCGGTCGCAGGCGCCGGCCTCTACGAGCTCAAGGATGCGATCAAGGTTCTGGGCCGGGACGCGATCCCCGCGCTCGCCGTGGGCACGGGCGTCGCGGCGGTCTCCGGGTATGTGGCGGTCGCGTGGCTCATCAAGTGGCTCGGGTCACACGACCTGGTGGGCTTTGCGATCTACCGGATCCTCGCAGGGCTCGCGCTGCTCGGATCGCTCGCGGCCGGCGCCCTGTAGCGCTGCCACCTGCTGTGAAATTCCGCACGCATGGCGACGTGCGGGTGCAGTCCTGGTACCTTCTGCTCGTCCGTTTTACCGAGGGAACACGATGAGACTTGTCCGTACCTTCTGGGCTCTTCCGCTGGCGATCCTGTGCGTGCTCGCGGGGCTCTCCACGCCCGCTCGCGCACAGAGCGCATGCCCCAAGACCACCGGCACCAAGTACAAGGTGAAGATCGACTCCGCACCGCAAGGGGCGACGGTCTACCTCGGTGACAAGTCGTGCGGTGCCGTAGGGGCGACGCCGTACAACGGCTCGGTCCCCGCGGGCTCGTACACCGTGATCCTCGAGGCGGTGGGCTATGACCCGGCGACCCGGCCGTTCAAGGTCGGCAAGCTGCGCACCGTCCAGGAGCTGTTCATCCCGCTGGTCAAGAAGGCCGAGCCGCCCAAGCTCGACATTCGCGCCGACGCGGACAAGAACATGTTCGGCGCGACGGTGATCCTCGATGGTCAGCCGCAGGGCCAGGTCCCCGTCGTGCTCACCACCTCGGTGGGGCGCCACCTGCTCGAGATCAAGAAGGACGGCTTCGAGCCGTACCAGCAGTGGGTCGAGGCCAAGGAGAACCAGATCCAGACCATCGCGTCCGTCCTCAAGGAGATCGCGAAGCCGAAGTACGGGACGATCGTCGTCGATGCCGATGTGCCCGATGCCGAGGTCTCGATCGATGGCAACAAGCACCCCGACAACACGCCGGCGGTGATCAACAACGTCATCGAAGGCATCCACGTGATCGAGGTCAAGAAGGCGCCCGGGTTGCCGTGGCGCCAGACCGTCCAGGTGGTCGCGAACCAGCAGATCAAGGTCCGCGCCGAGCTCGCCGCGCTGCTCAACGGCGGCGTCGGCGTGGTTCGCGTGCTCTCCGATGCGCAGGGCGCGCGCGCCTTGATCGATGGCACGGACATGGGGCCGGTCCCGGTCGACATCAAGGACGTCAAGGCCGGCGAGCACATCGTCCAGGTCAAGGCGGCGGGGTTCACCACCGGTGAGAAGAAGGTCACCGTCGCCGCGGGCGGCTCGCAGATCGTGAAGTTCGATCTCAACCCGGAGGCTCCCGGCGATCAGGGCATCCTCAAGGTCGTGTCCTCGGTCCCCGATGCGCAGGTGTTCATCGATGGCGCGGGCGTCGGCAAGGTCCCGCAGGAGAAGAAGCTCTCGGCCGGCGAGCACCCCGTGGTGGTCCGCCTCGATGGCTTCAAGCAGTTCGAGCAGAAGGTCCGCATCGAGCCGGGCCAGTCGGTCACGGTGCAGGCGGACCTCAAGGCGGTCGGCCGGCTCCGGATCCTGTCGACGCCGAGCAAGGCAGCGGTGCTGATCAACGGTCTGCCGGCGAAGGACAAGGACGGCGCCGAGACCAAGACCCCGATCGACATCGAGGTCGAGGTCGGTGAGACCGTCGTGCGGATCGAATCGCCCGGCTTCCAGCCGTTCGAGCAGACCCTGACGATCGAGGGTGGCAAGACCCAGACCGTGTCGCGCGAGCTCGCGGTCGCCGGCATGAGCGAGACCGAGCTGTCGTCCGAACAGCGCGGCCTGTCGTCGCATGGCGCTCGCACGCTGTCGCGCGGCCGCTCCACGATCGACTTCGACGTCGGCTATCCGTACTTCCTGAACGGCAAGATCACGGTCGGCGCGGGCCGCATCGCGAAGCAGTTCGGCTTCGATGCGAACGTCGCGGTGCGCACGATGCTCGCTCGCAGCGAGCTCGGGCTCGGCGGGCGGATGATGCTCGTCAACCAGGAGCCGTTCTCGGCGGCCGCGTTCACCGAGCTGTGGTGGGGCTCCAAGCTCCTCGACGATTCGGCTCGCAATGGCGTGACCTGGGACCTCGGCATGGCGGCGTCGCTGACCGCGCTCTCGCAGGTGACGATCTCCGGTCGCGCGTACGCGCAGATCTACAGCGATCGGCACTGCCCGGCGCTCGATTCGACGAACACCTCCAACGGCGGGTTCGAGACCAGCGATCCGATCCAGGTCTGCAAGGACTACAAGTCGGCCGTGATCGACAACGTCGCGGCGGCGAACTTCACCGCCGACGATCAGAAGCGCGCGGAGAAGCTCACCGGCAGCTCGGGGATGGGCTTCTTCGATCGCGATTCGGGGATCCGGTTCAACCTCGCGATCTCGGCCGAGATCGCGGTCTATCAGCGCTGGAACATCTACGGCATCCTCGAGGGCGCGTTCGGCGGTGAGCGCGCGCTGTTCACGAACATGTTCTCGGGTCCGATGGCGGACACCGACTTCCAGCTCTATCTGCGGCTCGGCACCAGCTACAAGTTCTGACGCCCAGCGCGCGCTACGAGTTGACCTGAGCGAACGCGATCACCGAATAGGCGATCGCGGGCGCCGCGCCTGGATTGTGATAGCTGTGGCGCTGGTCGCCGCGGAACGTCACGACGTCACCCTCGGCCAGCGTGTAGCGCTCGCCACTGACCGCGAGCTCGACGGTGCCGCGGTGATGCACGCCGCCGCGATGCCCGAAGCCGATCCGTCGTCGCTGCAGCGGCCCTCCGAGGTCGCGCGCAGGATCATCGCGATGATCGAGCACCCGGAGCGTGCGCCGAGCGGCGCCCGGCTCGCCGCGCCGCAGTGGGTGGTGTCGTGAAGTTCGCGCGGACCGCGCCGCGTGGCGAGCGTGCGTCGTGGACCGAGCCGGTCGGGAGCGGAGGCGCGCAGCTCCGCACCGATGAGATCTCGCGACACGCGGTGCGCCTGATCGTGCTCGATTCCGACGAGCCGCGCCTCGTGACCTTCGCCGCCGTGCCGCGGCTCTTGCGCGCGGGCGACCTCGTGATCGTCAACGATGCAGCGACCCTCCCGGCCTCGCTCCCCGGGACGACCCATGCCGGAGCGTCGTTCGAGCTGCGCCTCACCGGCCCGGTCGATGGGAGCCGGCTGTCGGGCGTGCTGCTCGGAGAAGGCGATCACCTCACGCGGACCGAGCATCGCGCCGCACCACCGCGGCTGGCCGTGGGCGAGCGGGTCCAGATCGGGACGTTCTCCGCGACGGTGACCGCGGTGGCGGGACGCAAGGTCGAGCTGATCGCGCCGCTCGCCAGCGACGAGCTGTGGCAGGCGCTCTACGCGGCGGGATCGCCCGTGCAGTACGCTCACCGCGTGGCGCGGCTGCCACTGTATGCGGTGCAGACGGCGTACGCCGCGCGGCCGTGGGCGGCCGAGATGCCCTCGGCGGGGCGGCCGCTGACCTGGGAGATCTTGCTCGGGCTCCGTCGGGCGGGTGTGGAGCTGGCGACCCTGACCCACGCCGCCGGATTGTCGTCGACCGGCGATGACGGGCTCGATCGCACGCTGCCGTGGCCCGAGCGGTACGAGCTGCCGCAGCCCACGATCGCGGCGATCGCGGCCGCGAAGGCGCGGGGCGGGCGGGTGATCGCCGTGGGCACCACGGTCGTGCGCGCGCTCGAGGCCGCGGCGCAGCAGGACGGCGTGTTGCGGGCGGGTTCGGGCGTGGCGACGCTCCGGCTCGATGCCGCCTACGAGCCCCAGGTGGTCGACGGGCTGATCAGCGGGCTCCACATGCCCGGGGAGAGTCACTTCGAGCTGCTGCAGGCGTTCGCGTCACGAGCTCGCCTGGAGCGGGGGATCCTGCTCGCAGCGGCCCACGGCCTGTCGAGCCACGAGCTCGGCGATGCCTGCCTCGTCCTGCGCACGGAGGGGCGCTCCGCGATAGGTTAGAGGACCCATGCGCGCCGAGCCGGCTCAGACGTGGACCCTCGCGTTCACGGATCCCGCGCGCGAGCTGGCGTTCATGGAGGCCTATTGCCGCGAGGTGCGGCGGTTCTATCGGATCGCGCTGGTGGCGATCACGCTGCTCTGGGTGGCCTCGGTCGGGCTCGATCTCGCGGCCGTCCCCGGCGAGCGTACGCCGTTCTTCATCATCCGATTTGGCGTCGTGCTCCCGGTGCTGCTCGCCGCGATCGCAATCGCCTTCGGGCCGCGCAGCGTGTACCGCCGGTGGTGGCAGGTCATGGGCGTGATCGTGCTCGCCACGGTGCTGGGAGGCACGGTGGCGCTGGCCGCGGTCGCCACGCCGGAGGTGTTCCGCTACACGATCGGTGGCTTCCTGCTCGCGCTCCTGATCGGCGCCGGCGTGGATCTCGCGCGGACGATCTACGTGCTCGTCGTCGGCAGTGTGCTGTCGGCCGCGATGGTGACCGTGCTGGTGGTCTCGCCCCACACCTCGACCTCGGACATCGCGGTCAACGTGCTGTGGGTGGTCGTCGCGCTGGTCGGTGCGATCATGGTCAGCGGGCGCGCGGAGATCGCGCGACGGTTCCGGTTCGTCCAGAGCGCACTGCTCGCCTACGAGCGTGCGCGGAGCGAGGCGCTCCTCGAGAATCTGCTTCCGGTGCCGATCGCGGCGCGGCTCAAGGACGGCCCCAAGGTGATCGCCGATGGGCTCGAAGCGGTCACCGTCCTGTTCGCGGATCTCAAGGGCTTCACCGGCCTGGCGAAGCAGCTCTCCCCCGAGGAGCTCGTGGAGCGGCTCGACAAGGTGTTCTCGGCCTTCGATGCC
>JAYVRN010000366.1:0-5482 GCA_043776275.1 Myxococcales bacterium | reverse complement strand
GGATCGCCGTGGACGCCGCGTTCGGTGCGGCGCCCGCGGGCGGCGATCTGATCGGCCTCGCGATCCACGACGCCGACGATGCGGGCCTGATCGCGGGCGAGGCCGCGCTGACGCAGGTCCGCGCCGCCGCCTGGTTGTGATCCGTACGGGTCAGTGACCGACGACGTCGGCCGCCATCCCACGGAACGCGCCGAGCACCTCGCCCTTCTCGCGGGCGGGGACGTTCAGCTTGGTCAGGGTCTTGTCGAGATCGTCCATGAAGGCGTCAAAGTCCTTCTGCATGACCTTCATGTTGGTGTGCGCATCGAGCATCGACTTGCCCGCGTACGTGCACCCTCCGCCCGTGATCGAGCAGATGTGATCGTCCATCGCCTTCTCGAGCTTCGGGATGTCGACGTTGGTGAAGAACATGTTGATCCGCGGGTCCGCGCCCGTGGTGGCCACGAACTCGTGGACCACCGCGTTGATCGCGGGCTGGCCGCCGAGCCGCTCGAACAGGGGCTTGTCAGGGCCCGCAGGCGGCGCCGAGCCCTTGCTCTTGCCACCGCACGCAGCGAGCGCGAATGCGAAACCGATCGTCAGGACGTGGCGCATCAGGAACCTCCAGGTGCTAGGTACCCCGTTGTTCGCCCGGCCGGTTGATCTGGATGCAGCTGGATGCTGGAACCTGCCCGGATCAGCCGAACCGGCCCGATCAGCCGAACAGGCCGGACCGGCAGGCCCACAGCGCGCGATGGATCGCCGCCTCGTCGAGCCCATCGCCGATCAGCACCAGCTCGGTCTTGCGTGGCGCCTCCCCCCACAACTCGAGGTGCCGGAGCTCGGTGCGGATCCCGGCGCGCTCCACGAAGCCGCGGCGATCGTCGCCCGCCACGTTGAGGAAGCCCTTGGCACGCAGGAGCCGGTCGCCGAGCGCATCGAGCACGGCGAGCACCCGATCGCCGAGGAGTGGCGCATCGTCGGTGAACGTGACCGCGACGATCTGGTTGGCGTGCGCGTGCGGCGCGTGCGCGTGATCATGCTCGGCGTGACGCGACGGCTGCGACCACGCACGCAGCTTGCGCGGCTCGACGATCCATGAGGTCATCGCGCGCGCCCCGGCCTCGTCGGTGGGGAAGCTCGCCCGCTCGGCGTGGGGCGCGAGCTCGTCGAGCAGCGCATGGGTGGCGCGCACCGCATCGATGCTGGCGACATCGAGCTTCGCGAGCAGCACGCGATCGGCGGACATCACCTGCTCGCGCGCCTCCTCGCGGGTGGTCAGCGCGGCGCCTCCGGCCTCGGCATCGACGACACAGACCACGCCTGCAGGCATGACGCGATCGCGGACCTTCTCGGGCACCCGCACCAGGCCTTCGAGGATCGCGGCCGGCTCGGCGATGCCGGTGGTCTCGAGCACCACGTGGTCCGGCGCGCTGCGGGCGATGATGTCCCCGATCCCGTCCCACAGGTCGTTCTTGATATCGACCTTGCAGCACACGCAGCCGCCGGCCAGCTCGAGCACGTCGCCACCACGGCCGATGATCAGCTGCGTGTCGATCGAGATCCTGCCGAGCTCGTTGATCAGGACCGCGATCTTCTTGCCGTGCTGCGCCGCGAGCATCCGGTTCAGCGCGGTGGTCTTGCCGGCGCCGAGCCAGCCGGTGAGGATCGTGAACGGGACGCGATCGATCGGCATGGCGCGATCAACTAGCGGCGGAACAGGACGCGCTCGACGACGTTGGCGAGCACCTCGCGCACGAACGGGCGCACCACGAACGCCTCCGGGCCACCCTCGGCGCCGACGTCATAAATGTCGATGTACGAGGACGTCATCATCACGACCGGGATGGCCTCGGTGCCCTTGTCGCCCTTGATCCGGCGACACACCTCGGCGCCATCGATCTTCGGGAGATCCGAATCGAGCAGGATCACATCGGGCGGCTCGTGCTTGACCCGCGCCAGCGCACTCGCGCCATCACGCGCGACCTGGACCACGTGCCCGCGGCCCGATAGCACCTTGACGATCAGCCGAACCACGTCCGGTTCGTCGTCGATCACCAACACCCGTGCCATGAGGCAGCCTACCCCGGGCTCACTCGTCGAGGACGGAGCGCAGGCAGGTTTTCGCCACCGGGGACTCCCAGTCCCGCTTGTTGACGAAGTACGCGCGGATCGTGCCATCGCGGTCGATCAGCGCGCTCTCGGGCACCGCCTTGATGCCCCACGACGCGGTGATCTGGCCGATGTTGCCGTCGCCCGCGGGCGGATCCAGGAGGACCTTGAACGGGATCCCGTTGGGGAGCGCCTGGCTGTAGGCCTTGAGCGCGGCCGCGAGATCGAGCGCGCCTTCGGGGAGCCGGAACGTGGGCGCGAGGCCCTCGACCAGCGCGACCAGCACCTCGCCCCAGCTGTGATCCGAGGCGAGCGCGAGGACCACGAAGTCATCGCTCGCCATCTCATCCGCCATCGCGCGCAGCGCGGGCTTCTCGGTCTTGCAGACCCCACACCACGAGGCCCAGAAGTTCAGGAGGACGACCTTGCCGCGGAAATCAGACAGCTTGACCGGCTTGCCCTGATGATCGACGGCGGTGAAGTCAGGCGCCCTGACCGGGAGGTTGCAGGACGTGGCGCCACCACAGAGAGCGGAGTTCAGCGGCTGATCCGCCCGCAGGCCGCGGCAGGCGGCCTTGGTCTCGCGCGCCGCGGCGTTCGGGACCATCCAGAGGAACGCGCCGGCCATGATCAGGCCGAGCACGGCGATCCCAGCGCCGACCAGGATCATCTGCGGGTGAATGACGATGCCCTTGGCAGGCGGCGACGTCTCGGCCATCAGCCACACCTTAGCCGATTCTCCGCTATGCTCAAAGGCATGTCGGTGCGCGGCGCGCTCAGCACCATGCCCGCCGAAGACGTCCTCGAATGGGTCGCCCGGCGCAAGCTCTCGGGACCGATCACGTTCGATCGGCGGGGCCTCGCGCGCAGCCTGGTCGTCGAGAACGGCCAGATCGTGTGGGCCAGCTCGAACCGCCGCGACGAGCAGCTCGGTGTGATCCTCGTCCGCAGTGGCCTGGTCGCCGAGCGCGCGCTCGCCGATGCGCTCGAGACCCGCGCCGAGACCGGCGTCCCGCTCGGCAAGGTGCTCCTGATGTCGGGCCTGATCACCGAGATCGACCTGGTGGACATCCTGGCGACCAAGATCCGCGAAGCGGTGACGGACATCGTGACGTGGACCGATGGGACCTTCGACGTTATTCCCAAGGTGCAACCACCCGCGACCGGCGTGGTGGCCCAGCTCGCGATCGACATCTGCCTGACCGTCGCCCGGCGCCGCTCCGCGCGGATGAACGAGATCATGGGGATCCTCGGTGCGGACGACGTCACGTTCTATGTCCCTCCGAGCGCCGCGCCCCCTGCCGGCGAGGATGGCTCGGTACTCGATCACCAGCGGATCTGGGCCCTCGCGGGGGATCGTCACACCGCCGCCGACATCGCCGCCGCGTTCGCGGGCGAGCGGTTCGGCACCTACGATGCCCTGGTCAAGATGGTGGAGACCGAGCGCCTGACCGTGGATCGGCGCCATCGCGAGCGCACCAACTCCGCGGTGGAGCTCGCCGCGGGTGCGCGTGGCCGGCTGCGCCAGGGCGATCGAGCCGGCGCTCTCGCGATGGCCACTCAGGCCCTGCACCAGGATCCGAGTGACTCCGAGGTGCGCCGCACGTTCTCGCAGATCGAGCGCGCGCGCGTGGCCGAAGTCGCCAAGCAGCTCCTGTCGCGCCACCGCGTGCCGCGCCGCCTGATGGACGTGACGTTCGCGCCCCCGGAGCTCCAGCTCACGGACGCGGAGATCGAGCTCGCGGAGCGAGTCGACGGCCGGTGGGACCTGCTGTCGCTGATCAAGTCTGCGAACGTGCGCGAGGCCGAGGCGCTGCTCGCGTTCTCGCGCCTCGCCGAGGTGGGAGTCGTCGACCTCGGGTGACCATGGAATCCGCCCTCCCCACCACCGCGCTCGATCGCCAGCGGCTCCTGCCCCGGAGTGGCATCGGCGTCGATGGCGCCTGGCTCGTGATCGCGCCTCCCGGCAATCCGATCATCCGCCTCGATGCGCGCCTGCTCGATCGCGTGGAGTTGATCGGTCGCTCGCCCACGGGGCCGCTCGTGTGGTCCGGCGTGGCGACGGCAGGGGTCGCCGCGGCCGCGCTCTCGATCGTGCCCGGTGGCGTGTTCGCCTGCGCCGGCCTCGCGTACCTCGCGCACGAGCGCTTCAGCGAGGCACGCCGCCGCTCGCGCAGCCGCGATCTCCTGCTCGCGCTCGGTGATCTCGAGGTGGCACTCCACGTCGCCGATGGCCCGGAGGCCGCGAAGGGCATCTCGGAGCAGCTCGCGCCCTACACGCGCGATGCGCCGATCACGCGCCCCGAGGTCTACGAGGATGCGAAGCGCCGGATGCGCGCGCAAGCCGAGGGCAAGGGCGAGGCGTCCGCGATGCGAGAGATCGAGAACGCCTTGCTCGTCGGCGCCGACGTGGTGTTCCTCCGCGGGGACTACCTGCAGGTCGGCCAGGTCGCGTTCAAGATCTCCGAGGTCCGCGAGTACGCGCTGCGCGGCGCGAACCTCCCACTCACCGGCGGCCGCCTGCTCCAGGCCGCGATGGGCCTGCTCGTCGTCGCCGCGGATGGCCGTGCCAAGGTCGGCGAGGACGTGCAGATCCTGGCAAAGCGGATCGCGGACTACGAGTCCTGGTCCGGGCACACCGCGGGGCGGTGAGCCGCATGCCGCCGCGCCGAGAGCGGGCGCCGCGCGCGCCGCTGATGTCCCGGGCGCGGACCATCGAGGAGCTGCGAGCCCTCGGCCGTGACGGCCGCGTGGTACGGCACCACGAGCTCCCGCATCCGCTGTTCCTCGCGATGCGCGTCCACTTCGGGACGATCGCCGCCGCGCGCCGTGCGGTGGGCATCGCGGCGATGCCGCGCAAGCGAACGTGGTCTGCGAGGCGCGTGATCTCCGAGCTGCGCGCCCTCGATCGGGAGGGCGTGCGGATGGTGGTCGGTGCGATTCTCGAGGCGGGCTCCGACGGGCTGGTCTACGCGCTCTACAAGTACCTCGGCACCATCGACCGCGCGCGCAGGCTCGCGGGGATCAAGAAACCGCGACGGATTCGCTACGATGATCCGTGGACCGAGGATCGCGTGATCGAGGAGATCCAGGCGCTCCACGGCGCCGGTCACTCCGTGGCGATGAACCGGGTGGATCCACGGATGGTAGGTGCCGGGCAGCGGCTGTTCGGGAGCTGGCGCGAGGCGATCGAGGCGGCCGGCCTGGACTACGCCACCGTGCGCCTCGTGCGCGAGGCGTACACCCGCAAGGAGGTGGTCGTCCTGCTCCGCAAGCTCGCGAAGCGCCAGCCGCGGATGACGCTGTCCGAGGCCAACATCCATCCGCACGGCCGCGCCGCGCGCAAGGTGTTCGGCTCGGTGACCCGCGCGCTGCAGGCGGCGAAGCTCAC
>JAYVRN010000365.1:0-5506 GCA_043776275.1 Myxococcales bacterium | reverse complement strand
GCAACCCCTCGCTCGGCGCTTACGAGGCGGCGCTGCAGCTCGATCCGAACCTCGGCGCCAACGCGATCCTGCGCGCGAACCTCCGCGCGATGGCCGCCGACCGCGACGTCAAGGTCGTGGCCCGCGCGTTCGAGCTGTGGGCACAGACCGCGGATCCGGAGGCGAGGCCGCTGCTCGTGAAGGCCGCCGTGAGCCAGGATCTCGAGCGGCGACACGCCGTGCGGCCGGTCGTGGAGCGGCGCAAGCTGCTCGATCAAGTGGATCTCCTCGCCGCGTACACGCTCGATCTCGAGCAGGAGGCCTCGTGCGAGAAGCGGCAGGACGCGGTCTCGCACCTCCGGGCCCTCAACGATCCGCGCGCAGTGGCGGCGATCGAGCGCGCGGTGGTCCGGCGGATCAAGACCGGCCCGTTGCGCAACAAGCCCTACAACCTCTGCCTCCTCGACGACGCGAAGGCCGCCATCGGCTACCTCCGCGGACTACCCGCCAAGCAGCCATGATCCTGGATGTGCCGGATCTCCCCCGGTGGGTCGAGGCGCATGGCATCGCGGCCGATCCCACCAGCTGGCAACACGAGGGCTGCGTCGGCAACGCACGCGCGAAGCTGATCGTGATCACCAGCGTGGCCGACGTCCCTGCCCTCGCACGCGATCTCCCCGATCACACGATCCTCACGATCGATGCTCCGGCGCTGCCGCATGGCAAGGCGCTCCTGCACACGCTCGCCGATCCGGACGCGCTGCCCGATCTCGAGGGCGCCCACCTGCTCGGCGATGCCCCGCTCGATCACGTGCCGCCCGCGCTCGCCGCGGAGCTGCGTGGCGCCGAGCGCGTGTGGGCCGCGTGGGTCGATGGAATCCCGGTGTGCTTCGCCTATGCGCCGTGGCGCAGCCCGAACTACTTTGACGTCTCCGTCGACACGCTGCCCTCCGCGCGCCAGCTCGGGCTCGCCACGCTGGTGGCCGCGGCGATGATCCGCGACGAGCGTGCCCGGGGCCGCGAGCCGGTGTGGGGCGCGGACGAGGACAACGTCGCGTCTCGCCGCCTCGCGCATCGGCTCGGGTTCGCCGAGGTCGATGCGATCTATGTCATTCCTCCGGCGACAGGGAATTGAGCAGCGGCCGGAGTCGCTCGATCACGTCAGGGATCTCGAGGTCCCCGTGGTCGGCCTCGTCCTCGGCGATGTTCCGCAGCTGCTCGTAGAGCGCGACCATCACTTCGCCGTGGCGCTGGAGCTCATTGGCCAGCCCCTGGATCGCGACCGAGACGGCCTCGCGCTCGGGGCGCTTGCGCCAGACCAGGTCGGCGGCGGCGATCCCGGAGAGATCCTCCTTGGTGCGGAGCACCGCGGCCTCGCACAGCTCGCTCAGGCGATCTGCCGTGGAGGTCGGGCATGCGAGCGTCTGCAGCATGAGCTCGGTGTCGCTCGGCTCGGCATCCTCGGTCCTGGCGGCTCGCATGGACGGCGCCTTGGCCACGGCCGCGGCCTTCGGCGGCTTGGTCTTCTCCACAGCCGCGGCCCTGGGCGGCCTCGCCTTCGCCACAGCCACGGTCTTCGGTGGCTTGGCCTTCGCCACGGCCTTGCTCGGAGTCCTTGCCACCTTCGGAGCCGGCCCCTGCTTGGCCGGAGCCTTCTTCGTGTTCCCACGCGCCATGACCTCGACTGTATGCGATCGTCCATCCGTCGTGCGCGTGCTGGCCATCGCCGTCGTCCTCGCCTCGCTCGCCGGGGGGGCCCGCGCCGAGCCCAGCGATCGGACCCTGGTCTATCTGGGGCTTGGCCTGACCCCGCCGATGTACCTGCTCGGCGTGGGGATCCACGAAGGCAGTCACGCGATCGGCGCGAAGCTGGTCGGCGCCAGTGTGGATAGCATCCACCTGTTTCCCCCCGGTCGCGATCCGCGCTCCGGCCGGTTCCGGTTCGGCTGGACTTATGTGCACGGGCTGCAGACCAAGGGCGATCGGATCTTGTTCTACCTGGCTCCGAAGATCACCGACGCGCTGCTGCTCGGCGGCTTCGCGGGGCTCGTGCTCACCGATGCGTGGCCGTCGAACCGCTATGGGCAGCTCGCGCTCACGGTGCTCGCGACCGGGCTGTGGGTTGATTTCGCGAAGGACGTCGTCCTGTTCCACGGCGGCAACGACGTGGTGCGAGCGTTCAACCTGTGGTGCATGACCGGCTGGAAGCAGCTCCCCGCACGCCTGGTCTACACCGCTGCCAACGTCGGGTTCGGCTACCTCGTGTATCGCAGCTTCGTCCGCACGTTCGAGGATCCCGCGCCCGCCACGGCGGTTCCGCTCATCCTGCCGCTCCTGACGACCGGGTTCTGAGCGCGCCTCTGCGACCAATGTGCGAGGGCGCTCGGGGCGTGATCGCCCAGGCGCAAGCACTGCGCAAAGCGACGACGCTTCAGCGACCACAGCCCATGCAACCCGGTGAGATCGGGCGGTCCTCGAGATGGGCCGCGTCTTGCTATTTGATCTCGGCATGCCGCGGATCCAGCTCTCCCTGTACCTCGTGCTCGCAGGCGTCACAGGCCTCGCTGGCCTCGGCGGCTGCACCTCCGCCGATCTGCCCGGCGACGACGCCGCCCCGCCGTGGACCGAAGGCGTGAGCACCCTGACGGGTGCCGCGGGCGCCGGCTACGTCGATGGCGCGCGCGGCGTCGCTCGACTCAACAACCCGGTGAACGTCGCCTACGGTCCCGACGGAAGGCTCTACGTCGCCGACTTCGACAACGACAAGCTCCGCGTGGTCGACGTGGTGAGCGGCGAGACCTCCACCCTGATCAATCAAGCGAACTTCAAGCGGCCGTTCGGACTCGCGTTCGGCAAGGACGGCGTGCTCTGGGTCTCGACCGACAACGACGGCACCGGCTCCGGTCACAACCTGATGTCGGGTGCGATCTGGCGGATCAACCCGGGCAGCCACGTGGCAGAGCTGGTGGTCGACAAGATCGGCCGCCCGCGTGGGCTCGCCGTGATGGCCGATGGCCGGCTCGCGATCGGCGACTACATGCACCACGTGGTCGAGATCTTCGACCCGCGCAACCTCCAGCTCACGGTGCTCGCCGGGACCTGGGACGCCAAGGGCATGACAGATGCCACCGGCGCCGCCGCCCGGTTCTCCACGCCGTATCAGCTCGTGGTCCGCGCCGACGGAAAGCTCGTGATCGCCGACTACGACAACCACCGGATCCGGATCATCGGCATGGACGGCGCGGTGACCACGTTCGCCGGCTCCGGCGGAGCGGGGTTCGCCGATGGCGTGATGATGGACGCGAAGTTCAACCACCCGCAGGGCATGGCGATCACCGCGGCCGGCGACATCTACGTCACCGACCTCGGCAACTACCGCGTGCGCCGCATTGTCGGCACCACCGTCGAGACGGTCGCAGGCAGTGGCGAGAGCGGCTACGCCGATGCCGATGACAAGCTCGCGTCCGAGCTCTACGGGCTCGAGGGTCTCTCCGTCGAGCCCGATGGCTCGCGCCTCTACCTCGCGGATGGTGGACGCGGCGAGAACGTCCCGTTCAATCGGGTCCGCGTCGTCGAGAACTGACGGGCGGCGAGTCCGGTTGACGCGGGTGTGTCCGCGCGACCCGCTCAGCTCCCGGGCTGCGCCACGAGCTGGCGCAGCTGCCACGCTTGCAGGTGCATGTGAGCCCGCGCACGACGCTCCGCGTTCTTGAGGCCGCGCGTCATCACCACGCACGCCACGATGATCGCGGCGGCGTACAGGAACATCAGGAGCACCGTCGACGTGGTGCCCCGGAACATCGGCGAGACGATCACCGCGAAGCCGTGCTCGGCCGAGACCGTGAACGAGGGAGCGAGCCACCCGAGCTGCTCCCCCACGAACGGCAGCGCGACGCCGAGGAGACAAACCGTGGCCACCCAGGTCGCCTGACGCTTCGCGTACTGGGGCCCGGTCATGAAGCCCATCGCCGTGACCGCTGCGACCCCAGGTGCGAGCAGAAACGGCGTGTACAGCCGCCCGACCACCGCGATCAGCACGACGTGGATGATCAGCACCGGTGCCGCCAGGAACGGTCGGCCCGGCCGGCGCATCCACAGCAGGAACAGGACCGCCATCCCCGACAGCCCCACCATGAGCAGCAGCTCCGTCAGCCTCGCGCCACCGCCGGCCAGCGCGAGCAGCGGTGCGAACAGGAGGTAGTTCCCGGTGGCCACCGCGGCGGGCCCCGAGGTGCGGCGCACGATGTCGGCGCTGTCGGAATCGAACTGCTTCACCACCTCGGGCGGCAGCGTCGTCGGTGGCTCGAGCATCATCCGGGTGATCAGCTCGCCGGCGCGGTGGAGCGTGGGATCGAGGGCCAGCGCGCGCCCGGCTTCGCGCATCGCGGCGCTGCGATCCTCCTCGGCGAACGCGGCGAGCGCGTTCTCCAGGTGCTGCTTGGCCAGCGTCTTGCGTAGCTCGGTGTCGCGATCTCCGTCGAGGAACATCTGGATCCGCTCGCCGAGCTCGCGCGCGGTGGCGATCCGTTGCTCGCGCACCGGTGTGGTCGCGCGCACGGTGAGGTTGTCGAGCTCCGGTGGGATCTCCCGGTCCGGGGTGCGGTGGGTGGGGCGGCTATCGATGCCCGCCAGCGCGGACTGCATGCCCGCCTGACCGCCGGGGTGCAGCCGATCGTGGGTCAGCACCTCGAACAGCACGCAGCCGAGCGAGTAGACGTCCGCGCGCGCATCGATGTCGGCGAGCCCGCGCGCCTGCTCCGGCGCCATGTAGCCCGGCGTCCCGACCGCGGCTCCCGCCGCCGTGACCAGCCCCTCGCCCGGCTCCTCGCTCGCGACCAGGGCGCTATCGTCCTCACCGGTGACCTTGGCGACACCCCAGTCGAGGACATAGGTCTCACCGAAGTCGCCGAGCATGATGTTGTCGGGCTTGAGATCGCGGTGGACGAACCCGCGCGTATGGGCGAGCTCGACGGCGAGACACACGTCCGCGAGCGCGCGGAGCTGACGCTGGAACGGGTACCTCGCGGTGGTCTCCTCCTTCAGGATCTCGGCCAGGGTGGTGCCCTTGAGTTTCTTCATCGCGAAGTATGGCTTGCCCTGCGCGTCGCGCCCCAGCTCGTGAACCGGGACCACGGCCGGGTGCTCGAGCCGGCCCTGGATCCGCGCCTCGCGCATGAACCGCGCGATCTGCTTCTCGCTCGGCGCCTCCGCCCGCATGCGCTTGATCGCGACCTCGCGACCAATCTGCTCATCCATCGCGTCGAGGACCTCGCCCATGCCACCCTTGCCGAGCTGCACGCCGAGCTTGTAGCGCTGCGCGATCGGGGTGAGCCCGATCGCGGCGGGAGGCAAGGAGGGACGCTCGTCGGTGGGGTTGGCCGTGTTGACCACCGTGTCGCCCCCATCGTCCTGATCCATGCGCCCAGGATCGCCGAGCCGCGCGCCGGATACCAGCTACTCGGCGACGATCGGCGCGCCCTCGGGGGCCCACCACTGCGACGGTGGCGTCAACTGCTGCGGGCCCAAT
>JAYVRN010000364.1:0-5510 GCA_043776275.1 Myxococcales bacterium | reverse complement strand
AGCTGCTCCGCGCGCAGGACCGCCGCCTGCTGCTCTGGGACTGCTACCGGCCCACCTCGATCCAGAAGCTGCTCTGGAAGCACACCCCGGACCCGCGCTACGTGGCGGACCCGAAGCTCGGCTCGAACCACAGCCGTGGGGCGGCGGTGGATCTCGCCGTGGTCGATCAGGATGGCGCGGCAGTGGTCCTCCCCACGGAGTTCGACGACCTGTCCGTGGCTGCCCACGGCAACCGTGCGCTCAAGGGCGAGCGGGGCGTCGAGGCCCGCAGGCTGGCTGCGGCGATGAAGCGGGCCGGGTTCACGGCGATCGCGACCGAGTGGTGGCATTTCGACGCATCCGACCGCGCGAAATATCCGCTGTCGGACGAGCCGCTGTAGCATCCAAGCACCGTGGATCCCGCCTCGATCCCGTACTACCCGGTCAACGAGTTCGGTCCCCTCATGAAGGGGCTCGTGATCGGTGGCGTGGGGATCCTGCACGTGTTCCTCGCGCAGTTCGCGATCGGCGGCGGGCTCCTGCTCTACTACTTCGAGAGGAGCGCCCAGCGCGGCGTGCAGGACGCGCGCACGTTCGTCGATGGGTACTTCAAGATCCTCGTCCTCGTGAGCTTCGTGATCGGCGCGCTCACCGGCGTCGCGATGTGGTTCACGACGATCCAGGTCGGGGCACGCACGATCGGCCTCATGGTCGACGAGTTCCACTGGCTGTGGGCGACGGAGTGGGTGTGGTTCGCGATCGAGATCGTGTCGGGCTATGCGTTCTATCGGTTCGGGCCGCGTCTCGACGATCGCACACGACGGCGGCTCCTGTTGATCTATGCAGGGGCGGCGTGGATGAGCCTGTTCTGGATCAACGGGATCCTGTCGTGGCAGCTCACGCCCGGGAAGTGGCTCGAGGGCGCCGGCATGTGGGCCGGGTTCTTCAACGCGAGCTTCTGGCCCTCGCTGCTGTTCCGCACCGCGGTGGCCGCCACGCTCGGTGCGCTGGTGGCGTGCGTGGTGATCAACACGATGGACCTCGGTCGCGATCGCAAGGCGGCGCTGATCCGGCGTGCGTCGCGGTTCGCGGCCCCGATGGCGGTGATGCCCATCCTCGCGTTGTGGTTCGTCGCGGTGATCCCCGCCGATAGCCGCCAGTGGCTGATGGGTGGCTCGATGCCGATGACGATGTTCGTCGGGGTCGCAGCTGGGGCCTCGACGCTGATCGGCGGCTACGTGGTGGTGGGCCTGATCTTGAAGAAGCTCTACATCAACGGCGCCACCGCGACGCTCCTGCTCGTGCTTGCGTTCGGTGCGACCGCCGCCGGTGAGTTCGTGCGCGAAGGCGCGCGCAAGCCATACACCGTGCGTGGGGTGCTGTACTCGACGTCGATGACCCCGGACGAGGTCGCGAGGCTGCGCACCACCGGAGCGGTCACGGGCGATCCGTATCCGCTTCGCGACGAGGCTCGGTTTCCGACGGCGCAGCTGCGGCACGGCGCCAAGGTCCATCGCGCGCTGTGCGATGCCTGCCACACACTCCACGGCGCGAACGCCCTGGTCGAGCTGACGCGGACCTGGACCGATGATCAGCTCCGCTTGAACGTTGCCAAGCTCCAGCGCACCAAGGCGTTCATGCCACCGTTCGCCGGGACCGCCACCGATGTGGAGGCGCTGATCCAGCTGCTGCGCTGGGAGGCCGCCGGGACCCCCGCGACCTGGCCGGTCTCCGAAAACCCCGCCACGCTCGCGCAGATCAAGACCTGGCTCGACGAGGTAGGCACGGCCGCGACGCCGCCGGAAGGTGGGCGCTGATGTGGCCCTTCACCGGCGATGCGCCGACCTTGTGGCTGGCGCTCTACCTCGGGACCTTCGCGCTGCACGCGGTGTTCATCAGCTACGTGCTCGCGGGCACGGGCTACGCCCTCGTCCAGTCGCTTCGCAAGGCCGACGATCCGATCGCCGCCGGCGTGCGCGATCGGCTGCCCTTCATGCTCGGCTGCGGGATCACCGCGGGCGTCGCGCCGCTGCTGTTCCTCCAGCTCCTCTATCAGCGGCGGTTCTACACGGCGAACCTCCTGATGGGGCCGCGGTGGGGCGCCGTCGTGCCCGCGCTGATCGTCGGGTTCTATGCGCTGTACCTCGCCAAGGCGAAGACCAGCCTGCGCCTGCGCCGCCTCGCTCTCGCGGTCGGGACGGTGTGCTTCATGTTCGTCGCGTGGTCGTGGACCGAGCTCGATCAGCTGATGCAGGCCGAGCCCGCATGGCGCGCGATGTATGCCGCGGGTCAACGGATCTACGGCGCCGCCGCGATCTATCCGCGCTTGCTGCTGTGGCTGGGAGCGATGCTCACGTTGTTCGCGATCGTCGCGTCGTGGTGGTCCACGGGTGGCGAGCGCCGTCGGCTCGCGATCCTCGGCCTCGTCGGCCGGGCGGTCTCGGTGATCGCCGCCGTCCTGCTCGCGCGCTCCGGGGGCGCGCTCGAGGGGAGCGCACACGGCTGGCTCTATCTGCTGATCGCGGCGCTCGTGATCGAGGCCGCGGGCTGGCTGTGGACGCTGCGCGCACCGGACGGCGCGGGCCTCACGCTCGTCACCGGCGCAGGCGCCGCCGCGCTGGTCTGCGCCACCGTGGTCCGCGAGGCCCCGCGCCTGGCGCTCCTCGAGGCCCCGCGCCCCGAGGCGGCTGCCGCGTCGGGCTTCCCGGTGTTCGCGGTGACGCTGGTGCTCGGCATCGCGACGATCGTCTGGATCTGGCGAAAGGGGACGGTTTCAACTTGAGCAACGTGCGATCGCCAACCCCGCATTGGCTGGTTCCGGGCAGTGCCCTCGCCGAGAAAGGGGACGGTTTCAACTTGAGCAACGTGCGATCGCCAACCCCGCATGGGCTGGTTCCGGGCGGTGCCCTCGCCGAAACCGGCGCATGTGGTTTCGATGGGTTCCGGACCGCAGGTTGCTCAAGTTGAAACCGTCCCCTCGCGTTTCTCGCGTTTCGATCCGCCAGCTCGAGTGCCTCGTCGCGGTCGCCGACCAGGGCAACTTTCGCAAGGCCGCCACGACGCTCGGCATCTCCCAGCCGGCGCTATCGGCGCAGGTCCAGGCCGCGGAGCGGCTGTTCGGCGTGCAGCTATTCGAGCGCGATCGTCGCGCCGTGCTGATCACGCCCGCCGGCGACGAGATCGTGACCCGTGCGCGCGAGGCGCTCGGTGCGGTCGATGCGGTGGCCGATGCAGCGCGCCGTCGCGGCGAGCCGCTGGTGGGGCCGCTGCGGCTGGGGGTGATCCCTACGATCGCGCCGTACTGGCTGCCGGCGCTGCTGCCTTCGGTGCGCGCGAAGTTTCCACGGCTCGCGCTGAGCCTCCGCGAGGATCAGACTCACCGCCTGCTCGCACAACTGGTGGCTGGGCAGCTCGACCTCGCGCTACTCGCACTTCCGGTCGCCGGCGACTTCACCACGGCGGAGGTCGCGCACGAAGGCTTCGTGGTCGCCTCGCCACGCGGGGCAGCGATCACTCGCAAACGCGGCAAGCTCGCCGCCAGCGATCTCGACGCCGAGATCGTGCTCCTCCTCGAGGATGGCCACTGCCTGCGCGATCAGGCGCTCGAGGTCTGCCAGCGGGGTGGCGCGACCGAGGCGATGGAGCTCCGCGCGACCAGCCTGCCCACCCTCGTGCAGATGGTGGCCGGTGGGCTCGGCGTGACGCTGTTGCCCGAGGCGGCCGCGGCCTCGCTCGTGCAACCGCGAGGGCCGATCGAGCTCTCCGCGTTCGCCGCGCCGGTGCCCGGACGCACGATCGGCCTCGCCTGGCGAACGTCGTCGGCGCGGCTGCGCGAGTTCCGACAGCTCGCCGAGACGATGCGCGGTGCCGCGGCGAAGTACCTGGAGAAGCTTCGACGCTGAGCGCTCTCGGTCGCTGAAGATGCGCGCCGCTACTTCGCGACGTGGACGCTCATCCGCAGCCCGAGCGGGAGCACGTTGCCAGGCACGCCGTCGAACTGCGCGATCACTTCGAGCACCCGCGTGTCGACGCGCGCGCGCGGGTCATCGTCGCGTACGGTCTTACGGCCCAGCTCGTTGGTGAGGCGCGCGATGCGGACCGGGAACTTGCGATCCCCGAACGCATCCGCCGTGGCGTACGCGGTCTGGCCGACCGAGATCGCCGCCACGTCGGCCTCGTCGATCTCGGCGCGGATCTCGAGCTGCCGCAGATCGGCCATCGTGACCACCGGCATCGGCGTCATCGTGGTGACGAGTGCGCCAACCTCGGCGGTGCGGCGGAGGATCACGCCGTCGCTCGGGGCGCGCAGCAGCGTCTGGTCCAGGGCGACCTTGGCAGCATCGAGCTCGGCCTGGGCGAGCTGGATCGATGCGGCGGCCTCCTCGACCTGCTCGAGCCGCGTGCCCTTCGCGAGCGACTGGTAGCGCGCCTTCGCGGCGGCAGCCTGCGCGGTGGCGACACGCGCCGCGGCCAGGTCGGCGTCGACCACCGAGGTCGCAACGGCGCCGGTCTTGCCGAGCGCCTCGCTGCGTGCCTGCTCGGCACCACGGTGATCGGCGGCGGCGGTCGCGGCGTCGGCCTCGGCGCGCGCGGCGGCGAGATCCTCGCCACGCGGGCCACGCCGGGCGAAGGCGAAGCGTGCCCGGGCCTGCGCGAGCTGTGCCTCGGCGGCCGCGACGCGTGCGGCGGGCAGCCGGTCGTCGAGGCGCGCGATCACCTGGCCGGCCTTGACGGCGTTGCCCTCGTCGACCTCGATCGCGACGATCCGGCCCTGCGCCTCGAACGCCAGCTTGACGGGATCGCGCACCGGCTCGACGCGACCGGGGGCCACGAGGGTCAACGGGCGCGCATTGAGCACCGGTTGGGCCAGAGCGGGCGTGGTCTGGTGCCCAAACCAGTATGCGGTACCCGCGGCGAGGGGAGCGGCGACGAGGAGGGACTTGAGTAGCTTGTTCATGGGATGGGCTCCGGGATCAGACGTGGGCGTGGGTGGACATCGGACGATCGGCGGGACGATCGATCGACTGGATCAGACCGTCCTCGACGCGGACGACGCGATCGGCGAAGCGCTCGAGCCGAGGATCATGGGTGACGACGACGACCGCGCGGCCTGCGGTGGTGGCCAGCTCGCGGAGCAGCTCCATCACCGACAGCGCGGTCTTGGTGTCGAGCGCGGCGGTGGGCTCGTCGCCGACGAGGATCGGCGGGTTGCCGCCGAGCGCGCGGGCGATCGCGACGCGCTGCTTCTGACCTCCGGACAGATCGGCGGGCAGGTGGTGCATGCGCGGTCCGAGGCCGACGATCTCGAGTAGCCGCTTCGCTTCGTCCTTGGGGCGCTTCGCCTTGGGATCCTTCATCTGGATCGCCATCGCGACGTTCTCGAGTGCGGTCAGCGCGGGAAACAGGTTGAAGCCCTGGAACACGAAGCCGAAGTTCCGTGCGCGCAGGCCAGGGAGCGCACGCTCGCCGAGCCCCGCGACGCTCTTGCCCTCGATCCACACCTCTCCCGTCGTCGGCGTGAGGAGCAGGCC
>JAYVRN010000363.1:0-5511 GCA_043776275.1 Myxococcales bacterium | reverse complement strand
GTCGTGCTGAACGACAAGTTCATGTCGAGCAAGCACGCCGAGATCAAGGCGGAGAACGGCATGTGGGTCCTCCGGGACTCCGGGTCGACCAACGGGACCTACGTCAACAACAAGCGCGTCGATCGTCACGAGCTCGTCGATAACGACTTCGTGAAGTTCGGCAGCGCCATGCTGAAGTTCAAGAGCCTATGACCCGAACGAAGCGCACGAGGTTCGCAATGCTCCCGGTGCTGGGGGCAGTGATCGCGTCGCTGTGGGGCATCACGCCGGTCGTCGCCGAAGGCGGACAGATCGAGGTGTTCCTCACGGTCAAGACACCCGATCCAAACTCGAAGGCCAAGGACGACGCGCCCACCATCGAAGCGACGATCGTCGGCGGGCCCACCGTGCCCGTCGAGAAGTTCGTGATCACGGATCCGTCGGCGAAACCGCCGGTGACCCTCAAGGCGAGCGCACTGCGTCCGTACACCGCCGGCACCGAGACGATCGCGGTCGCGTTCGTGATCAACGGCCAGGAAGTCTGGATCGGCAACGACGAGATCGAGGCCGAAGAAAGCCCGGCGCGGCACCTCGGCATCTTGAAGAACCTCAAGCAAGCGCTGCAGACGGTGCCGTTCGCGACGGCTGGCCCTGCCGGCTCGAAGGGCGTCTTGATCTCGTACGGTGACAAGGCCGAGGTGAAGGTCCCGATGGGCCCGATCGGCAACATCACCGCCGAGGCGCTGGGCTCGCAGAAGGACTATTACAAGAAGTTCGGTACCTCGATGGTCGAGGGCATCAACCTCGCGGTGTCCGAGCTGCACAACGTCACGGCATCTCGCAAGGCCTTGATCGTCGTCTGCGACGGCAACGACACCAACAACGAGGCGGCGAAGGCGCAGCTCCAGAATCTGAAGAAGCAGGCGCTCGGCGAGAAGATCCAGACGTTCGCGATCATCTACAAGGGCGAGCTGTCCGAGCCCGGCAACGTGATCACGACGATGATCCCCACGGCGTCCACGGTCTCGAACGCCGAGGGCATCGCCTCGTCGATCCAGGCGATCCTCTCCCGCATGGCCGACCGGTACTACCTGACGTTCCCGGGGTTCGACACGAAGTCGAACTTCGGGTTCCTGTGGGACGGCAAGCCGCACGATCTCGTGATCAAGATCGACAAGGACGACACGGATCCCGTGTCGCTGACGCTGGCTCCCCCGTGGCAGCCGGCGAAGAAGGGCGGGTTCCCGTGGTGGATCCTGATCGTGGGCATCGTCGGCTTCTTGCTGCTCCTCATCATCCTCGCGAAGGTGTTCGGGAAGAAGGAAGAGCCGATGCCGATGCCGATGCCGGTGATGCAGCAGGCGGCCCCCGAGGCGCCCAAGCCGGCCGGCCCGATGAAGACGGTGATGATCGGCGCCGGTGGCGATAGTGACGGCTTCCCGATCGTCGGCTGGCTGGTTCCCCTCAACGGCCAGAATGCGTACCAGACCTATCGGCTCCGCTCTGGCGGGACCAAGATCGGGACGGCCCCGCCCAGCGACATCGTGGTCAACGATGGCTTCATGAGCACCGACCACTGCCAGATCAATTGCTCGCCCGCCGGCTTCACGCTGGTCGATCCGGGCTCGACGAATGGGTGCTACGTCAACGATCGCAAGGTGCAGAAGCACGACCTCGTCGACAACGATATGATCACGCTCGGCAAGACCAACTTCAAGTTCAAGTCGATCAACTAGACCCGGACCGGATCCAGAGCTCGTGTCGACCGGCGCCCTCGTAGGCCTCATCGTGGGAGGAGCCGTCCTGCTCCTCATCGTCATCGCGCTGATGGCAAAGAAGAGCGCGGCGCCGGTGGGGCAGCGCGTGTGCGGTGGCTGCCAGCGCGTGATGCTGCCGGTCTGGACCAAGTGCCTGTTCTGCGGCTGGGCCCCGGGGGCCCGGCTGGAGTTCATCCTGGGCCCGATGGCCAGCCAGGTGCTCCAGCTCGCCGAGGAGGTGACCACCATTGGCTCGGTCGCCGGGGCCACGGTGGTCCTTGCCGATCCCGCAGTGTCCCGGAAGCACGCGGCGATCCGCAAGGTCGACGGTGGCTTCGAGCTGGCGGACCTCGGATCGACCAACGGGGTCTACGTCAACGGGCACAAGGTGCCCAAGAAGACCCTGGAGCCAGGGGACATCGTCCGGGTCGGGAACACCGAAGCCGTGTTCAAGCGCGGATAAGCACTCGGTCCTCGTCGGTCCGGCACTGGCGTTGTGCGCGGGCCCCCGGTACCATTCCACTTCCTAATGGCACGCCTCCTGTTTCGGGACAGCCAGGGCCGCGAGGGCACGGTCGAGCTGACGCCGACCGAGACCGTCTACGTCGGCCGTGGCCTCGAGTGCGCGATCCGCACGGACGATGGAATGGTTTCGCGCAAGCACGCGCAGATCCGTATGGAGAACGGGCGGTACGTGATCGAGGATCTCGGTAGCGCGAACGGCTCACACCTCAACAACGTGCGGATCCAGAAGCAGGCGATCGGGCACGCGGACGTCATGCAGTGCGGTTCGCTGATGATCCGATTCGTCGACGAGGGTGGCGTGAACGTCGTGCAGCAAGCGGTGCCGCAGGGAGCGCCACCTCCCGCGAAGAAGGGCGGCACCATGGTGCTCGAGCGCAACGATGCGCCGCCGCTCCTGGGTGGCAGTGGTGGCCTCGCGGTCGGTGGTGGAGCGGGCCCCGTGCCCGGCGGCGCAGGGATGACTCCGGTATCCGGACAGCCATCGCCGATGATGACGCCCGGTGGTGCGCCCGGCATGTTCGGTCCTCCGGGGATGCCCGGGGGTGCAGGTGCTCCGGGTGGTGGCTATGGTGGTCCTCCCGGGATGCCGGGTGGCGCAGGTGCGCCGGGTGGTGGGTACGGTGGTCCGCCTGGGATGCCGGCTGGTGGCGGTGCAGCCGGGGGCAGCTTTGGTGGTGCCCCCGGGATGCCCGCCGGCGGTGGTGGGCAGCAACCCGGTGGAGGCTTCGGCGGCAACACGCCAGGCCCGGGCGGAGCCTTGCCCTATGGCGGTCCGCCCCAGATGCCGGGTGGCCCAGCGCAGGGCGGCAGCATGTTCGGCGCGGGACGCGCGGTCAGCTCGCCGAGCGGTCAACCATCGACGCCGTCGCAGTACGGCCAGAATCCTGCCCTCGGCGGCCCACCCGGAATGCCGGGCGGCGCAGCGGCGCCTGGTGCCCCGAACCTGCCGTACGGCGGCCCGCCGGGGATGCCCGGTGGTGGTGCGCCCGGGATACCCGGTGGCGCGCCCGGTGGTCCCGGGCTCCCCTATGGCGGCCCTCCGGGGATGCCCGGTGGTGGGGCACGTCCAGGGAATGGTCCGGGTGCCCCAGGTCTGCCGTACGGTGGCCCGCCGGCTAGTCCCGAGGGGGGAAACCCGAGCATGTTTGGTCGTGGCGGCCCATCAGGCGCCGTCGGGCCGGCAGCGCCGCGCAATGCGGCCGAGGCCGCGGAGAACAAGGTCCTCGTCGATCTCGGCCTCGAGTTCGATCCGCAGAAGGCGGACGGAGAGATCAAGAAGCTACGCGCCGAGGTCGACAAGGCGAACGCCGCACACGAGCGCGAGGTCGCCGACGGCAAGCGGGTGCGTGCCGAGTCCGCGACGCTGCGCGATCGCGTCGAGGAGCTGCGCGCCCAGATCAAGGATCGCGAGGATCAGGTCACCGCGCACGATCGCGTGGCCGACGAGCTACGCGACGAGCTGCAGCAGACCCGGAACGAGCTGTCGAAGGCGCGCAACGAGATCGGCGAGATCGCGGAGAACATGGCCGCGCGCGAGCGTCAGGCGGCACGCGCCGTCGAGGACACCGCGAAGATCCGTGAGGACATGGAGGATCTCAACCGCCAGCTCATGGAGCTGTCGCGGACCAAGGACGAGGGTTGGAAGAAGCTCAACGAGCAGCTCACCGAGATCGAGCACCTCCGCGAGGTGATCAACGAGCAGGAGCGCATGCTCGAAGAGCGGCGCGTTGGCCTGATCTCGCAGGAAGAGGTGATCAAGGAGCTGCGCGCCGACAAGGAGAAGAACCTGAAGGCGATGGGCAAGCTCAAGGCCGAGCGCGACGAGGCCGCGACCCAGGCGTCGCGGACGGCGGCGCAGATCAGCGCGATCGAGGAGGAGAATCGTCGCCTCGGGCGCCTGCTCGTCGAGGCCCAGACCGACTCGGGGCGCGGCGGCGGGAACCCGGATCACATGATGAAGCTGACGAGCGACATCCGGGATCTCCGGGTCGAGCTCAAGCAGGTGCAGGCGGATCGCGACCGGTTGACCGAGCAGTACGATCTCGCCGAGCGCGATCGCCAGAAGCTCGAAGGGCGGATGGCTCAGGTCGAGGTCGAGCTGCAGGAGGCCGTGCACGGCAAGCTGGCGGCAGAGAGCGCGCGGAACGTCGCGCAGGACGCGCTCGCCAAGGCGGAGGTCGCGCGGCACAAGGCCGCCGAACAGGCGCTGACCGCGGCGAAGGACCGCGATACCGCCGGGACCGCGGGCGACGACGCGCGGCGCGAGCTCGATCGCCTGCGCAAGAAGGTCGCCGATCTCGAGAAGGTCTCCGGCACCACGACCGGGATCGATCCGAAGGAAGTGCAGCTCGAGCGCGAGGCTGCCGAGCGGAAGCTCAAGGATGCGACCGAGAAGGCCGCCGCAGCGGAGAGATCACAGAAAGCGCTGCAGGCCGAGGTCGATGCCGCGAAGACCGATGCTGCGAAAGCTCGTGCCGAAGCTGCACGCGCCAAGGCCTCCGCAGACGCCCAGGCCGAGGCGGTCATCGATGCTGCAGGCTCGACGGTGTCCAAGGGCGACCTCTCCAAGGCGGCGGGCGAGGTCTACGAGGCCATCAATGACATCCTGTCGGAGATGCGGAACAACATGGTCCTGGTGAAGGGCGAGCTGCCCAACCTCAAGGCCGATGCGGAGACGATGCAGGCGGTGACCGATGCCGTCGAGGCGCTGGTCGACAGCGCCGAGACTGCGAAGGGTGCGCTGCGCGGGTTGCGCGACCTAGCCGAGGCGAAATAAGGCACATGACCATCGAGAACAAGCGGAGCAGCAAGGCGGAGATGGAGGACCTGATCCGCGCGAGGTACTCGCTGATCTGGGTCACCTCGCCGGAGGAGAATCGCGTCGAGGAAGCGCTGCGCAAGCTGTGCGTCGAGCGCGAGATGCGCCTCGAGGTGTGGTCGATCACCGAGGGCTTCAAGACCGTCGCGAACGGGCAGGGCACGCGCGACGTCAAGGATCCGATGAAGGCGATCGATCACGTGCTACGCGCCGAAGGACGCGCGCTGTTCGTGCTCCGCGACTTCCATCCGTTCCTCAAGGAGCCCGCGGTCGTGCGCCGCCTGCGCGACGCCGCGACCGAGCTCCGCAAGACCAAGAAGAGCCTCTGCATCCTGTCGGCGATCACCAAGATCCCGCCGGAGCTCGAGAAGAGCATCTCGGCAGTGCTGGACTGGGATCTGCCGAACCGCCAGGAGATCGAGGGCGCGGCGC
>JAYVRN010000362.1:0-5514 GCA_043776275.1 Myxococcales bacterium | reverse complement strand
CGCCCGGCGTGATGATCCTGGGCTCCGGTGCCGGGCTGCGGATCAAGCTCGAAGGCACGCCGCCGCGGCTGACCGGCACGCGCCCGACCAGCGTGACGGTCACCGTGCCCGCGGCCCCGCTGGCCGAGGACGCCTGGGCAACCCCGTTCTGAAGGCCTTCGCGCTCTCGACCGGTCGCTCGAGTGGTTCAACCGCATGCGCATCGTCGCCACCCAGGTGACGGGCCGGCAGGGCGACCACGGTGGCGCGCGCTGCGCACGAACGTTGGCGACGAGATCACGCTCGCGCGACCGATGCCGACGCGGTGTGGGTCTGCCGCGCCGACGGTGGGCTGGTCGGGATCTGTCCCGACCGGGTGCTCGCGATTGCCGGCGCCGCGACGTCGCACCCACCGGCGACCTCGCTCGCGACGTTCTCGCACTGCACACGTGAGCGTCCGCGCGACCGCGTGGGGATCGCCTGCTTGACGGCGCCGGCCGGTCCGTGGCAGGCGATCCCCACGCTCTCGTCCGGACGCTCACGTTCTTGGCGTCGAACGCTGTCTCACCACCTTCGGCGTCACCTACTTTCGGCGAGCGATATGCCAGCCCTGCGAACGCGCTGGCATCCCTCCTCGACCATCCGGACCGGGCCACCTTTCTACGCGATGGCGTCTTGGCGCCGGCCCATCATGCAGTCGGCCCGATCGCGCTCTTGTAGGGCGCGCTCCCTAGCACCACTGCAGGCTGCCATGGCTGCCATAGCACTGCTCCATGGCGATCAGTCCGTCCAGCGACTGCCCGACCAGTTGCGACCGAACATGCGACGCGCGTTGGTCGGGGCGATCCTGTCCTTCCGCAAGTACGCGTCGTGAATCCACTCCTGAACGGTCGCGGCGTCCTCGGACCAGTTGTAGAGTTTCGCGTAGCCGCTGCTCAGGTTGTCGGCCAGTCGAGGTGGCAGGGTGTCGGCCGAATACTTTCCGACACCCTTCACGGCGGCATAGCTGGGCAGCAGGATCCCGAGCAGACCCGAGCGCGGACTGGCGGTCGTGTCGCGGAGGCTGGCGTAGATCTCCCAGTCGACATGCTTGCGTTGCCACGTCTCCAGGCCGACCAGCACCACGGTCACGCTGCTGTCGCTCAGGTACTCGTTGCGGATGCGCTGCCGCACGTACTCCGTGTTCGCGCTCGGGTCGATGTCGCCGAGCTCCACCGAGCTTTTCACGAGAACGTCGGCAGCGTTCCCGAACCGCAGATTGAAGATATTCTTGTAGCTCTGGTCGTTTGCATGGTGGTAGCTCACGAAGACTTTGTGCCGGCTGGCCATGTGATTGGTCCCTCTCGGACGCCGCTCTGGCTGGCGGGTCGCCCTGGAAGACGTCGCGAGCGGATAGATCGAACAACTCTGCTTCGATGAACGATGTGGTCGGCGAGAGGGCATCGTAGCAGTTCACCGCAGGTCACCGCTTGCGAATAGGACGAGTGCGGCACAGGCGCAGGCGCAGGAGATCGCGCGTTCACGTCGCAGACAGGCTTGTCTCGGTCGCGATGCGCGATGAAGAAGCGGCGACGTCCGGCGTGGTAGCGGCAAAAACGCCGCGGCCATCGCGGGCGCGGTGCGACCGAGTTTCACGGATCGAGCGGGATGGTCTCGGTCGCCGTCGGGGCGGTGGCGCCGGGCGGCGTGACGCTGACCGTGACCTCGACGTGGGCCGTCGTCGCCGACGCCATCACCGTCGTCGCGGCGCTGGTGGCCGCAGCGTCCATCACCACTGTCGGCGTGGTCACGTAGGCGCTGCCCCCCGGTGTCGCCGCGACACCGAACTCGACCTTGGTACCGGCCGAAGGCAGACCACCGCCTGCGACCTGCGGAGTGACGGTGACCTGGACCGTCGATGCCATGCCCGCGGTCAGACGACCCGACAGCACGTGCGTGACCGTCGGCACCATGGCCGCCACCAGCGGGACCGGCAGCGCGTGTTGATAGCCGGCGATCTCCGCGATCACGGTCGCGTCGCCGGGCAACCGCGACGCGGTCAGTCGGGCCGTCGTCACCCCATCCGGGCCGAGCGGGAGCTCCTGCGATGCCCCGATGACGCCAGTCCACGTCGCGTTGATCGCCGTCAGCTTCACGCTCAGCCCGTCCTTGACGTGGTCGGGCACGGACTGGATCTCGATCACCGTTGTCGCTGCGCCATTTGCCACAAGCATGTCCGGGCTGGCGGAGAGGCTGACGATCACGTCATCGGCGGTCACGGTCGTTGTCGGATCACACCCGGCCAGGGCGAGCAGGGCTGCCCCCGCCGTCGCGATCGGGCTCGCCCGCTTCATGGCACCACCGCGACGTGCGCGCTGGACGAGGCGACCGGGAACCCGGACACGATGTCGTCGGCGACCAGCAGCGCCTCGGTCCCGGGACCGTGCAGTGTCACCTGGAAGACATGCAGGCCACCGCCATCGAGGGCCACGGGGATGTCCGCGCGATCGGAGTAGCGCGGCTGGCCACCCTGCATCTGTGCGAGGCGCACCGTGATGATATCGCCCGGGTGGGCGTTGACGACCGCCACCATGCAATCGAAGGGAACACCGGCGGTCACGATGGGATGAGTGCGGAGCTGGAGGAATCCTGGCATGGAGGTCTCCCTACTTGAAGGCTTTGCCGGCCGCGACGGACCAGACGTCGGCGTCGATCGAGAGCCCGAGCCACACCGCACCGGCGCGATGCTTGGCTACGCTGGCGGGATTGGGATCCTGGTAGTCGAACGCGAAGCCGCCGATCGACGCCCGGGTGAACGACGTCAGGCGCAGGCCGATCGCGACCACCGGCACCAGCCCGCTGTCCCGGAACGGCATCGAGATACTGACGCCGTTGATCTTGGGCCGCGTCAGCAGGGCGCCGAGGGTGAGTGACACGCGGTGACGGAAGCACGAGCCGACCAGCTCATCGAAGGGCACGACCCGATCGACGCGCCGGCTGTAGACGTTGACGCCGGCGTAAGGCAACAACCACGGTGCCCAGCCGTCGACGCTGGCGTCGACATGGAACGGGAACGCGATCAGCACACCGACGTCGGGTGAGACCGACGAGGCGCCCTCGTCGCTCTGCAGGGCGTGCATGCGATGCAGCGTCTGCAGCGCGGTGACGTTGACGACCAACCCGCGGACATCGGGCGCGAGCAGGCGGCTCTTCACCGCGTCGGAGACCGCCTGGCGCGCAACCATGGCCGCAGCCTCCTTGGACGTCCTGGCGGTGTTGGCGGCCTGCGACGCCTGCACCGGGCCCTCGAACGCGACCAGCGCGTCGAACCACGCGCGGGCATCATGGTCGTCGCTGTCGAGCGCGGCCATTTCTCGCTTGAGGAGGTCGACGTTGTTCAGCACGATCTCCTGCGCGAGTGCCTTGCGCCTCCGCCAGTCCCCCTCCGCCTCCCCGACTCGCTGACTGGGGAACACCTCGTCGAATGGAGCCTTGGTCGGGCTCCCCGCGCTCAGGTACACCAACTCGACCGGCTGCGGCGTGAGGGTCTTGAGCTTGTCCTGGTAGGCCTTGTAGGCCGCGCCCCGAGCGTCGGGCTTGGCGTTCTCGACGTCGTGGAGCAGGGCGGCGAGGCCCGCGTAGTGCGCCTCCAACTCCACCGCCGCAGCCGGGATTGCGGCGTCCTGAGGGACGAGCTGGTCGTAACGGCGCACGGTCAGCGGGGTTCCGCTCACGAACAGAGGCAATCGAGCCGTCACCGGACTGGTCGTGCGCAGCAGCGGCAACCTCGCAGCCGCTGCGATCACGTCATCGTTCGTGCGATTGACCATCGTGCCAGCGAGGTTGCTCTCCTGGTCCGCGGCCACCACCGCAGCGCACAGGGTCTCGAGGGCGAGACCATCCACGGCGGCCTTGGCGACGGATCGCGAGCTCGAGGTCCGATCGGACTCGGTGATGGCGGGCTCGATGGTCGGGGGTACCTGGAGGTTGACGTCCGCGCCCTTTGCCGGCGCCGCCCCGGCCGCCGCGACGAACGAGGCGGGGGTGACGGCGAGCGTGGCCTGGTCGAGTGTGGCCTTCTCGTTCTCGACGTGACGGCGCGCCGCGTCGTCGATCGCGCGGCCGATCGCCTGCTCGAACCGGCTGCGCGGATCGCGCCCCGCGCACGTCGTGCTGATGTCGATCTTCACCGCACTCGGCAGCGCGGTGCTGGGCGAGAACAGCCGCTCGGTGACCTGGGCGGCGAACCCGACCGCTTGGACGTCATCGAGGCCCCGGAAGATCCTCACCGCGAAGCAGAAGCTGGTGTCGACCTGGAGCGGCGGAACCGTCGCCCGCAGCGCCCGATCGGCGTCGGCGCCGGCGGCCACCATCGCCATCACGTGGTGCTGCTTCTCGGACGTCGGCGACACCTTGCAGTCTCCACTCTCCGGCGCTGGCCACAGCTCGAGTTGGCCGCGCACGACCTCCTTGCCCGGCAGCTTGACCTCCAGCACGAATTGTTGGCTGCTGGGCAACCGCCGGTCGAACTGCTGCAACTCCGGATCGAGGTGTACGACCGGATCATCGGCGTGGGCGGCCCCAGGGATCACGGCGGATGAGAGAACAGCGATGGCGACGGCGGTCACACGACGACGAAGCATCGATTCCCCCTGCGGAAGGTCGCCAAGCGGCGGCACTGTACCAAAGGCCGCTGGTGCCGAAGTGATCAAGTATCCCAAGTATCCACAAGACGCTGGCAAAGGCTCCGATCGAACATCATCCAGCGCCGCCCGGTCGTCGCGCGCCCCCAGGTTGAGCTGGCGCAGGATCATCTGCGGCTGCAGCTCGAACCCGAACCCGGACCCGCCGGGCCCGCGTCGAGCTGCGCTCGGTGGTGGCGACCGCGCCCCCTGACGGGCCGCCCCGCCCGCGCTCGTTCACTTCGGCTCCGTCAGCATCCGCTCGACGCGCGCGAGCAGGGGCTGTTCCGCCGGCGTGAGCCGTCCCTGCCCGTCGAGCGCGCGGAGGAGCATGGCGCCACGATGCAGGAGGTCGCGGGCGCCGTCGCCGGCGTACGCGCTCGTGGTCATGAGGCTGATCGCGAGATCCACCTGCAGGTCCGCGCGGCCCGGCTCGGCGGCGGCGAGCCCTTCGGCGATCGCGAGATCTCGGCGATAATAGCCTGCCGCCGCGGCGACCTCCCCCGCGTCGGCGTGCAGCACAGCGAGGCGTGTGAAGGAGACGGAGAGGTCGCGCTGGAAGTCGGCGCGGTCGGGCTCGGCGGCGGCGAGGCGTTGGGCGATGGCGAGGGCCTGGAGGAAGGCGTCGCGGGCGAGGTCGCCCTGGCCGAGCGCGGAGTAGAGGTCGCCCATGCGGTCGAAGGAGACGGAGAGGTCGCGCTGGAAGTCGGCGCGGTCGGGCTCGACGGCGGCGAGGCGTTGGGCGATGGCGAGGGCCTGAAGGAAGGCGTCGCGGGCGAGGTCGCCCTGGCCGAGCGCGGGGTAGAGGTCGCCCATGCGGTAGAAGGAGACGGAGAGGTCGCGCTGGAAGTCGGCGCGGTGGGGCTCGGCGGCG
>JAYVRN010000361.1:0-1729 GCA_043776275.1 Myxococcales bacterium | reverse complement strand
GCGGGACGCCGAGCGCCCCCGCATCCGGCCGAGGTGGAGACGGGATGGCGAACGCCAGCGCGTCGGGATAAATCAGGGGGACGGCACGCAGCAGGCGGCGCTCGACCTCGTGCGGCTCGGCATCCTCGGCGAGCCCGAGCACATCGCGCGCGAGATCGGCGATCACCCCGTACGGCGTCATCGCGGTGCCGACGCGGCCGGTGGTGCGGATGATCACCGCCTCCTCGCGCGTCATGCCCTCGAGGAACTGGCGCACCAGCGTGCGCTTGCCCACGCCGGCATCGCCGACGATCAGGATCTGCCGCTTGCGCTTGGTGACCAGCACGTCGCGCCACGCATCGCGCAGCGCCTTGAGCTCCAGATCTCGACCGTGCAAGCGACCACCATCGCGGCGTTCGCGGAGCCGCTGGGCGCGCTCCTTCGGTCCGCGCAGGCGGTACACCCGCGCACGCTTGATCCCCGGATCGGTGTCCTCCTCGACGGCGCTCTTGCTCGCCGCCGTACCGCCCGGGGAGTCATCAGGCAGATCGATCGCGGGCAGCGCCTCGAAGTTCCACTCAGCGCGGGCCGAACGGAACACCCGGCCGCCGACGAGGATCTCGGCGCCGCGGGCCTGCCGCGCGAGCTTGTGCGCGAACGCCGCGGTGGCCTCCTCGATCTCGTAGATCTGATCGCCCGGGTTCCGGTTGGTGTTCTTGGACGGCCTCCGGACCAGCGCCACGCCGCGCTGCACCGCCAGGGCGAGCCGCAGCTCGGGCTCGACATCCGAGCCGATGCCATCGAGCGCGTCGACCAGCGCGAGCGCGAGCTTGATGGCGCGACCGGCGTCGTCCTCGCCCGCGATCGGGAGCCCCACGACCACCCGGATCGTGGTCTCGCCGACGCCCGTGTTCGGCACCGGCGTGAACGCGGTGATCTCGGGGATCGGCACGTCCTTGCCGTCGGGGGGCAGCTTGGGGACGTCGAGCAGCGCCTCGTGCTTGAACGCCACGTCGCGCGCGACCTTGTAGAAATCGTTGACCAGGCGTGCAGCCCCGGCCGCCCCGAGCTTGCGCTCGAGCGCCGTCATGCCGCGGAGGATCCCCTGCAGCACATAGACGTGCTTGCGCTCCCTGTCGCGCGTGGGACGCGCGTCGATGTTCGGCGCGACCGGCGCGGTGGCGGCGCGCGGCGGGCGGATGCTCTCCGCGGTGACCGGCGCCGACGGGGTGACCGGCAGCGCCGTGGGCACGGACACGTTGGGCTCGGAGACGTCATCGACGGCACCATCGCTGGCGTCGCTGGCGTCGCTGGCATCGCTCGCATCCTGATCGCGTCCCGGATCGCCCTCGAACGCGGGCCGCGGTGCCACCGCGCGCTGCTCCTGCGGCATCAGCTGCGCGAGCGTCTGTGCGAGGTTGTTGTTATCGACGAGCGACCCGGCCTTCTGGCCCCACTCGAGGGAGAACCGGCCGAGCTCGTGCTGCAGATCGCGCGCGGTCTGGAACCGGTCTGCGCGGTGGAACGCGAGCGCCTTCAGGATGATCCGCTCGAGCGATTCCGGCAGCTCGGGTGCGAAGTCGCGGGGCCGCGGGATCGCGCCCGACTTGACCATCTCGAGCGCCTCCTTGCCCTTGCCGTGGAACAGCGGGCGCGCGCACACCAGCTCGAACAGCACGATGCCCGCCGCGAACACGTCGCTGCGGCAATCGACCGGCTCGCCGCGGCCCTGCTCGGGCGACATGTACGC
>JAYVRN010000360.1:0-20932 GCA_043776275.1 Myxococcales bacterium | reverse complement strand
TCGGCGTTGGGGTGCCGGGCGACGCGCCGTCGTCACGGAAGATCAGGACCACCGCGCCGAAGCCGATGCCGACGATCGCCGCGAACGCGAGGAACTTGAGCAGCACACTGCCGCCCCGCTTCTTGACCGGGTACGCGAAGGTGCCGCGTGGGAGGTCGTCGGCAGCGGCTTTGGTTGGCGGTCTGGTCGGCGTGCGCTGCGCGACGCGCGCGGGCATGGGCTCGGCGCTCGCCCGAACCTTCGGCGGTGGCTCGGTGGCCGGGCGCGCGCGCGGCGCAGGTGGTGGCTCGGTGATCGGCCGGTTGATCGGAGCGGGCGGTGGCTCGGTGATCGGCCGCTTCGTGGGTGGCACGGGCGAGGCGATCTGCGCGGGAACCTCGTCGGCGTCCTGGAGCTCGCTGGCCTCGAGGGTCTCCATGGCATCGACGGCATCGACGCCAGCCGCGGTCACCGGCATCACGCCATCGACGGTCTGGTCGTCGTCGACGCTCGTCGAGACGCGTGAGCTCGCGGCTTCAACAGCCGACCCTTCAACGGGGGGCTGGGCGTCGACGGGCTTGGCGTCGCTGGGCTGGGCGTCGCTAGGCTGGGCGTCGATGGGCTGGGCGTCGACGGGCTTGGCGTCGACGGGCTTCACCGCGATCGGCCTCGGAGTCAGCGCGCGCTTTCTGGCGTCGGCCGCGTTCTGCGCGTCGACGGCGCGCTGTGCTTCGAGCGCCTTCTGCGGACCGGTGAGCGTGCGCGGTGCGGCTGGCGCGATCGTCGCGACCGGTGGCTGTGGTGACAGGCCGCGACTGCGCGGATTGATCGTGACGGCGGGAAGCGGAGTTGCGGGCGTTCCGGTATCGCGGCGCAGCGCGGGTTTCGGTGCGGGGCTCGCCGTGGGGGTGGGCCGTGCCGCCGTGGGGGTGGGTCGTGACGCCGAGACCACCGGTGCTGGGCGAACCGGTGTGGAGGTCCCACGCGGGGGAGGCGTGGTGGGGTTGCGCTTCGCAGGCTTGGCGATCGAGGGGATCCCGCCCGTTCGTGGCGGATACAGCGCCGGCGGCGGGGGCGCGGCGAGCGTCACATCGGTGTGATCGTCCTCGCGATCGGGGGCATAGCCATCGGGATCCGCACCTGAAGGTGCGGCGGGTAGCATGGGGCGCGTCGCGTCGTCGTTCGCGGCTCCACTGGCGGCCAGCTCGCTCTCGAGCTGAGTCAGATCGATTGGCTTGGTGGGATCATCGGTGGGTTGCTCGCGATGGATCACGTTCGCACCCGTGCGCGAGCGCAGGCGCAGGGCAGGGACCGCGGGGAGCCGTTGCGGGAGCCCCGAGCCACCCTGGGTCTTCTCCGCTTCGATCGCCTGCGGCACCGCTTGCTCGACGTCCGTGGTCGCCCGCTCGGTGGCCTGAGGTTCGGTGCGGAGGCGCGGCAACTTCTCGACGAGGTTTCGCGGCGTCGTGCTTGGATCGAACTGCGGGAGGATCAGCTTGTCCATCGCGGCCGCGATCGCACCCGGCAACACGAACACGATCGCCCGGCCACACTGTGCGGCCTCCGCCGCCGACAGCATCGCGGATGCTCCGGCCTCCTGGAACATCAGCCAGCGGAACAGATCGGTGAACCCGGGCAGCACCTCGGAGATCAGGGGCTTCAGGGCCTTCGCCGCCGCATCGGTGTCGGCGCCGGCGAGGACGAGCACCACATCGATGCTCGGGTCCGCGATCCACGCGTCGAGCTGCCCGCGGATCGCGGCCTCATCATCCGCGATCGACTTCTCCGCGACGATCTTGTGGCCCGCGGCCGTGGCGCGCTGGCCGGCGATCGCCAGGTCGGGTGGTTCCACGGACGCTCCACCCCGCGTGACCGCGAGGAGAGCGAACTGAACCGAGACAGGCTCCACGACGCCCATGCTAGCGCAGGGGGGAACGGTCCCGCCCGCCTACGACGCGACCTTTTCGTCGAGCGCGGCGAGCAATGCTGCGATCTTGAACGGCTTGCGGAGGACCCGGGTCGGTGGCGAGACCGGCTCCATCGAACCGGTGACCACGACGACCCGGGTGTTCACGAAGCGCGGATGGCCACGGACCGCGCCGAGCACCTCCCAGCCGTTGCCGTCGTCCATCTGGAGATCGAGGAGCACGATCGTGGGGATATCGCGATCGAGGAACGCGAGGGCTTCGGCCCCTCCGCCGACCGCGACCACCTCGTAGCCGTGGCGCTCCATCGCGTCCTGGTGCAGCGCCCTCACATCATCATCGTCGTCGACGATCAGCACACGTCCTGCAGGCACGCTCTCACCGTAGTCGGGTGCGATCGAATGATCCATCGCTCCACGGTGAGGGCTCCGTTGGTCGCGTGCAGGCCGTGCGAACCGCGGGGCGCAAGAGCGCAGCCGTGTCAGTGGAGCACGGTCACTGCTCGGCGCATGGCGCGAGGCCGATGGCATCGAGCTCGTTCCATCCCGCGACCTTCGTCGACGCGAGGCGGACACTGACCGCGACGATCGGCTCGGAGGTACAGCCGATGTCGACGTGCAACGTGTTCGAGCCCTGACCCTTCGCGGCGGCGGCGGCGCCCTGATATGCGGCGGCTGCGCCTTGGTATGCGGCTGCGCCTTGGTATGCGGCGGCTGCGCCTTGGTATGCAACGATGCGCTGGCCGCTCGCCGTGATCATCTCGATCGCCGTCACGGCGCCCGGGTTGAACGTCTCGAGCACGTCGACGGCGCTGGCCTTCATCGGCTGCGCAAAGCCGACCTCGATCCACTCGTCGCGATCGTCGGCACCGAGCGAGGCCCAGGCGTTGGCGTTGTCGCCGTGCGCGGGGAACACATCCGGCGGGCCGAGGACGCGATCCGCTGCCCACGACGAGGTGGTGTACTGGGTGGAGAAGCCGCGGATCGAGCTTGCCCACTGGAGCGTGGGTGGCGCGATGAGGACGGGCGTCCCTGGGGCGGTCCACGCCGCATCGATCTCCGCGATCCGCTGGTGATACTCCGCGTCAGAGATCCGCCCGTGGGTGACATCCGAGCACGCCAGCACGCGGCGCGCGACGAAGCCACGATCACGCGAGGACAGCGCACCGTCATCGATCCCCGTCCCACACGGATCGGCCGAGTGGTGGCTCGCCTGGCTCGCCAGCGCTGCGCTCGCGATCGTGATGCTGACCAGCGAGGTCGCGAGGCCGCCGATCACGAGGGTGCGACCGAGCTGGGCCTGGGACGACGACGGCGGAATGAGCATGGTCCCTTCAAACGCACGACCCGGCCGAAAGGTTCCGCCTACCCTGCCGTACATCGACGGTCGCGCTACCGTCGGCGCATGACTCCCGAGGAGTGGCGCACAGGTGGGACGTCGTTTGACTGGCGGGGCCACCAGATGTTCTGCCGGGTCGAGGGCACCGGTGAACCCCTCCTGTTGATCCACGGGTTCCCGACGGCGTCGTGGGACTGGTGGAAGCTGTGGCCAGGTCTCACGGCGAGGTACCGGTGCCTGGCGGTGGACATGCTCGGGTATGGGTTCTCCGCCAAGCCGCGCGATGCCGTGTACTCGATCGCGCGTCAGGCGGATCTGCAGGAGGCGTTGCTCGCGCGCGAGGGGGTGACCGGCGCGTACCGGCTGCTCGCACATGACTACGGGCTCTCGGTGGCGCAGGAGCTGCTCGCCCGGCGAGCCAACCTCCGGGGCGTGTGCCTGCTCAACGGCGGGATGTTTCCCGAGCAGCATCGGCCGGTGCTGACGCAGAAGCTGCTCGCCTCCCCGCTCGGCGCTCTGATCGCGCGGCTCAGCTCGTACGGGACGTTCGCGCGCTCGATGCGGCGGCTGTGGGGCACCACGCCACCTCCCGAGGCCGAGCTGCGCGCGATGTGGAGCCTCGTCGTCGCGGGCGAGGGCATGCGCGTGATGCCGAAGTTGATCGGGTACATCGCCGAGCGCCGCCAGCACCGCACGCGCTGGGTGGACGCGCTGATCGCGTGCCCGGTGCCACTCCGGTTCATCGATGGCCTGCTCGATCCGGTGTCCGGAGCGCACATGGTCGCGCGGTACCGCGAGCTGGTCCCGCGGCCCGATGTGGTCGAACTCGCCACGGTGGGCCACTACCCACAGATCGAGGCGCCGGACGCGGTGCTCGCGGCAGCCCTGGAATTGTTCGCGCGGTGCTGACGTTGCCGATCGGGATGAGAGCGATCGGTCTCGCGATCCTGTGCCTGGCATCGACGGCCGCCGCGGCCCCGAAGCTCCCGAGCACCTACGCACCTCTGTTCGACAAGGGGCACGCCTGGACGTACCAGCTCTCGCTCGTCAACTTCGACTACGTGGAGAAGCCCGACGGGAGCTATCGCGCGGTCAAGATGAAGCCGGAGCTGTCGACGTTCACCTGCACGGTGACCGGCGTGGTGACGTTCGCCGAGGCCGTGGTCTCGACGATCCACTGCGATCGCGAGATCGACTCCGCGTACTCGTTCCGCGTCGACGGCACGTGGGTGGCGACCAGGGCCGGGGTGTTCCGGATCAGTGGCGACACCGACACGCTCCCGGCGTCCGCCCAGGAGCTCACGCTCGATCCGCCGCGGATCGGCGCGGCGCCTTCGGCACGGCGCAAGCGAATCAAGGACGGTTACGGCGGCTTCTTCAGCGAATCGATCACCAGCCCCAAGGCCGGCACGTGGTGTGGGCGGAGCGACACCACGAGGAGCGCGCTCGGCGACGGCGCGATCGAGCAAGTCTGCTTCACCGCAGGCGTCGGGATCTCGAGCGGCCTCCTCGACTATCACGGCGGCACACCGCGGATCGTCGAGTACAAGGTCACGAAGCGTCAGTAGCGATCGAGCGAGACCGTCGAGCCGGTGCGTCCGCGCTTGTCGAGCGTGGCCACGTCCTCGAGCCCGTCAGCCGGGATGGAACACGAACGGATAGCTCACGTTGATGGAGCCCTTCGAGGGCGGTGCGGGTGGGAACTTGATCGTGCGGATCACACCGGCGATGCAGGCATCGATCGCGGGAAGCCCTTCGGCCGTGCTCGCGGTGACCGCACCCGTCTTGCCGATCGTGAACGTCGCGACCACGCGACCCTGGAGCGTGGGCTCCTTCACGAGCGCCTTCGCGTAACACGCCTGGATCTCGCGCAGGTGCACCCGAATCTGACGGCGGATCAGCGACGTGTCGGGGTGCGCACCGGCGCTCGCCGCGAGGCCACACAGGATGGCGAGCGGGGCCAGCCTCATGCGCGTGGGACACCGGCAGGCGCCGATGGTTCCGCTACAATGTTCGCGCTGTGAAGCCCTCGTTCCTCGCGGCGCGTGCCGACGCTCGCTGGGCGGGCGCGCCCAGGGAGCTGCGCGGCCGCTGTGACGGCGTCGCGTTCGAGGTCCTCGGCCGGTGGTGGGGCAAGCGCTGGTCGGTCACGAGCGAGGCCTCGTTCCCGATGCCCGAGCCACTGCTCCTGTTCGCCTCGCGCAAGGGCATGGAGCACGGCTTCTGGCGCGACTTTCGCGTGGGCGATCCCGCGTTTGATCACCGCCACTTCGTGTTCTCGGATACGCCCGCCCTGTTGCCCTTCATCGTGGGCCCCCAGACGCGTCTGGCCCTCGGTGCGCGCACGGCTCTCGACGATGCGTTGACGCTGTACGTCCGCGACGGTGTCTCGCGCGTCACCGGGCAGAACGATGCCGACGATCACACCGCGCTCGCCCGTCACCTCGACGTACACCGGGCCCTGGCGGCGGATCATCTGGCGTTCTTGACGGAGTGGGCTGAGCTCGTGAGCTCGGCGCAGGGCAGGGCGGATCCGCGGTGGCCCCCCACCGGCACGGTGATGAACCCGGTCGGCGCGCTGCGCCTCTACCTGACGTGGGCCGAGGCCGCGCGGCGTGATGCGGACTGGTCGGGTCGCGAGGATTCGCTGCGCACGAACCTCGCAGGCAACGACGCGCGTCAGCGTTCGCGGTGGAGCCTCCGGGAGGCCGAGCCGTTCGAGGCACACGATCTCGAGCTCGGCGCGGGCCGCTATCTCGTGACCGGAAAGCCCACGCTGTCGAAGCCCGTGCTCGAGGCGCTGGTGCTGCGAGGCAAGATCGTGGCGATCTCGTCGTCGGCGCAGGTGCGGGTGGCGGTGCGTGGCCTCGCCACGACGGGCCAGCTCCAGGCGATGCTCCGCCTGCTCGAGACCCTGCTGCAGGCGGCGGACTCGGGCTCGCCGTATCGATAGGCGCTACGATGCGCGCGTGCTCGACCTCGATGCTTACTTCGCGCGGATCGATCACCGCGGCCCCCGTACGCCGACGCTCGACACGTTGAACAGCATCGTGCTCGCGCACATCCAGGCGATCCCGTTCGAGAACCTCGATGTCCTGCGCGGCATCCCGATCGAGCTCGAGCCCGGTGCGATCGAGCGCAAGCTCGTCCATGCACGGCGCGGGGGATATTGCTTCGAGCAGAACACGCTGCTCCTGCACGTGCTGGAGCAGCTGGGCTTCATGGTGCAGCCGCTGAGCGCGCGCGTGCGCTACGGCCGGCCGCGCGACTACACGCCGGCGCGCACGCACCTGCTCGTGCGCGTCGAGCTCGCAGAATCGTGGCTGGCCGATGTCGGGGTCGGCACGATGTCGATCGGCAGTGCGCTGCGTCTGGCCGAGCACGGTGCCCAGGCCACACCGCACGAGCCGCGCAGATTGTTGCGCGAGAACGATCGGATCTATCACCAGGTCCAGTTCGGCGACGAGTGGCACGACGTGGCCGAGCTCACCCTCGAGGAGATGCCACCGATCGATCGGATCGTCGCGAACTGGTACACGAGCTCGCACCCCGAATCGCACTTCAAGCATCGCCTCCTCGTCGCGCGCGCGTTGCCCGATGGTGGGCGCGTGACCGTGCTCAATCGCGTGCTGACGATCCGCGGGCGCGATGGCCAGGCGCACGAGCGGACGCTCTCGTCTCCGGACGAGCTGCTCTCCGTCCTCGACGATCAGTTCGGCCTGCGGTTTCCTGCAGGGACGCGGTTCCCGTGCGCGGGCCTCGATTGGCCCGCACCGGCGGCGCAAGGTTAGGACCGCTCACAGCAGCTTGGCGATCGCGGCCTCGACCGCGTCGAACCGATCTGCGCCGATCTGGACATGGCGGACCACGCCGGCCTTGTCGATCACCACGAGCATCGGCACCGCGAACCGCAGGTAGAGCTGTCCGATCTTGTCCTCGGCATCGCGGCCGATCGCATAGCTCAGCGGGTGGTCGACGAGGAACTCCTTGACGATGTCGTCGTCCTCCGAGGTCAGCCCGACGATCCGCAACCCGCGCGGCCCATAGGTGGTCTGCCACCGATCGAGGACCGGCATCGTCATCGCGCACGGCCCACACCACGTGGCCCAGAAATCGACCACGACCACGTGCCCGGCGAGATCCTTGAGCACCGGCGAGTACGCTCCAGCGATCAGCTGCGCCGCGAACTTCGGCGCGGGCTTGTCGAGCAGGGTCTGGCGCGGGAGATCGTCGATGTCGGGCATCTGCGCGATCGGGATCAAGAGCCGTACGTCCTTCCCCGCGCGCTGGACCACGAACGCGGCCCTGCCCGGTGCATGTCCGCGGATCGTCTCCACCGCCTCCACATCGAGGACCACGGCGCGCCCGTCGATCGAGGTCACCACATCGCCGATCTTGATGCCGCCGAGCTCGGCGGGCGCGCCGGGCAACACCTGGATCACGCGGGTGGTCCGGCGATCGAAGCGCACCCCGATCCACGATGGCGCGTCAGGCCGGCTCGGCTTGGCCGCGGGCGCGGGCGGCGCAATGACGGGGGGCGCGACGGCTGTGGTCGTGGGAGGAGCCGCGCCACGCGAGCACGCGGCCACCAGGACACAGCACAGGAGCGCGCGCACTCGAACACCTTAGCAGCAGCGGCTCAGAACAGCCCGAGCTGGCGCGGTGCACCGGGCCATGATGGGAGCTCGCCGACCTCGGCGTGTGCGCGCAGCATCGCGTGGAACGTGTAGGCGTTCTCGGGCGCGAACGCGTCGTCGGGCGCGTGCATGAAGAAGTACGGCCGCTTGCCCTCCGCGATCCAGGTGGCGAGCTGCCGGCTCCACGGCTCGGCGAACCCGCGGCTCTCCTCGAACACCTCGTGCGGGACGAACCTCACGAGCGGACGCGTCCCCGTGGTGCGCATCACCACCGGCAGGGCGGGCTTGCGTCCGCGCACGTCGGCGAACTCGAGGCACTTGCTGGACTGGATGCCACGCGTGTCCATGACGACGAGATCCACGTCACGCGCGGCGAGCTCCTCGACGAGATCGGTGGTCGCGGGGCCCGGATGAAAGAACACCTCGTCGCGCAGCTCGACGCCGTAGTGAAACTCGGCGGGCAGCGTGGCGAGGAACGCGCGGAGGCTGGGCAGCTGTGCGGCGCCGAACCGCGGCGGGAGCTGGAGGAACAGCGTGCCGAGCTTGTCGCCCAGGGGAGCGAGCCGGTGCAGGAACGTGGTGACCTCGGCGGCACAATCGACGAGCAGCGCATCGTGCGTGATCGTGCGCGGAAACTTGAAGCAGAACCGAAACGTGGCGGGGACCTGCTCGTTCCAACGCGCGACGATGCCGCGGGTGGGCAGCGCATAGAACGTGGTGTTGCCTTCGACGGTGTTGAACACCTCGGCGTAGCGCGTGAGGAACTCGGTGGGCTTGGTCCCCGCAGGGAACAGGCGGCCGACCCAGGCCTTGAGCCCCCAGCCGGGACAGCCGAGGTAATAGCCGCGGATCGCCACGCCTGGATTCTACGGTGCGGCGGGCCGGCGCCCCAGCTGCTACGCTCGAAGCGTGAACGGCCTGTGGAAAGGCACCCTGCTCGGGGCCCTCAACGTGTTCGTGATCGCGATCGGGATGGCGGGCGTCGAAGGTCACGCCAACATCGCGATGCTGGTGATCGTATTCGGCGGCCTGCCGGGCGTGCTCGCCGGTGCCGGTCTCGGCGCGCTGTCCTCCGTCCTGTCCACGAGTCCGCCACCGATCCGGGTCGCCGTCCTCACCGTGCCCGCACTCGGCGTGGTGTTCGGCCTCGCGCGCGAGTTCGGGATGCAGGACCTCGCGCTCGTGTCGTCGATCCCCACGGTGGTCGCGGCGCTGATGCTCGAGAAGTGGACGCGCCACGTCGAGGCTCCGCCGGTGCCCGTCGCGCGCGCGATGTCGGGACTCGAGCGATCGTCGTCGTCGTAGCCGGGGCGCTCCCGGCGAAGGTCACGCGTCGTCGTCGATGTCGTCGCCCTTCACGGGCTTGCGACGACGGACCACGGCCGCGATCACGGGCGTGATCCCGAACGTGATCAGGATCCGGAGCGGCAGGGTGGCCTTGGCCGCGATCCAGCCGGCGCCGATCACGCCGAGGACCCCGGTGGCGCTCGAGGGCTCGACGCCCATGCCGATCGCGATCGAGAACCCCGCGATCGTACAGAGCGACAGCACGAGGTACGTGTAGACGGCGACCTTGCCGTACTCGGCCATGTGCGCCGAGAGGCGCTCCTTGAGCGTTCGCTTCGCTGGCGGTGCGTCCGCGGCGGGCTCGCTCATCTGTTGGGTCTAACACGCCCCCGGGTCATCGCGTCGCCGTCGCTGGCTTCGATCGCTTGGTCGGCGGCTTGGGCTTGGGCTCGGCCTTGGCGGCCTTGGGCTTGGGCTCGGCCTTGGGGGCCTTGGGCTTGGGCTCGGCCTTGGCGGTCTTGGGCTTGGTCGGCGCCTTGGACTTGGGCTCGGTCTCGGCCTTGGCGGCCTTGGACTTGGGCTTGGGTTCGGGCGTCTTGGCGGTGTGCTCGGCGGTCGGCGCCGCGGCGACGACCGTAGCGGCCGCGGGCTTCGGGAGCGCGAGGAGGAACGCGCGCGCGGCGCTCTCGAGGGTGGTGGGATCGGGGGCCGTCGCTTCGTCGATCACGAGCACGTGCAGCGTGCCTTGCTCGCGGCGTGCCTCGAGCGTTGCGATCACCGTGCCGTCGACGTCCCAGCTGTCGCCCGCCTCTTCGGTGATGTACTCGTAGCCGACCCGGGCCGTGGCGTCGAAGCCATCGATCTCGAACGTGACGCCGTCCTCGTCGAACGGCTGATTCTCGGCGATCTGGTAGCCGGCCTGTTCGAACCGCGCCTTGAGCAACGCACATGCCTCGCGCTCGGTCATCGCGGCATCCTACCGCCGGCTCACAGCGCGCGCGCGCGGAGGAAGGCGTCGATCGCAGCGTGCACCGCCACGGGCTGCTCGACCTGGACCAGGTGAGTGTGGCCGGGGAACACCACCAGCTCGCTGCCGGGGATCGCCCGCTGCATGCGCTCCGCGGTGGCGACCGGCGTCAGCTGATCTCGATCTCCCGACACGATCAACGTCGGCACCGTGATCGTCGGCAGGATGGCCTCGGCGGTGTGATCGAGATACGCGCCGATCAGGTTGCCGATCAGCTCGGGGTCGAGACGGGCGGCGTGGCCGAACAGGCCGTCGAGGACCTCGGTCGGGCAGTCCTCGCGGTGGGCACCGCCGGTCGCGTAGGCCAGCTCGCGCTGCAGCCGAACGCCGAGCTTCGTACGCATCAGCGCGAGCACCGGCCGCGCGAGCGTGCGTTGCCGCCCGAGGCCCCGGAACAGGCCGATCGCGGCCCGCCGGAGGAGAGGCGATGAGGACACCCGATCCAGCGGATGCCCGGGCGTGCCGCAGATCAGCACCAGGGCGCGGACCATCTCCGGGTGGCGGCGCCAGATCTCGAGCGCGACCTGGACCCCGAAGCTGAGGCCGACGACGATCGCCGGGGCGAGCCGGGACGCCTGCCACACCGCGTAGGCGTCATCCGCGAACTGCGCGACGCTGACCTCGCGATCGTGGGGGGCTTCCTGCCCTCCGTGCCCGCGGTAGTCCCACGACACGATCTGCCGGTCACCCGCGTAGTGCGGGTTGAAGAACATCCAGTGGTGGACCGTCGAGACCAGGCCGTGGGCGGTCAGCATCGGGGTCGCACCCGCGCGGCCCTCGATCCGGAACTCCAGGGCCTGCCCGTCGCTGCCTCGTGCGTGCACGGCGGGAACGTACCCCAGGGCGAAGCGGTGGCTCGCACCCTGACGACGGTGTTCATCCCGGCACCCGATCGCGGCTACAATGGGACCGTGCCGAAGCCCCTGCGCTGCGGGAACTGCAAGAGCTACATCACGCAGCAAGAGCTCGAGATGCGGAAGCCGCCCGGGCATCCATGGCCGCTCACCGAGGACGGTGCTCGGATCCTCCGCGACAACGAGCAACGAGGTGGCGCGAATCCGCAGTGCCCCGAGTGCGGCAACCGAACGTTCTGGCTCGAAGCCCCCCGCTCGCCGACCTCGACCTGAAGGCGCGCGTCCCGAGCGGCTACGACTGCTGATTGAACCGGCGCATGCGACGCTGCAGCGTGCTGCGGTAGATCCCGAGCCGGCGTGCGGCCTCGGTGACGTTGCCGCTGCAGTCGGCCATCACGCGGGCGATGTGCTCGGACTCGGCCTGCGCCAAGGTCGGCGTGTCGTCTTCCTCGTTCGGCGGCAGCTCGGGGACGCGCACCTCGAGGCGTTCGATGATCTCGCTGCCCGTCACTGGCTTGGTCAGCACGACATCGGCCCCCGCGCGCACGGCCGCGACGGTGGCATCGACCGTGAGATAGCCGCTGACCAGCGCGACCAGGCTGCTCGGCAGCTCCAGCTTGAGCCGGCGGACCACATCGAGCCCCGAGCTCGAGCCGATCCGGAGATCCACCACGATCAGATCGGGGCGTTCGCGGCGCGCGAGTGCTTCGCCTTCCCTGGTGGTCTTCGCGGTGAACACCTTGTGCGAGTGCCGCAGTGCACGCGCCATCGCCGCCAGCGTCCGCTCGTCGTCATCGAGGACGAGCACGCTCTTGATCCTGGGCTCCTCGGCAGCCTGATCCATGAATGAAGGCAACGATCGTACCGAATTGCGCCACCGGGGATCGGGATATCTGAGGGCGACCACCGATTTCGCGAGGGGGGTGCCGCAAAACGCTGCAGGGGGTGGAGTGGGACACGTGCGTCATGTGGCGTGGTGCGCGCGCGACGCCACCATCACGAAGCAGGTGCGTAGGGGGCGTTCCGACACGCTCGCAACCGCGCCCGGCGCCTCGAGTTCTCGGTGGGACGCATTGCGTCTCCGCGTTCGAAGCCGCGCACCTCCGTGGCACGTCCGCTGCTCGATCCCGGTCATGGCCCGTCCGCTCCGTCGCGATAGCTTCGCCTGGATCTGCTCGCTCCCGTCGAGTGTCGTGCTCCTGGCTTGCCTGTCCTTGCCACAGGTCCGCGACTGTCATGGTCACATCAAGACCGCGACCGACAACGGCACCAGTCCGCTGCTCGTGGTCATGGCCATGATCGCGCTCGCGCCGCTCGCGTGGCGCTGGCCGGTGCTGCGTCGTGCGGTGAGCATCCTGGCGATCCTCGCGGGGATGCTCGCCTTGATGTCGAGCCTGCTCGTGCTGCCAGTGGCGATCTATTTCGTGATCGCACAGCCGTGGCGGAGCACCGAGCAGTTCGTGGCGTTCGTGTGCGGCTGCATCGCGCTGATGTTCGTGCTGGCGTTTCCGCTGATCGGCGTGTTCTCGACCTGGATGTACGGAGCCACCCTGACCTGGGGCGCCGGCTGCGTGGTGATGGTGGCGAACTTCGCGTGGGCCTCGGGGGCGCATCTGCGTGCGTCGGTGCTCTCGCTCGCCGCCCTGGAACCGGCGCCCGAGTCAGAGCGCTCGCCAGCCGATGCTTCCGAGCTGTCGCCGCGGATCCCCACACAGATCGGCGACTACATGATCGAGTGCGAGCTCGGCGCCGGTGGCATGGCGCGCGTGTATCGCGGGCGCCATCAACACCTCGAGACCTCGCACGCGCTGAAGGTCCTCGATCCCGCGTACCGCCAGATGCCCGAGGCGCGGCAGCGCTTCCTCGACGAGGCGAAGATCCAGGCCAAGGTCCTGTGTCACCCGAACATCGTCAAGGTCACGAACATCGTCGCCACTCCCGAGCATGCGGCGCTGGTGATGGAGTACGTCGAAGGCGCGAGCCTCGAGGCGGAGTTGTCGTCCCTCCCGGGTGATCCCGCCGAGATCACGCGGATCATGCTCGGCATCCTCGCGGCCGTGGAGCACGCGCACCAGGCCGGCGTGATCCATCGCGACCTCAAGCCCGCGAACGTGCTGCTCGAGGGCCCGCAGCGGATCCCGCGCGTGACCGATTTTGGCATCGCCAAGGTCACCTCGGATGGCTATCTCCCGAGCTCATCCACGGCGGGTGGCGCGCGGATGGGCACGCTCGCGTACATGAGCCCCGAGCAGATCCGCGGGCCGCGACACGTGACCGCGCAGTCGGATGTGTTCTCGCTCGGGATCGTCCTCTACGAGATGGCCACCGGTCGGCTGCCGTTCGAGGGTGAGAGCGACTACGCGCTGATGGATGCGATCGTTCGCGGCGCGTACTACCTGCCGCCCGTGATCGATCCCCAGCTCGCCCGCGTGATCCGCATCGCCCTGGCGCCCGAGCCCGCGGCCCGGTACGCGAGCTGCGCGCAGATGGCCTCGGCGCTGGGTCGGAGGTGACCAACTCCCGGCGTGGGGACCAAGGCGAGGTGACCACGGGCACGCCGGGAACACCTGTCGCAGGGGTCGCGGTCGGTCGCACTAGGCAAACGCGGCGGCCCTTGGTACGCACGCGCCACGACTTCCCCGGAGCCCAACGTGACGAAGAAGCTGATCGCGGCGACCCTGTTCCTGGCAGCGTGCGGATCCAAGTCCGCGCCCACCTCCACCATGTCGGCTCCGCCGGCGGATCCCGGCCCCACGGCGAGCGCTCCGGCGCCCGATCCGATGCCGGCGCCGAGCACCAAGGGAAAGCCCGAGATCGGAGCCTGGGGCTTTGATTCGAAAGGCATGAACCCCAAGGCCACGCCCGGCGCGAGCTTCTATCAGTACGCCAACGGCGCCTGGCTCGCGTCGACGCCGATCCCCGCGGACAAGTCGAACTACGGCATGTTCTCGGTGCTCAGCGACAAGAGCGACGAGCGCACCAAAGAGATCATCATGAACGCGGCGAAGGCCGACGGTCCGGAGGCCAAGAAGGTCGCGGACTACTTCGCGAGCTTCATGGACGAGGCGGCGATCGAGGCCGCGGGGACCAAGCCGATCAAGGCGGATCTCGACGCGATCGCGAAGATCAAGGACGCGAAGGGCCTGATCGCGGCGTTCGCGCGGAGCTCGCGCATCGGCCGTGGTAGCCCGATCTCGACGTACGTCGGGCAGGACGACAAGGATCCCGAGTCGCACCTCGCGAGCGTCTCGCAGGGCGGCATCGGCCTCCCCGATCGAGACATGTACGACGCCAAGAACAAGCAGTTCGAGGCCAAGCGCGAGGGCTACAAGAAGTACCTCGAGACGATGTTTGGCCTGATCGGCACCAAGGATGCGGCCAAGCGCGCCGCGGCCGTCTACGGCCTCGAGGAGAAGCTCGCCGCCGTGCACTGGACGCGCGTCGAGAACCGCGATCCGCAGAAGACCTACAACAAGATGACGCTCGCCGAGCTCGCGAAGCTCGCGCCGGGCATGGACTGGAAGGCGTGGGCGGATGGCGTGGGCCTGGCGAAGGCGCCGGCGTTCAACGTCAACCAGCCGAGCGCGATCACCGGCACCGCGAAGCTCGTCAAGAGCGAGCCGATCAGCGTCTGGCGGGACTACCTGACGATCCGCCTGCTGTCGGCGACGGCGCCGTACCTGCCGAAGAAGTTTGTCGACGCGCGGTTCGCGTTCTACGGCACCACGCTCACCGGCACGCCGCAGAACACCGAGCGCTGGAAGCGCGGCGTGGACGAGGTGACGGGCGCGATGGGCGAGGCCGTGGGCAAGCTCTATGTCGACAAGTACTTCACCGGGCAGACCAAGGCGCAGGCCGACGAGCTCGTGAAGAACCTGCTGGTCGCGATGGGCCAGCGCCTCGACGGCCTCGCGTGGATGAGCCCCGAGACCAAGGCCAAGGCGAAGCAGAAGCTCGCCACGTACAACCCGAAGATCGGCTACCCGAAGAAGTGGCGCGACTACGGCACCCTCGTCGTGACGGCGGGTGATCCGGTGGGCAACGATGTCCGCGCGTCGGCGTTCGAGTACGACCGCCACCTCGCGAAGCTCGGCCAGCCGGTCGATCGCGACGAGTGGGGCATGACGCCGATGACCGTCAACGCCTACTACAACCCGGGGCTCAACGAGATCGTGTTCCCGGCCGCGATCCTGCAGCCGCCGTTCTTCGATCCGAACGCGGACGATGCCGTGAACTACGGTGGCATCGGCGCGGTGATCGGCCACGAGATCAGCCACGGCTTCGACGATCAGGGCAGCCAGTACGACGCCACCGGCAAGCTCTCGAACTGGTGGACGAAGGACGACTCCGACAAGTTCAAGACCGCCACGGCGATGCTGGTCGCGCAGTACAACACGTACTGCCCGTTCCCGGCCGCCGGTGACAAGCCCGCGCAGTGCGTGAAGGGCGAGCTGACCCTCGGCGAGAACATCGCCGATCTCGCCGGCCTGACCGTCGCGTACCAGGCGTACAAGATCTCGCTCAAGGGCAAGCCGGCCCCGGTGATCGACGGCATGACCGGCGACCAGCGGTTCTTCCTCGGCTGGGCGCAGATCTGGCGCCGCCTCTATCGCGACGCCGAGCTCGCGAACCGGCTCGTCACCGATCCGCACAGCCCGTCCGAGTTCCGCTCGTCGGTCGTCCGCAACCTCGACACCTGGTACGAGGCCTTCAAGCCGGCGCCGACCGACAAGCTGTTCCTCGCTCCCGACAAGCGCGTCAAGATCTGGTAGCCCGCGCGGTTCGCGGACGCCCGCGAGCCGATCGCCCAGGCGCGGAGACCTCGACGGAGGAGGTCTTCGCGCTTACTCGCGCGCGCGCATGAAGATCTGGATGATGTACCAGAACATCAGGGCGATCGACGAGAACAAGGCCAGCGCCGCGGCGACGTACTGGTTCGTGTTGTAGTGGGCGAGCACCTGTGAGGTCTGGAACAGGATGTAGCCAGCGGCGAGCACCACCATGCCGACCGCGAACACGATGCCAAGGTTGAACCCGAACACGAGCGACAGGACGATCAGCATCATGGCCGCGGCGCTCATCATCACGAGCGCGCCGCGCATGAAGGAGAAGTCCTTCTTCGAGATCAGCACGAACGCGGTCAGCGCGCCGAAGATCGCCAGCGTGCAGAACGCGGCGTCGCGGACGATGTTCGGATCGCCGCCACCCTTGGCGAGGATCATCTGGGTCTTCCACTGCACGATCGCGAGCAGCGGCACGAAGATCAGCGTCTCGGCGATCACGTAGAGGCCGAGGCCAATGTACTGCATCGGACGTGACGTGGAGTGGCGCGCCCAGTAGTCGGCGAGCCAGCTCACCACCATGAACACGCCGAGGACGATCGCCCAGTTGAACCGAGCGTGGGAACCATCGGCGCCACCGAGCGCGAAGGTGACGAGAGGAATCGACACCTTCATCACGAGCGGCTTGATGTTGAACATGCACCACTCGAGACCCGCGAACATCAGGATCGCGCCGAGCAGGTGGACGTAGGTCAGGCGGATGAACCGCACGCGATCGGACTGGCCGACGGTGGCGTTCGCATTCTGGCGCAGGCTGTGGGATCCGCCCGAGCCACCGTTGTCATCGTCGTCGTCGTCGTCGTCGTGCTCGATCGGCGTGGGGCTGGCGCTCAGACCACCGAACCCTTGCTGCGGATACTGCGGCGCCTGAGGCTGCTGCGGGTACTGCGGCTGCTGCGGATAGCCGGGCTGCTGGGGCGGCTGGCCATACGCCTGCTGCGGCTGCTGCGGGTACTGGGGCTGCGCGCCATACGGTTGCTGCGGCTGCTGCGGATAGCCGGGCTGCTGCGGCTGCTGCGGATAACCTGGCTGCTGCGGCTGCTGCGGATAGCCGGGCTGCTGGCCGTACGCCTGCTGGGGCTGCGCACCATATGGCTGCTGCGGCTGCTGCGGCTGCTGCGGATAGCCGGGTTGTTGTCCGTACTGCGGCGGCGGCGCCTGCTGGGGCTGCGCGCTGTAGCCCGGCGGCGGTTGATAGACCGGCTTGCCGGTCATGGGGTCGAACGACGAAGGCTGCTGGCCAGGGTAGTACGGTTGGTCGCTCATGCTCGTTTATCGTCGCGCATCGGCCACGTCGTGGGAGCACGGCTTCACCAAAATCTTCAGACCTACATCGTCGCCAAAAGCTGGCTAACCGGGCGCCCAGGGCGGGAGCGGGGGGCCTATCCAGTCCCACGGATCGGGCGACTCAACGAACAGGTCATGCCGCGCGAGGTCGTGCTCGGAATCGACTTCGGGTCGAGCACGACGAGTGCCGGCGCGCTGATCGACGATCGCGTCGAGCTGCTCCACGAGCAGGGGGACCGGGTGATCCCGTCGGTGGTCTACGTCCCCGATCGCGGCGCGCCCGAGGTGGGCCGACGGGCGGCGAGTCGCGCGCTCACTGATCCGACCCGGGTGGTCCGCTCGGTCAAGCGCCTGCTCGGCGTTCCGGCTGGCTCCGAGCTGGTGGAGCAGTGGGCTGCCGCGCAGCCGATCGCGATCGATCGACGGGGCGACCGCGTGTCGCTCAAGCTGCCCTCCGGAGAGCTGGCTCCGGAGCAGGTCACAGCGCAGATCCTCGGACGCGTGCGCGAGCTCGCCGAGACCCGGTTCGGCGCGACCATCAAACGCGTTGTGATGACGACCTCCGCCGCGGCCCCGGTGGGCTACCGCGCGGCGCTGGTTCGCGCTGCGAAGATCGCGCACCTCGAGATCGTCGAGCTGATCGCCGAGCCGATCGCCGGTGCCCTCGCCCTCGATCTGCATCGCCAGGATGAGAATCGCCGGATCCTGATCGCCGATTTCGGCGGCGGCACGTTCGATGTCTCGGCCGTGGTCCAGGAGCGGATGCGGTTCACGCCAGTCGCGGTCGCGGGAGATCACTGGCTCGGCGGCGACGATCTCGATGTCGCGCTGGCCGAGGCGATGGCGGGGCTGATCGCGCGGAAGAGCGGCTATGACATGCACCGAGATCTTGTCCGCTGGAACGAGCTGCTCTATCGCTGCGAGCTCGCGAAGCGCCAGCTGTCCTCGGCGCGCGAGGTGCCGTTCGCGATGGCCGAGGCGTATCTCCACGAGGGTCAGCGCCGCGATCTGCGGTTCCTGATCGACGAAGGCTGGGCCGAAGGCGTGTGGGGCAAGCTCCTGGCGCGCGCGCGCACCGTGATCGAGACCGGGCTCGCGAACGCTGGCTGGACGCCCGAGTCCGTCGATGTGGTGGGCCTGATCGGCGGCAGCTCGCTGATCCCCGCGTTCCGCCGGATGCTGACCGAGCTGTTCGATCGGACCAAGCTCACGATCCCGGACGACGCCGAGACAGCCGTCGCGATCGGCGCGACGCTCCTCACGGCGCGGCACCAGGGCAGCACGGCCGTGGTGCGCACCCTGGGGCAGGTGGCGGCCGGCTCGTCGTCGTAGCCGGGCAGGTGTACCACCCGAGCGCGGGGTGGATTATCCTTGTGAGATGCGGCGGCTCCTCCTGATCGTGCTGATGGTCACCGCTCCGGTGATCGCCGCAGCCAAGCCGAGCGTCGCGGTGCTCCCGCTCGAGGGCGATACCGGGAACAAGGTCGGGATCGTCGTCGCGAAGGCGGCGGAGGACGGGGCCTCGGCAGTCACGGGCCCGAGGGACACCGGCAAGGCGATGGACAAGCTCGGGCTGTCCGGAGAGCTCGACAAGAAGGACCAGAAGAAGCTCCGCGGCAAGCTCGACGTCGAGATCCTGATCCAGGGCAAGGTCGAAAAGGACGATGGGGAGAACAGCCTCGAGCTGAAGATCGCGGGCAAGGGCATCAAGACCGCCAAGCTCAAGCTGCGGTTCAAGAGCGTGACGACGGCCTCGTTCCGCACGGAGCTCCGGGAGGCGCTCGCGAAGCGCCTCGCACCGGGAGACGGCGACGATGACGACGAGGATCGGCCGAAGAAGCCGAAGTCCGACGACGAGGATCGGCCGAAGAAGCCGAAGTCCGACGACGAGGATCGGCCGAAGAAGCCGAAGTCCGACGAGGACCAGCCGAAGAAGCCCAAGCGGGTGGCCCGGTCCGACGAGGACGAGGAGGACGGCGGCTCCGTTCGCAAGAAGAAGAAGCGCCGCCGGTCCGACGAGGACGAGGCCGAGACGCCACGTCACGCCGTCACCCAGGTCGCGATCCGCCTCGACGCAGGCGCCGGGTTCGGGCGTCGCGGCCTGACCTACGACGGCGGCATGGCGAGCCCGCCGTCGGTCGGAACTGCCTCTCCGTCGGGGCGGATCGAGGTCGAGGCCTATCCAGGCGCGATGTCGACGCTGAAGGGCGCGGCGGCATCGATCGGCGTCTATGGGGACTACGACATGTCCTTCGGCGTCGGCATCGCCGTGCCGGGTTCGGGTGGCAAGACCGCCTCGATCGCGCAATCGCACTACGCGATCGGTGCGCGCTATCGGATCCCGTTCGGCGAGCATGCCGTGGCGTTCGGCGTCGGATACACGGCGCGCAAGTACACCGCCGATCGATCGGGTCTCGGCATGGTGGTGCTCGACATGCCGGACGTGAGCTATCGCGCGATCTCTCCGAACGTCGTCGGCAGGTTCGCGGCGACGCCCTCGGTAGGCGTCTTCGTCAGCGGCGCGTTCCTGTTCCTCCTCGATGCCGGCCCGATCGCGACCAACGCGAACTTCGGCTACGCCAAGACCCTGGCCTTCGAGGGTGCTGGCGGCGCGGACATCATGCTCACCAAGGGCTATGGGCTGCGGATCGCCGCCGAGCTCAGCCAGGTGGGCTTCGACTTCCGCAACTCGGTGCGCAGCGTGAAGGGCGCCACCGATCGAACGATCGGTGCGATCGCGAGCTTCGAAGTGCTGTACTGAGCACGCCGCGTCACCACGACGGCTACGACGAGGGTTGGAACGACAGCGGGTACCTCACGGTGGTGCCCGCATCCGCGAGCGGGAACGGGATGACGTTCAACACGTCGACGATGCAGTCGCGGATCTCGTCGAGGCCACGGGCGCGCGCACTGTGGACGTGGCCGTCTGGCGCGATCGCGAAATCGAGGACGATCAGCCCCTTCAGCTGCTTCCGCGCGAACCGCTGGTAGCAGTAGCCGAACGCGCCGATCCGCAGATCGACATCGTGGCGCACGATCGCGAGCGACGACGCGCCGGTCACGCGACAGTCCGAGGGCTCGCACGGCGAGATCAGCGGCTGCGCATGTAGCACCTCGCCCGGGAGGCGATAGTCGTCGCCAGCGCCGCGGCCCTTACCGACCGTCGCGTAGCGGCCGGCCTTGACCGTGCCGCAGTCGGTGCAGTTCTTCGTGGGATCGAAGCGGCGCGAGTTGCCGAAGTTCCCGTGGGTGGCCCCCTCCTCGTCGTAGAACACCGAGTCGTTGACGAGCTTGCGGACATCGACCTTGGGGATCAACGCCGAGAGATCGCCGAGCGCGGCCATCATGCCGCCCTGTCGAGCGGCCACGATCGCCCGCGCCTTGGGATCGCGCGGACCACGCTGACCACCGTCGGGCTCGGGCGCACTCGCGCTCGCGCTTGCACCCGCGCCACCGCTCGTCGCGGCACGCTGCTTCGAGGGTGGCGGCGGCGGTGGCGGTGGCTCCTCGACATGCGCGACGCGGACGTGCGCGGGGCGCGCGGCCTCGACCTCGATCGCGAGCCGCTCGATCGGCTCGAGGAGCATCGCCGCGGCCCACACCACGAGGTGGACGACCAGCACGGCGGCGCCATACAGCAGCGGGCGAAGCTCGGTGCGGCGGCGCGGGACCGCGATCCGCGGGCGCTCCACCAGGGCGAGCGAGAGCGTGACGCGCCCGAGCTCGATCTCGATCCGCCAGCCCGGCCGCAGGCGCA
>JAYVRN010000359.1:0-5522 GCA_043776275.1 Myxococcales bacterium | reverse complement strand
TCGAGCAGATCGCCGAGGAGGGTGCGGCGCAGGTGTTCAAGATGTTCCTCGGCTCGGACTTCATCGTCGGCGTCGTCGGTGCGCTGCAGTTCGAGGTGCTCGCGGACCGGATCCGCTCCGAGTACAACCTGCCCTGCCACTTCGAGGGCACCTCGTTCGAGGTCGCGCGCTGGGTCGATGCGGATGACCCGAAGCTGATCAAGAAGTTCGCGGATCAGAACCGCGACAACATCGCCGAGGATCACTCGGGTGCCACGGTGTTCCTCGCGCGCAACGAGTGGCAGATGAACCGCGCGAAGCTCGATTTCCCGCAGCTCCGGTTCCTCCAGACCCGCGAGCAGGCACCGCTCACGCAAGCGTCGGCGTGAACCGCGCCGGTGTGCAGAGCTTGCACACCCGAATGTTGTGACCTTCGGCCTCAGCTCTCCCACTGAGCGGGGATGATGAACTCTCCGTCGAATTCTCGCCTGCTGTCGCTCGCCCTCGTCGTCCTCACCGCGTGTGGTGGCGACGACTCCGCCGATGCCCTCGGGATCGGCGCGCAGTGCACCGCGAGTGACGAGTGCAACACGGATCTCGCGCAGACCTGCCTCACGCAGTTCAAGGGTGGCTACTGCGGCCTGTCCCCGTGCGTCCATGACACGGACTGCCCCGCGGACTCGGCGTGCATCCATCACACCGACAACATCAACTACTGCTTCCGCACGTGCGTGAACAAGGTCGACTGCAATGCGAACCGCGATGCGATCAACGAGGCGAACTGCTCGTCGAGCGCGACGTTCGTCGACCCGGTGATGGGGCGCAAGGCGTGCGTACCCCCGAGCGGGATCTGACCTACCGGCCGCGCCAGCTCGCGAACAGGGTCGCGGCGCGCTGATCGCCGGTGTTCTGGGGGCCGAGCAGGCTCGGGAAGCCCGCCTCGATGCCGAGCGAGATCGCCCGTGATGGGGTCACCTCCACGCCGAGGCCCAGCGGGATGTGCCAGCCATCACGCCAGACGACGAGGTCACCATCGATCCCCGTATGGATCAGGACCTCCACGCTGCCGCCGATCCGGATCCCGACCCACACGGGGATCACCAGCGCATCGCGGTTGCCGGCCTGGCGATTCCCGAGGCCGATGCGGAGGTACGGATCACTGGTGATCGAGAGCCGTCCCCGGGCGGTTCGCACGAGCGCGCCCAGGGTGACGGCCGGCTTGACGGGATCCATGTCACGCAGGAGGAGCCTGGCCCGCCACGCGATCTGCGGGCGCCACGCCCAGCGGAGGTCCACCCCACCCCCTCGGTAGACGTGCTCGCACCGGCCCGCCAGCTCGCGCACGCAGAACGACGCTCCCGCCGCGATCCGGTCTACGCTGCGGCTGCTGTGGATGAGGCCCACCGTCAGTCGTTCCGTCACGCCGATCCAGAGGTCGGGTGCGTAGGACAGCGGGCGCGCGAGCTTGCGCCGCTCCACGTTGGCCTCGATCGAGAGCCGTGCGAGCACCTCGCCTCGGTCGAGGACGAGCGGATCGGCGGTGGCGCGCAGGCTCGACAGCAGCACCGTCGCGACCACGAACGCTCGCACGCCGCGACGGTAGCATGCCTCCTCACGACGGCGCTCCTCGCCGGATGCCAGGCCGACCTCGCCGACCTCGACAGCATCTTCTATGACGGCGATGGCCGCACCGTGCACTGCGCGATCGATCTCGACACCAAGGCCAACATCTCGACCGAGAGCCTCGATGGTGCGCTCGACCGCGCGCGGGATCGTGGCCAGGTGGTGGAGCTGTACGCCCACAACCCGCAGAAGTCCGTGAAGCTGTCGGTGATCGAACACGTGCTGGAGGGCGCACGCGCGCGTGGCCTCCCGTTCGTCACGTACACGGACTTCGCGCACTCCGGTGGGCTCGGCGCGGGGGTCGCCCTGTCGTTCGATGACACCTCGATCCGCCCGTGGCACGACGCGCGACCGCTGTTCCAGCAGTACGGGGCACGCGTCACGTTCTTCATCAGCCGGTACGGCGGGGTCTACGCTCCCGAGCGGGCGATGGTCCGCGACCTCGCCGACGACGGGCATGACATCGAGCCGCACACCGTCAATCACGTCAACGCCCCGCAGTATGTCCAGGAGCACGGGCTGGCGGCGTACCTGAAGGACGAGTACCAGCCCTCGATCGATGTCCTCGAGGCCGAGGGCTACACGGTGAGCGCGTTCGCCTATCCGTTCGGCGCGCGCACCGACGAGCTCGACGCTGCACTGCGCGTGCGCACGCCGATCCTGCGCTCGGTAGAGTTCTCGTACTCGGGGGTGGTCAGCCCGTGTCCCGATTAGCCGCGGTGCTCGGGGTGCTCGGGGTGCTCGGGGCCGCGCGGGCGTTCGCGGGCTCCCCCGATCGCGTGGTTCTCGCGGATCCGGATCCGGAGCTCCGTCATGCCGTGGAGTCGGTGCTGGCGCCGTGGCGGCTCGAGGTGGTGAACGAAGCGGCGCCGGCATCGGATGCCAGCGCGTTGCCCCGTGCCGAGCGCGCGGACGCGCGGTTCGTGGTCTGGCGCGAGGGTGATCAGCTGGTGGTGTTCGATCGCGATCGCAGCGTCAGCGAGCGACGCCCCGCCCGCGCCGGAGCGCTCGATGCCGTGACGGCAGCAGGCGCCGCACTGAGCGTGAAGACGATGATGCGGCTGCCACCGCCGCCCACGCCGCCAGTCGATAGCGGCACCACCGGCACCACTGGCGTCGTCTCGCCGCCACCATCGCCGGCCTCCACCGGTGGCCTCGAGATCCGGATCGAGGCGGGGATCGCGGCGCGCGTCGCCGGCGGCTCGGACGCAGGTCCGGGTGGTCGCGCGTTGTTCGCGGTGATGCTGCGCCCGACCACGGAGCTCGGGCTCCGGCTCGGCGCGCGTGCGGATCTCGGCACCGAGACCCAGATCGATCGATCCGGCTTCAAGGGCGGGTGGAGCGACTGGGCCGTGCTCGCGGCCACGAGCTGGACGATCGTGCATGGCCCGTGGGAGCTCGAGCCCTGGCTCGGGGGCGGAGTCACCCGCGGCACGCTCGCCGGCACCGAGATGTCCGTCGCGCGCACCGAGACCGCGACCTCGGCGACGTTCCGGGTTGGCGCTGCCGGCCGGCGGCGGTTCGGCGTGTTCTCCGCGGGCCTCGGCGTGGAGCTCGCGACCACACCGGGGGCACCGACCTACACGCGGGCGACCATGGGAATGGGGGCGCCGACGGTGTTCGAAGCGTCGTCATTCTCGTTGGTTATCGGCGTCACGCTCGCGGCCGATCTGGGGCGCTGATTCCCTGCGACCAAACCGATGGCGGTCCCCACTAGGCGAGGGATGGGTGCGATCTCCGCGACGCGCGAGCTCGATCTGGCGCTCGCGCGCCGGGCGGCGGGCGGTGATCGCTTGGCGCAGCGCGAGCTGTTCCACGCCCAGCGCAGCAGCGTCCACCACACGCTGTACCGGATCCTCGGCGCCAACCGCGAGCTCGAGGATCTGATCCAGGATGCGTTCCTCGAGATCTTCCGCGGGCTCGCCGCCTTCCGCGGGGACAGCACCCTGTCGCGCTGGTGCCAGACGATCGCCACCCGTACCGCCTATCTCGCGATCTCGCGGCGCAAGCCCGCCTCGATCGAGCTCGCCCTCGTGGAGGACGAGCTGGCCGGTGACACGGACACCCGGCGTCATGCCCAGATGCGCGAGGTCGCGCGCCGGCTGTATGTCGCCCTCGATCGGATCGAGCCAAAGCAGCGGATCGCGTTCGCGCTCGCCGTGGTCGATGGGCTGCCGCTCGCGGAGGTCGCGCACCTCACCGAGTCCACGGTCGTCGCGGTCAAGACACGCGTCTGGCGTGCCCGCCGCGATCTGATGAAGCGCGCTGCGCGAGATCCGGTGCTCTCGCAGTACGTGAACGAGCTCGCCGGCCAGGACAAGGGGGAACCGTGAGCGACACGCCACATGGCCCGCCGCCCATCGAGCCGCTGCCCGACGTCGCGTGGACGCGCGTCGAGCGTGGCCTGATGGCGCGGCTCGATAGCGCTCCGTCGTCGGAGCCCGCGCCGGCCCCGCGCCCCCGCTGGATCTGGCTCGCCGTGCCCGCACTCGCCGCCGCCGCGGTGCTGGTCGTCGTGATCGCGCTCCGTGGGCCCGCGGCGGAGGACCCGCAGGTCGGAACAGACCCCGAGGTCTCGCGGGTGGTCTCGGGTGATGCACCCTCGGCGGTGTCGTTCGCCGATGCGCACGTCGAGCTTGCCTCGCGCAGCGCGATCGTGATGAGCCGCGAAGGTGCCGCACCGAGCGTGCTCCTCGAGCGCGGCACGGCCTCGTTCACGGTGGCCCCGCGCGACGGCCGGCCGGCGTTCGTGGTCCGCGCCGGAGACACCACCGTCCGCGTGGTCGGCACGCAGTTCCAGGTCACCCGCACCGACGAGCATGTCGCCGTGGTCGTGCGGCACGGCATCGTCGATGTGCTGTTTCGCGGCACCACGGCCCGGGTCGCCGCGGGGCAGGCGTGGCACTCGGAGCACCCCGAGACCGTCACCACCATCGCGATCGCCGATCCCGTCCGCGCCCCGGTCCCTGCCTCCGTGCCCGCGCTGGTCCGTGACCACACGCCCCCACCAGCCGGCCCGAGTCAGATCACAAAACCGGTGCCCGCAGAACCGCTGGCACCCGTGCAGACGCCCCCGCCACCCGGCCCCAGTCAGATCACCAAGCCGGTGCCGTCGCCGGCGCCCACCGCGACCGGCGAGTCCGATCGCGCGAAGTACGATCGGCTATCACGGCTCGAGACTCGTGATCCCAAGACCGCGCTCTCCGGTTACCTCGAGCTGTCCCAGGGGACCTCGGAGTGGGCCGCGATCGGCCTCTACGCCGCCGGTCGCCTGGCCGCCGATCGCGGCGACCCACGCGCCACCACGTTCCTCACCATCTACCTGCGCCGATTTCCGTCCGGCGCCAACGTCAGCGATGCACGGACCTTGCTCCAACGCCTACAGGGAGATCCACGATGAAGCTTCGCCTCTGGTTCCTCGCAGCAGTCTCGACCGCGATGTTCGCGTGCGGTAGCCACGGTGGCAGTGGAACCGATGGAGGCGGGGACGATGGCGGCGGGAATGGAGACGGCGGCCTCGGCGATGGTGGCTGTACGGGCCTGTGCTCCGACGCCCCTCCGTTCGGGGGCGCCTGCACACCGGGCGGCCCGCAGTGTTCGAACTGCATCGACGACGATGGCGATGGCAAGATCGACGGCGCGGACGTCGAGTGTACGGGCTCGCTCGACAACGACGAGAGCAGCTTCTCGACCGGCATCCCCGGTGACAACATCGATGCCGTGAAGCAGGATTGCTTCTTCGACGGCAACAGTGGCTCGGGCAACGACGGCTGCAACATCCATGTGTGTTGCCTCCTCGGTGCGCACAACAAGGCCGAGTGCCCGATCGGCGCGAACCAGTACAACGTCAACGATTGCCCGCCGCCGCTCGGCACCACCGCGCTGCCGCAGAAGTGCATCGACAACTGCGGCAAGCTCAC
>JAYVRN010000358.1:0-5541 GCA_043776275.1 Myxococcales bacterium | reverse complement strand
CGAGGGCGATGAAGTCCGAGAGGAACACGTGGATGCCGCCGCCGAGATAGAGGCCGAGGCGGCTGCCGTCATTGAGCGGCTTGTCGTTGTTCGGGTTGTTGTCCGCCGGGATCGTGTCGGCACCTTCCTGATGCGACATGCCGGGGAACTTGTCCGTGCAGACCGTCGCCGCGCAGCTGCTGGTCAGGCTCGCGAACGAGATGCCGGCCTGGAAGTAGAAGTCGAACGCGACGTAGGCCTGGCTGAACGCGGCGAGCTTGCCGTACCAGGGCGTGAGGCTCACGTACGCGGCGCCGTGGAACGGCATCGAGTTCAGGTGACTCTCGAACTCGGTCAGGCTCGGCTCGCGCGTCGCGGGATCCGCGGTCATCTCGAGGGTCGGCTTGATCTTCTTGACCAGGCCGGTGTCGAGCGCCGTGGAGCCGACGCCGACGACGCCGATCGAGAGCATGTCGCCGAGGTGGTACTCGAGCTTGGCGCCGCCGCCGATGATGTGGCGGAAGTCCGCGTTGATCGTGGACTCGAACAGCGGGGCGAGCTCGAACCGGCCCTTGACGAGCAGGCGGCGGTGGCGAACCGCGACATCGTTCGCGAGGCCGTTGGTGCGGCGCCCGGTGGTCTTCTCATCCGCGTAGGCCGAGGACGCCACGGCGAGGATGCCGACGGTCGCGAGGAACATGTGCTTCGTCATGAAGGTCTTCATGGGAGTCTCCTCGTCCTCAGCGGAAGGTCGTGTACTCGAACGAGGTCGGCAGCCAGAAGCTGACGCCGATCTGGAACATGACGTTGTTGATCAGCGCGCCGTCGGCGTTGCTCTTGGCCTGATCCGCGGTGGCGTTCATCGTGGGCGAGCGGTCCGTGGGCTCGAACTTGTCGTAGAACACGTAGTCGCGGATGCCGACCGAGACGGTCAGCCACTTGGCGAGGAAGAACCGCATGCTCGCGCCGACGTTCGGCATGATGAGCAGGTTGGTGAAGCCGGGGAACTTGGTGTCGCGGGGGACCACCTCGGACTGGCCAGCGCCGATGCCCGCGGTGAAGAACGCCTCCCAGGTGACGAGGCGCTTGTCGAACACGGCGAACTTTCCGTAGACCGGCACGTAGTGGAAATCGAGCGCCGCGCTCCAGTTGTACTGGTTCACGGTCGGGAGGCGGCGCGCCTGGCGGGCCACGAGATCGAACGGCTCGCGGAACGAGCTGACGTAGTAGTGACCCTCGACGCCGATCGCGAGGACATCGGTGAGGTAGTAGCTGAGCTCGCCACCGATGGTGTAGTGGCGGACCATGTTGTCGTTCATGGTGGTGCCGAACATCGGCATCAGCTCGGTGCGCCGCGACTTCAGGAACGGCTTGCGGACGACGACGAGGATGTCCTTCCAGGACAGCGGGGTCTTCTTGACCTCGCCCGCTTTGATGGCATTCGCGTTGGCCTGATCGGCGGCCGCCATGTCGGCGGTCAGGTCACCGGGCCCGGGCTCCGCGCCCATATCGATCTCGCCACCACCTGCGCTGCCGCTTCCGGCACCGTCGGCGGGATCGATCTCGATCTCGGGCTCGGGAGCGCCCTTCGCGCTTCCAGAGCCAGCTCCACCACCTCCGCCGCCGCCTTTCTTGGCGCCGCCTTTGGGGTCAGCAAGCGCACTGGAGGCCACGAGTGCCAGCCCCAGCAGGAACACGACAGATCGGTGGAATGCCCGCATTCGTAGGCGCTTCATAACACGTGCCTTTTTCCGCGCTCAAGCAAACGGCGCAGGTTTGGACGACAGGCCGACCGGCTGACAGTTGCGCTACGCCGCCTCACCAGTGCTGGCATCGACGTACAGGGCCTCCACGAAGGCCGCAGGGTCAAATGGCCTCAGATCGCCGATCTTCTCGCCCACACCCACGAAGCGGACCGGAACTTTGAGCTCGTCACAGATGCCCAGGACCACCCCGCCCTTGGAGGATCCGTCCAGCTTGGTCAGGACGATCCCGGTGATCCCCATGTCGTCTTTGAAGGTCTTGGCCTGGGCGATAGCGTTCTGACCGGTGGTGGCGTCCAGGACCATCCAGGTCTCGTGGGGGCACCCCGGGAGCGCCTTGTCCATCACGCGGCGGAGCTTCTTCAGCTCGTCCATCAGGCCCGAGTTGGAGTGCAGGCGCCCGGCGGTGTCACAGATCACGACGTCGAACGCCTCGTCGATCCCGCGCTTGATCGCATCGAAGATCACGCTCGACGGGTCGCCGCCGGACTTGCCCTTGACCACCGGGACGTCGGCGCGCTTACCCCACTCTTCGAGCTGCTCGGTGGCGGCCGCGCGGAACGTGTCACCGGCGGCGAGGAGGACCTTCTTGCCGTCGAGGGCGAGCTGGTTGGCGAGCTTGCCGATCGTCGTGGTCTTGCCGACGCCGTTGACGCCGAGGACGAGCAAGACGAACGGCTTGTGCCCGCTCATCACCACGGGGCTGGCGCCGACGTTGAGGATCTCCCGCGAGGTCTGGCGGATCCGCGCCCAGATCTTGTCGGCGTCCTCGAGATCGGTCTTCGACATCCCGCTCTTCACCGACTGAAAGATCCGATCCGCGGCGCGCGGGCCGATGTCGGCGGTGAACAGCACCTCCTCGAGCTCCTCGAGGGTCTGGGCGTCGATCTTCTTCTTGCCGAACAGCTTGCCGAGGCGCGCGACGAAGCCGCCACGCGTCTTGGCCAGGCCGGCCTTGTAGGCCGCGCGCGATTCTTCGTCGATCGGGCCATCGGGTTCGACGGGTTCAGCGGTCTCGGCAGGCTGCTTGGCCTCGGCGGGCTTGGCTGGCTCGCCCGGACGGGGCCGCTTGCGCTCCCGACGTGGCTTGCCGGCGCTGTCGGCCTCCTCCTGCCCGAGGCGCTCACGAGCGCTGGTGGCACCCTTGGCCTTGCTGGTCGCCGACGCCCGGCGAAGCACGATGAGGACGAGCACGATCGCGCCGATCGCGATCCCGAGCTTGATCAGCTCGTCTACCGACAACATGGGCGGCTTATACCGTACATCGTCCTCCCCGTGCGCATCCCTGCGGACGACCGCAAGGGTGAGACGCCTACGGCACGCGCGTACGTTCGCGGATCGCGCGCTCGACCCGGTCGTTGGCGGAGGTCAGGACCGTCTCGGGCGCCAGCCGGGGGGAGAAGTAGATCTCCTCGACGAAGTCGGTGAGGTCCGCGAGCGCCGGGCTCGGGCGCTTGCCGCGGACGTGATCGACGATCTGGCGAGGCGACCACACGCCCCACAGCCGCGACTCCGGAAGCAACGGCTCGGCGGCCCGGCGATAGAGCTGGAACACGCGCTCGCGCACGGGGACCAGATCGATGCGTACACCGCGCAGCTCGCCGCGGTGCGGGATCGAGACGCCGAACTTCTCGGTGACGTGCCCCGGGGCGGCGACCTCGGCGCGCCACTCGCCCGGCTGCAGCTTCTCGAGGACGAAGCTGCCGTCGCCAGCAGTCCGGATCTCGCGCTCGAAGTCGCCCAGCGTCAGGCAGACCACCGCTTCGGGGACGGGGCGGCTGCGGATCGTGTCGCGAACGACGCCGGAGAATCCATCATCGTTCGGCCGGCGCAGGGTCGAGATCACGCTGGGCTTGTTGGTGACCATGCCGCCGGTGATCTGATCGACTTCACTCTTGTTGGCGGCGACCTCGGCCGCGGGAGCCGCGCGGCGGAACCGGCGCCACGGCTTGGCGCGTGCGAGGAAGAACCCACCGGCGGCGAACACCGTCGCCACGAACGCGGCGATCGTGTAGCTGACCGGCACCGGCTGTGGCGACGACACCTTGATGATCGCGGGCTCGCTGTGGCTCGGCTTGATGAAGGAGATGCCCGGATCGGACTGCACCTGGACCGCGAACTGGCCCTGGCCGATGATCTCGCCTTCGACCTTGAACTTGTAGCTACCGTCGTCGGCGGTGGCGCCCTGGGCGAGCCGGCGATCTCCGGACACCAGGGTCACCGCGGCGCGGGCCACGGGGTGGTCCTCCTCGTCGATCACCTTGCCGGTCACCGTCAGGTCGTCCTCGTAGGCGAGGTCCAGGGTCGACGCCAGCATCGTGGTCTGCGTGGCGGTGCTGAGCTCGAACGAGGCCTCGGCCTGCGCCTTCTGACGGGTGTCATCACCGGCGAACACCGCGCGGAGCCGCTTGGCACCCGGCCCCTTGGCCATCGCGCGGGTCAGCAGGAACGAGTGGCCAGAGTCGAGGCTCTGCACCGGCCGGAGGTCGCCGTCGGGCCCACCGCCGAGCTCGACGCGGCTGCCCACGGCGATCGCGACGGGGAGGGTGACCGGCAGATCATCGGCGGTGGCGTTGACCATGACCCGTGCGCCTCCCACCGCATCCTCGATCGCGATCACCAGCGCGACCTGCGCGCGGGAAGGGTCCGTGACCGTCGTCTGGACGGCCGGCTCGAGCAGGGCGCCGCCCGGGAACTTGAGCTCCACCGACTGCGGGCCGGGCGGCACGGTGATCAGCGTCCGGAACCGCCCATCGAGCCCGGTGACCGCGGTGCCGGAGTCGTCACCGATCTTGATCGTGACGGTCTGGTTGCCGAGCCCATCGCCGGTCAGCTTGTCGACCAGCTGTCCCGTGACCTCGGCCATGCCATCGCCGCGGAGCCGGACCCGGTCCAGGGCCAGCGAGGTCTGGGCCTTGATATCGATGGTGGGCGCCGAGGCCGCCGGCACCGCCAGCGCCAGGACGACTGCCACGAGGGCCAGGACCCGCACCCCACGGGTGATAGCACGCAGGGCGCGGCAAACCCCGAATGTCATAGGGCTGATCAACCCTGCGCGTGCCCCCGGGGTGTGCCTGGGGGGCGTGGAGTAAGCATGCGCATCAAGCGAGTCGAGATCATCGGCTTCAAGTCGTTCTGCGACCGTGCGGTCGTCAACATCAGCGAGCAGATCACCGGCGTGGTCGGCCCGAACGGGTGCGGCAAGTCCAACATCGTGGATGCGATCCGCTGGTGCATGGGCGAGCAGAGCGCCAAGCACCTCCGTGGCAAGGCCATGGAGGACGTGATCTTCGCCGGGTCCGAGAGCCGCGGGCCTGCGCCCATGGCCGAGGTCTCGCTGACGTTCGACGATGTCGGGTTCTCGCACGAGACGCTCGAGCTCGCGAAGCACTCCGACGAGGCCGAGACCGAGCGCGCGATCGCCGCGCTGTCGACGGATGGCCCGGAAGGAGAAGCGGGCGAGCTGGGGGAGCTGGGCGAAGACGGACTTCCGCTGGTCGCCGCCGAGGCGATCGCGGTCGTCGAGGCGACGCCGATCGTCCCCACCGGCAACGCGGGCACCTGGCTCGACGCCGAAGGGAACCCGATCCCGTCCCCGACCGAGGAGGTCGCGAGCATGCTCGCGGACCAGCCGCCGGTGATCGATTTCTCCCGGTACACCGAGGTGACGATCACCCGGCGTCTGTACCGCGATGGCACGTCGCAGTACTTCATCAACAAGACCCCGTGCCGGCTGCGCGACGTCACCGAGTTCTTCATGGGCACGGGCGTCGGCACCAAGGCGTACGCGATCATCGAG
>JAYVRN010000357.1:0-20993 GCA_043776275.1 Myxococcales bacterium | reverse complement strand
GCTTCGCGAGGTCCAGCGGCGTCGAGTTCATCCATCGCTCCGCGTGCCACTCGGGCGGCGTCCTCCCCACGAGCGCTGCGACCGCGGCGCGTGACTGTGCTGCCGGGTCGCTCGATCCGCTCGATCCGCTCGATCCGCTCGATCCGCTCGATCCGCTCGATCCGCTCGAGGGGGCGGGCACTGGGGCCGCAGCGCTGGCCGGCGCGTCGAGGCCGGCGTTGCCGCAGGCGGCGAGGGCAAGGGCGATCAGTGCGCGACGCATCGTGGTCATGTACCAGAGAACGGGCGCGCGCATTCCTGGAAGCAGCCGGATCTCCCAGGGGAGAACCGAGGAGGGCGTGACTAACCCCGCCTCAGTCGTTCGTCCACGGCCGCGACGAGCGCGGCGTCGCCCATGAGCAGCGGGCCCTCGTAGGAGTCGCAGACGATCCGCGCGCGTCGGCCGGCGAGGTCGACGTCGAAGATGGTCCGCTCGACGGCCCCGGCCACCAGCCCTTCCTTCTCCGACACCGTGGCGCCCAGCTCCCGGAGCGCGTCCGCCAGGGCGTCATGTTGGTCCTCCCGCAGCTGGAGCCGTGCGGGTCTCAAGAAGGCACGAAGCTTTGACCACCACGAGGGAACTGGCAGTGGAGGAACTCTCGTCATGGCTGCCGACATGCGATGTACCGCATCCTGGTCATCCGGCTCGTGCGGCGCAGCTCAGAGGGCACGCGAGAACACGAGCTCGCCTTGGACGGTGCAATGGCCGGGGCACTGCTTCGAGGCGAGCTCGCACTCCTCGTAGGCGTAGTGCGCGGACAGCACGTTGTCCTGCATCGCGCCGCGGATCCGCTCGGTCGTGCGCCACGGTCCGTTGTAGTCGTAGCTGTGTGTGCGCGCGAGCTCGAGCACGCCGCGCGCGTACGTGCCCTCGAACACCGCGGTGCCGATCCGGAGCTGGAGGCGCTCGCCTTCGCGTTCGACGGTCTCGACGCGGACGTCGCCGACGAGCTGATCGTCTCGACCCTCGGGACCGCTGAAAAAGAAGCAGCCCTCGGTGCGCGTGACATCTCGCCAGCGGACCGTCACGTGCGGCGGCGATGACCTGGAGGATGGCTGTGATGGCTGTGATGGCTGTGATGGTTGTGCCGACCGAGGTGCCGCCGAGGGCAGGGGCTCCGCCGACGATGACGGCTCCGCCGAGCTACCGCACGCGGTGACCGCGACGACGAGGATCATCCCGAACAGCGCACGTCCCACGATCCGGAGCGTAGCGCGGATCGCCGGCTCCACCTGGATTTCCGGTAGGGTTCGCCGATGCTGACCGGAGCCATCATCGGAGGCGTCGTCGCGGTCCTGATGATCGTGATCAACAAGGGCAAGGCGAAGGCGGGCACGGGCTTGCCCGGCCAGATCGAAGCGCTGCTCGCCAGCTCGGAGCCACTCACGCTCCAGCAGGTCGCGGCGCGCGTGGGGCTGGACACGTTCCTCGGCCGCGGGAAGGTCGCCCAGGCGCTCGGTGCGCTCCACAGCGTGGGCAAGGTGAAGATCAGCCCCGCCCCAGAGGGGACGCCGCAGCTCAAGAAGGTCGACGTCATCACGTACGAAGCGGTCGCCATCCGCTCCGCGTGATCAGCTGGAGGGCGTCGAAGTGGCGCGTGCGATCGGGGCGGGCGCGGTCCACGGCTCGCCCTTGAACAGGCCGCCGTTGGCGAGCTCCTCGAGCATCTGCTGCAGGCGCTTGTCCTTGGCGGCGGGGCCGGCGGCCAGGGCGATCCACTTGAGGTAGTCGTTCTGCTGGTAGTCCGGGCGGGCACGGAACGCGTCCATCAGCTCGCGCTTGGCGAGCGCGGCCTTGACGTTGCCGGGCATCGGTTGCGAGGTCTTGTTCGGCTGGGTGACGCGGCTCATGGGCTACGTGTACACCACCGGCCGGCTCGCACCTAGTGCGGCTCCGGCCGGGAGTCCGAAACCCGAGATGTCGTGTTGCTAAAAAAATAGCACACTGCTAGTTTCCTAGCATGGCAACGCCACCGCTGAGTCGTCGCGAGCGCGAGATCATGGAGGTCCTCTACGGTGCGGAGAGCCTCACCGCCGCGGAGGTGCGCGAACGCATGACCGATCCGCCCGGGTACTCGGCGGTGCGCGCGCAGCTGCGGATCCTCGAGGAGAAGGGGCACATCACCCACGAGGAGCGGGGACCCCGCTACGTGTTCTCGCCGGTGATCTCGCGCACCAAGGCGCGGCGCTCGGCGCTGAAGTCACTCGTGCAGACGTTCTTCGGTGGCTCTCCGGAGCAGGCCATGGCCGCGCTGATCGACGAATCACGCGCGAAGCTGAGTGCAGCCGAGCTCGATCGGCTGGCGGCGTTGATCGCGGACGCGCGGAAGGAAGGGCGTTGATGAGCACCGCGTGGCTCCTCTCGTCGTCGGTCAAGGCGGCGATCCTGCTGGCGGCCTCGGGGCTCGGCGCCGTGCTGCTCCGCCGGAGTACGGCGGCGGCCCGGCACCAGATCTGGGCGCTCGGCGTGATCGCGGCGCTCGTGGTACCGCTGCTCAGCCTCGTGGTTCCGTCGCTGCTGTCGGTGGGGACCCCCACCCTTGGCGCGGCACGCTCTCTCCATGCGAACGCCGTCGTCATCAGCGGCGAGAGCCCGGCAGGTCCGCAGATGCCGTGGTCGTGGCTCGCCCTGGTCTGGGCCTCGGGCAGCCTCGTGGTGTTGCTCCAGCTCGTGCGTGGTCAGCTGGCCGCGCGCCGCATCGCTCGGGCGTCGGAGCCAGCGCACGCGGAGAGCTGGCTCCTGGCGCGGCGCGAGGCGGCCACCGCGCTCGGCATCACCGCAGAAGTGGGGCTGCGACGCAGCGCGAAGATCGGATCGCCGATGACGATCGGCGTGTTGCGCCCGTGGGTGCTCCTCCCTGCCGCTGCGGACAGCTGGCCAGCCGAGCGGCTGCAGACCGTGCTCGTGCACGAGCTCGGACACGTGCAGCGTCACGACCTCCTGCTTCAGCTCGGGGCGCAGATCGCGTGCGCGCTCTACTGGTGGAACCCGCTGACCTGGCTCGCAGCTGCGCGCTTGCGGAGCGAGCGCGAGCACGCCTGTGACGATCTCGTGCTCGGTGCCGGGGTTCGGCCTTCGAGCTACGCGGCGGATCTCCTGGAGGTGTCGCGATCGATCTCTCGTGACACCGTTCCTCACGCCTGCGCGTGTATCGCCGATGCTTCGCGGATGGAGGTGCGGCTGCGCCGGATCCTGGATGTGGCGGCGCCTCGCGCTCCGCTCGGTGTGGGCTTCCGGTTCGCGGCGCGCGGCGCCACGCTCGCCTGTGTGGCGATGATCGCCTGCACGTCTGCTTCCGCAGAGCTCCCGGCATCGTCAGCCGTCGCAGCCGCCGTCGTACCGGCTGCTGACGTCGCGATCGGCAAGCCGTCCGTGCGCGATCCCGAAGCGCGGCCGTTCCAGCAGCCTGGCTTGCTCCCCGAGGATGCGAGCTATCTGGCGGTCGTGGCGATCGAGGTTCAGCGCCACGCCGAGGATCTGAAGCGATGCTTCGAGGGGCGCCGCCGCGTCCATCCCGCGCTCTCGGGCGAGGTCGTGATCCACTGGACCATCACCACCGATGGCAAGGTCCCGGACCAGTGCATCACACGAGACACCGTGGGCGATCCGGAGATCGCTGACTGCGTGAACAAGCTCGTCACCGACAGCAAGTTTCCGGCCCCTCCGGGCGCGGCGGTGAGCGTCGAGTTCCCGTTCGTGTTCAGGACCGGGGGCTGACCCCGGTTTCGAGTACGATTTGCCCACGATGATCTGTCCGCTGTGTTCGCTGGAAGACGTGTTGACGCACGCCGATCACTTCGAGTGTGCGACCTGTGGAAACGAGTGGCCCAGAGACGCGCCCGCCGATGTCGCGCCTGTCGACGCGGCACGCGTGGTCAAGGATGCCAACGGGAACGTGCTCGCCGATGGCGACAGCGTGACCTTGATCAAGGACCTCAAGCTCCGCGGCTCCTCCGAGGTGCTGAAGCAGGGCACCAAGGTGAAGGGCATCCGCCTGGTCGACGGCGACCACGAGATCGATTGCAGGATCGATGGCAGCGCGATGGCGCTCAAGGCCTGCTTCGTCAAGAAGGCGTGACGGCCTACCGCTGCAAGGGCTCCCGCGAGGACGACCCGACCTGAGCTATGCTAGCGAGCTCGTGCTGACGTTCAACGCGATCGAACGGCTCGGCACGGGGACGAGAAGAGCGACACGGTGTTGCCTCGCGATGGTGCTCGCGGCGAGCGGGTGCGGGCGCATCGCGTTCGATCCTCTCGCGACGAGCTCGGAGTCCGACGCGGCCGCCGACGACGCCGCGGACGACGCCGCGATCGTCCGCATTGCCCCGGCCTTCGTGCAGAAGCGCGACACGAGCCCGGGCGCGGTGCAGGCCCCGACGCTCACCCTCCCGAACGACGTCACCGCCGGTGACCTGATCATCGTCGTGGTCGACGTCACCGTACCACTGCCGGCGCTGGTCAGCGTGACCGACACCGTCGGCAGCGCCTACGTGGTCGTCGAGACCCCGGCTCCCTCGTGGCGGACGTTCCTCGCCTATGGGGTCGCGGGGGCGAGCGGACCTGCGACGATCACGGCGACGATGAGCGCGACACCGACAGCTTCGTTCAACGTGCGCGCGTTCGAGTACACGAACGTGGCGCAGACGAGTGTCATCTCCCAGGTTGCAGGCGACACCGGTACCCTGATCGGCGCCGACGCCACGCAGACGACGATCCTCACCACCGAACCGAACCAGATGATCTTCGCGTTCGCGACGTTCCGAGGTGCCGCGGGCCAGACCGGGACGGGCTACACCGTGCGCTCGACCTTTGACGGCGACATCGTCGAGGATCGCATCGTCGCGACCCCCGGCCAGACCACCGCCTCGGCAACGCCGAGGCCGGCGACGAGCGGGTGGGCGATCGGCGCGCTCGCGATCCGCGGACGCTGACGCGTCGACGCAGGAGCGCTCCGATCGACGTTCAGCTGAACAGCTCGGTCAACGGGCCGACGAGCGGGATGGTTCCGCCGGTGGCATCGGGCACCGAGGTCAGACCGAACGCGTCATCCGGTTGGCCCATCGCCCGCAGCACGCTGACGTGCAGCCGATTGGAGGCCGGGCCGAGCAGCACGTGGTTGGGCTGCGGGCTCACGAACGTGCGCGGGTACCGAACGTAGCGGCCGGTGTTGAGGCCGAGGTTCCCGCCACCGGCGATCACGGTGAACGTGTCGTTGTGGAAGTGGTGCGGCGTGGCGAGCTCGGGCATCCACACGACGATCGTGTTGTCGAGCATGGTGCCGTTGCCCTCGATCACCGCATCGAGCTGCTCGAGCAGGTACACGAAGTGGTTCGCATACCAGACGCCGAGATCGCGGATCGCCTGCTCCGCCATCGGGACGTACATCGCGCCGCACGCACTTCCGCCGGGCATCGCCTGGTGAGCATAGGGATGGACCTGCGCCTCGACGGGATAGCCGAACTCGGGGCACTGAGGGACGGGCGCGACGAACGTGGCGACCCGGGTCAGGTCGCACGCGAACGCGAGCCGCAGCAGCCGCATGAACTGCGTGACCTTGTGGCCGGTGGCGGAGAAGCTGGTGTCACACAGCGCGGATGGGCCGGCGCCGAGACTCAGCTCGAGATCGCGGATCAGGGCGCGATGAGCCTCGAGCCGCTCGCGGCCTTCGGGATCGAGGCGCGCGCCGAGGAACTGGTACTCGCGGCCCACGAGATCGAGTACGGACGACCGCAGGGAGGCGATGACCTGCGCGCGATCCGCGGGCTGCCCCGACGGCGGCGGAACATAGCCGCCGAGCAGATCTTGATACGCGACGTCGGGCGCGGAGACGCTCGGCGTGGATTGACCGGGGCCGAGGAACGAGAACGGCGCGACGGTCAGGTTGGGGACGTAGTCGAACCCATAGACCCGCGAGCCGAATCGGCCTGGGGCTGCCGTCCGTAGCGCGAGCTCCTGATCGATCGAGCGCGCACCGCCCGTACACGGGACGCCCGCTTGCTGACGCACGCGATTGCCGGTGAGCAGGCCGGCGACCGCGATCGAGTGGTTGTTCGGATCGGTGTGATCGCGTTGCGCGTCGGCGATGTTCGAGAGGTTGACCGTGTTCGAGAGCCCCTCCACCACGAGCAGGCGATCTCGAAACGGATGCAGAGGACGCAGCATCAGACCGAGCTCGTCGCGCAGCACCGGTGTCAGGGGACGCTCGGAGAACACGTCCGCGCTGCCACCGGGGATCGGCATCATCCAGGAGTTGGGCGTGTGGCCGTGCGCGGTCACGAAGAAAATCACCCGCCGGGGTGGTGGGGCAGGGTCGGCCGCACGCGAGCGCCGGCTCGCGCCGAGCGTGACCAGGCTGGCGAGGCCGCCCATGCCCAGCGCCTTCAAGAGCTGCCGGCGCTTCATCATGGGGTGGGCCTCTTGCGCATCCGGAAGGTCTGCGAGGCGACGATGTCCGTGAGCAGCGTCCGCAGATCACCGTGGCTCTCGATGAAGTGCGCGCTGATCTCGTCGACCAGCCCGGCTTCGTCGCTCGTGGGCATGCGTCCGAGCGCGTACTGGATCCACTTCTGCGCCGCGCAGCGCTGCACCACCTTGCTCTTGCCGAGCTGCGCGGACAGCTCGATCGCATTCGCGAACGGTCCGTCCACGTCGGTCCCGGTGATCTCGCCGCCGGCATCGATCGGGAGCCCTGCCTGCTGCGTGATGTACGCGCCGCTCGCCGTGTAGCTCTCGAACCCAAACCCGAACCCGTTCAGCGCGTGGTGACACTGCTGACATCCGCCGGCGGTCCGCTCCTCGAACAGCATGCGATTGGTCTTCTGGCCCATCCCCGGGGTGGCCACGGGCATCGAGAGATCGACGCCATCGGGCGGCGGTGCCGGCAGCTGACACAGGAGGCGCAGGTTGATCGCGTTGCCGCGGATCGGAGGTGAGGTCCCGCCGCGGTGTGACGTCCCGGCCAGGAACGCAGCGCGCGTGAGAAGGCCCGCGCGTTGTTCGCGGGGCAGGGCGACCTTGATCCAGGAGCTGGCGTCTGCCGGGCCAGGGACCCCATAGACGCGCGCCATCTCGCGATCGATCCAGGCGCGTCGGCTGGTCAGCAGATCTCCGAACGTGCCGACCTCGGCGAACGAACCCTCGACGAACTTACGCGCTTCGGCGAGGGCCGACGCCTGCGTCGCGGCGGTCCAGGCGGGATCGATCTCCGGCGTCCTGACCTCGTGCTCCTCGGTCAAAATCCGATCGAGGGCGAGCCACTGGCGGTGGAAGTCCCAGATCAGCCGGGAGGCGCGCGGATCCCCGAGCATGCGCGTGGCTTGTTGCCGCACATCCTCCTCGGTCTGGAGCTCGCCGGCGCCGGCCGCGCGCAGCAGCTCGTCATCGGGAACGCTCTCCCACAGGAAGAACGAGAGCCGGCTCGCCATCGCGTAGGCCTCCACCGGCATCGTCGCCTCGTTGGTCGGCGCGTAGGCATCGGCGGGCTCGGCCCGATAGAGGAACTGCGGTGCCTGCAGCATCGCGCTGAGGGTCAGCTGCACCGCGGCGGGGAAGTCCACCGCGGTCGCCCACGAGGTGAAGCGCTGGGTGAAGTGCGTCTCCTCCTCGGCGGTCATCGGGCGACGAAACAGCCGTGCGCCGGTGGTCCGGATGAAGGCCGCGCTGCACGCGGCGGCCTGCGTGGGTGTGGCCCACTCCGCACACCCGGTGATCGACGCGACCGCTGCGGGGTCCTGCGTCGCGGCCGCGGCGTAGAGGTTCGCGATCGCCTCGAACCGCGCGATCCGCACGTCGGACGGCGCCTGCGCCGCGACCTCGTTGTCGAAGCCGGAGACCGAGTTGTCGGCGGGGAGCGGTGGCAGCGCCGGGTGGAGCGCCGGGAACAGGTCGCCGACGGCGTAGAGGTACTCGGTGTTGCTCAGCCGCCGGAGTGGCGCGGGGCCGATCCCTGCGGTGCCAACCGCCCGGTCGTTGCCGCAGCTCGTCGCGAGCAACAGCGCGAGCACGGCTCCTCGTCGCATGGCGGGATCAGGGTATCAAATCCTCGTCGGTCCGATGGGCGAGAAAACCGGCGTGAGTTGGGGCTGGCGACGGCGGGCCAACGTGATATTGCTGTCCTCGCCGTGAGTTACTACGTCCGCTACTTCGCCGATCAGCCGGTCCTCCTCAAGGCGATCGGCACCAAGCTGGCCGGCGTCGATCCGACGTTCAAGATCGACGGAGGCGAGCTGATGCGAGGCCCCGAGTTGCTCGGCGAGCTCGAGATCAGCGCCTCGGGCAGTGACCTGTTCGGCGAGGATCTCGCGTCGAAGATCGCCGAGCTCGAGCGCGTCCGGACGCCGGCCGCGCAGCAGGTGATCGCGCGGCTGCGTGGCACCAAGGCGATCGTGACGCTGCGCGTGCTCGATGGCGAGCGCGACCCGGCCGTGACGTGGGATCTGATCAGCCCGCTGTGGGCGGTCCTGCCCACGCTGTCCACCGGCTTGACGCAATCGGACGGCCAGGGCTTCTACGACGGGTCCGAGCTCGTCGTCGCACTCGCCTGACCGCACAGGCAGGCGCCTGCTCACCGCGTCTTCGTGGGGGCGTTGTGCAGGCGGATCGTCTTGTCACGTGAACCCGACGCGATCTGCAGTCCGTCGGGTGACCAAGCGAGCGCGGTGATCGCGAGCGTGTGGTCTGTCGGGAGCTCCGCGACGTTGCCCGTTGCGATGTTCACGAGCTTGATCAGCGAACTGCCGTAGCTGCCTCCGACCGCAAGCGTCGCGCTGTCGGGAGACCACGCGAGTGCCAGCGGCTGCATGCTCGCCTTCAGCGAGCGAACGAGCCTGCCGGAGGGGAGCGAGAACAGCCGTACTTGGTCGTCTCCATCTGCGGTGGCGAGCCACTTGTCGTCGGGGGAGAACGCGAGTGCGTAGATGCCGCCGGATCTCTCGTCGGTGGGCGCGGCGGTCGCGACCTGGGTGATCACGTTGCGGGTGGAACCATCGAAGACCGGGACCCGCTTGTCCGTGCCACCGATGGCGAAGTACCGCCCCGACGACGAGAAGCCGAGGTCCATCACGAACTCTGCGAGCACCTTGCGTGTCCACTGCAGCTTGCCCGCGGCGCCGTCGAACATGCGCACCCGGCCCTTCCCATCACCGACGAGCACGTGCCGCCCATCGCGCGTGATCGACACATTCGTGACATCCCCGACCTCCACACTCCACTTCGCCTCGAACAGCGGGAGCGTGCGAACGCTGAGCTGGCCGTCCATGTTCACCGTCGCGATCAGGTCCGCGCCGGTCGCGACACTGATCGCGCGCATGGTTCCCATGCCCGTGGCCGTCGCGGTCACGCGCGGGCCTTGCAAGTCCCAGATCTGGAGCAGGTTTTTTGCGCGCTCCTCCTCGGTGTTTCCCGAGAGCACGCCATCCCACGACAGCGCGACCAGGCGATCTCCCTTCGAGAGGAACGCGAGCTCGTCGATCACTCCCTGCTGCAAGGTGATCGATGGCGAGGTCGGTGGTGGCGCGGGAGCAACTGGCGGGCGTGATGTTGGCGGCGGGCGTGCCGGTGCTGATGCCCGTGGCGGTGCCGGTGCCGGTGCCAGTGCCGGTGCTGGTGCCGGTACCGGTGCCGGTCGGCCGGCAGGTTCGCTGCTGCCGCAGGCGGCAAACCATCCGAGCACGACGGCGGCTATGCGTTGCATCGAAAGTTGGGCTTGGGAGTTCGCGACAGGGTCAGAAATCTGGAAGCCGGCGCTTGACGCGCGAGCGCTCGCGGCGCCTGCTCGGGTCATGAAGCTCTATCACAACCCGCTGTCTCCGAACGTTCGGCGTGTTCGCCTCACCGCCGCCGTCCTCGGCATCACGCTCGAGGAGAAGCTGCTCGATTTCGCCAAGGGCGAGCACAAGAGCGCCGAGTTCCTCGCGCTCAACCCCAATGGCGCCGTCCCGACCCTCGTCGATGGCGAGTTCGCGCTCTCGGAGTCCCGCGCGATCATGCAGTACCTCGCGTCGAAGAAGCCCGAGTCCGGGTTGCTCCCGCGCGATGAGATGGCCCGCGCCGATGTCACGCGCTGGCAGTTCTGGGATGCGTCCCACTTCTCGCCCCAGTGCGCCACGCTCGCCTTCGAGCGGATCCTCAAGAGCATGATGGGTCTCGGCGAGCCGAACGAGGCGAAGATCACCGAAGCGCTCGCGAACTTCCGGAGGTTCGGCGCGGTCCTCGATGCGCGGCTGAAGGGCAAGCAGTACCTCGTCGGCAACGCGCTGACGCTCGCGGACCTGACCGTCGCGTCGTCGCTGATGTACGCGAAGCAGGCGGAGGTCCCGGTGGCGGAGTTCCCGAACGTCGAAGCGTGGCTCGGCCGGATCACCGCGCTCGATGGCTGGAAGCAGACGAGCGCCTGAGGCGTAGCGCCCCAGCGTTTTGGTGGCCCCCGGTGTAACGTTGGGCAAAGGCGGTACGCACGTGTTCGTCGCTCTGTTACGCGCAGTCAACGTCGGTGGCACCGGGAAGCTAGCGATGACGGATCTGGTCAAGCTGTGCGAGCGCGCCGGCTTCTCGGACGTGAAGACGTACATCCAGAGCGGCAACGTGGTGTTCACCAGCCGCGCCGCCGAGACCAAGGTCAAGGCCACGCTCGAGAAGGCGCTCGCCACCAAGCTCGGCAAGCCCGTCGGGGTGGTGCTCCGGGATGCTGCGGGGCTGACGGGGGTGCTCGCGGACAATCCGTTCAAGAGCGCGCCGCCGAACCGCGTGATCGTGATGTTCTACGACGAGCCGCTACCCGCGGACGCGCTGGTCGGCGTGAACGCGCCAGGTGGTGAGCGGCTCGAGCTCCACGGTCGAGAGCTCTACATCCACTATGCCGAGGGGCAGGGCGTCTCGAAGCTGAAGATTCCGCTCGTCGGCCGCGCCACGGGGCGCAACCTCAACACCGTCGCGAAGCTCGCCGCGATGGCGGGCGGGTGACCCGTTGGCATCATGAATCTTTTGACCCGGTGATACGTTCCATCGGGTCCATGCGCCGCCTGCTCGTCACCTCCGCCCTGCCGGGCCTCGCCGTCGTCGCCGTGCTCGGCGGCTCGGCCCTCGCCGCACCGAACGTGCAGAACAACGAATGGAACGTGCACATCCTCGCCTACGGTGCGGCGGCGGCCACCGGCAAGGTTCCGGGGAAGCTGACGGCCGGGCAGAAGCTGTCCCGTGTGTTCGTGCGCTGTGATCGGGATTTCACGCGCGCACGGCGAACCACGAGGTGCGTGCCGGCGACCCACACTACGTTGCGGCCCGGCGGCGACGATCCGGCGATGGGAAGGTTCTGGACGTGGGCCGAGGCGACGTTCGTGATCGTCGATGCACGAGCGTCGAAGACCGCGGCAGCCAAGATCGCCAGGCAGCTGAACGCCGAGGACGACGTGGTCAACCTCGGTCCCGCCACGATCGTCATCCTCGACCTCACCGACTGGACGATGGTCGACGAGTACGTCTCACGCGGGTGCGGGGACACGCACGGTCAACCCTGCGATCCGGTCGCGGTCAAGACGGGCAGGAAGATCAGGCAGCCGGACACGATGTCGGCCGCCATGTTGATGGGCTACGCGATGCCGACGGACTTCGTGTACATCAGTCCGCTGCTGGAGATGCTCGGCTCGGGGATGTGGTCCGGCTCGTTCTCGCTGCTGATCCCGTTCGAGACCGTGCATCAGGACAAGATCCTCGACGTCTACAACAACCCGTTCCACGCGAAGCAGGCCCTCACCTACCTCGAAGCGGTGCAGGAGCCCGCGCCCGAGCTTCAGGTCGCGCTCGCGTACGATCGCACGGTGATCGCGGCGTACCTGCGTGATGCAGCGGCGTACGCGGCGGCCTACAAGGCGCTCGGAGAGGCGCTCACGAAGTACCAGCCAGTGGGTGCGACCAAGGCGGTCCTCGACAAGGCGCGCGCGAACCTCGATCTGCTGGCGGGCGGAAAGCTCTCGTTCACCGCGCCGTTTGGCCTCGCCCGGTATCTTCCGTAGCAGGCTGCTGAAAACGCCGCGGAGCGGCACTGTTTCGGCCAGGCTGCTCCCGTGCCCGTGCCCGTGCCCAATTCAGAGTCAGGGGCTCGATCGCTCAGTTCTCGTCGAGAAGTCGGACGTGCCCGGCTCAGAGTCACGGTCTCGATCGCTCAGTTCTCGTCGGGAAGTCGGACGTTCGATGCAGAGCCCGAGCCCTGAGCGGAGATCGGGCACGGGCACGGGCATCGGCACGGGCACGGTGCAGCTTGACCTCGAAGCGCTTCGCGCTTCTCAGCAACCTGCGACGTTCAGCTCACCTGACGCGTCCGGCCCACCCAGTAGGGCGCCCGCAGCAGGAACTTCTGGAGCTTGCCCGTCGCGGTCCGTGCGAGCTCCGCACGGATCTCGATCGACGTCGGGCACTTGTAGTGGGCGAGGGACGCGCGACAGTGAGCGATCAGCTCCGCCTCGGTGGTGGTCGCACCAGAACGGAGCACCACGAGCGCCTTCACGGTCTCCCCCCACTTCTCGTCGGGCACGCCGATCACCGCGACCGCATCGACGGTGGCGTGCGCGGAGAGGCAGTCCTCGACCTCGATCGAGCTCACGTTCTCGCCGCCGGTGATGATGACGTCCTTCTTGCGATCGGAGATCGCGACGTAGCCGCCCTCGTCGAGGGTTCCGCCATCGCCGGTATGGAACCAGCCGTCGACGATCGCGGCGTCGGTCGCCGCAGGATCGTTCCAGTACCCTGCCATCACCACGTTCGCGCGGGCGAGGACCTCGCCCTGGGCATCGATGCGCACGCGGGCACCGATCACGGGGGCGCCGGCTCGCCCCAGCTTCGCTGCACGCGCGGCCGGGCTGAGGTCGTCATACTCCGCCCGGAGGCGATTCATCGTGAGCAGGGGCGAGGTCTCGGTGAGGCCGTAGAGCTGGATGAACTCCCAGCCGAGGTCGGTCTCGACGCGCTCGATGGTGCGGGTCGGCGGCGGTGCCCCGGCGACGAGGATCCGGGTCTTGCCTCGGCCCGGGACCGCGGCGAGACCGTGGGCCGCATCGAGCACCGCGTTGACGACCGCTGGCGCACCACCGAGGAAGGTCACGCCATGCGCGTCGACGCGCCGCAGGAGCTCGGGACCGCTCACCTTGCGCAGAATGACCTGGGGCACGCCCATCGCGGCCAGCGCGAACGGCATCCCCCACCCGTTGCAGTGGAAGATCGGGACCACGTGGAGAAAGCAGTCGCGATCCGAGATCCCGGCGTGCCAGCCAAACGTCGTGGCGTTGAGCCAGAGGTTGCGATGCGTGAGCTGGACGCCCTTGGGGCGCGCGGTGGTCCCGCTCGTGTAGTTGAGGGTGGCGACGGCATCCTCGTCGAGCTCGGTCAGGTTCGGCGCGCGGGTCTGCTCGAACAGCTGGGCATCCGACGCCTCCCCGAGGACGAACCGGTGATCGACTGTGACCGCGGCGAGATCCTGCTCGAGCTCAGGATCGATCAACAACACGCGCGCACCGGAGTGCTCGACGATGTACGTGATCTCGTGAGCGTGCAGGCGGAAGTTGATCGGGACCAAGATCCGTCCGGAGATGCATGTGCCGTAGAGCGCCGTGATCCATCGCGCCGAGTTGGGCGACACGATCGCGATGCGCTCACCCTGGCCGATGCCGAGCGTGTCGAGCGCGGCCGCGAACGATCGCGCACGGCGTGCGAGCTCGCCATACGTGATCGCGCCCCAGCTCCGCGCCGGCTGGTCCGGTTCGTCGACGAGGCCGATCCTGTCGCCGTAGACCTGTTCGGCCCGGTCGAGGAAGTCACGCACCGTCAAGGGGACTCGCATGCGGAGACCCTAGCGCAAGGGCAGAGGGCTCCGACGAGGAAACGGCACCAAGCTGGATCTCCGTGAATGCCTGGGGGCCACGGCCGTCCTACAGTGAACGTATGCCTCGCCCGTGGCTCGTCGCGCTCCTCCTGCTGGTGACCCGCGTCGCCGTGGCCGCGCCACCCGAGGCAGGGGCGCTCGAGCGCGTCAACGCGTATCGCGCGGCGGCCGGGCTCGGAGCCGTACGCATCGACCCGAAGCTCAGCAAGGGCTGCATGGAGCACGCGCAGTACATGCTGCAGAACGCGGGGACCGACGCGATGGTCGGGCTCGAGGCGCACAAGCAGCGGCCCGACCTGCCGGGCGCGACGCCCGCGGGGGCGAAGTGCGGGAAGGCGGCGGATCTGTTTCCTGGGGTGGCGGATCTCGGCCTCGCGATCGATGGCTGGATGGCGGGCATCTACCACCGCCGCCCGATGCTCGATCCGGGCCTGAAGACGATCGGCATCGGGTACGCGGCGCTGCCCGATGGCTCGCTGATGGCGGCGCTGATGTTCGGCGAATCGACGAAGCTCGGCGCCTGGCCGGTCCGCTATCCCGCGGCGGATCAGACGGCGGTGCCGCTCGAGTACGGCAACGAGATCCCGAACCCGATCCCGGGGCAGGGGACCGGCGGGTATCCGCTCACGCTGCAGTTCCCCGCGTTCGACCAGGTCACGGGCGTGCGCGCGGCGCTCGTGGATGCCGCGGGTGCGAAGGTCCCGTTCCATCTCTCGGACCCCGAGCATCCGGCGACCTCGTTCGGCCAGTACGGCGTGGTGAGCGTGATCCCGAAGCGCGCCCTGGCCCCGGACCAGCGCTACACGATCCGGATCGAGGCGACATGGAAGGGCACGGCGAAGACGTGGACGTGGAGCTTCCGCACGATCGCCCTGCGACGGCTCGATGCGAACGACGATGCGGCGATGGTTGGTGCGATCGGGGTGCCGAGCCTCGTGCGCGGCACGGTGTCGTACGGCGGGATGATGAACACAGCCACCGTGTTCCTGCAGATCGGCGCGAGCAAGGACGGGAGCTACCAGATGCTCTCCGTGCTGATCCCGATCGCCGTGTGGAAGCAGCTCGCCGGCAAGGCGGCGCCCGGCTCGTTCAAGGGCAAGACCCTCGAGGTCCAGGCGACCCCGCAGCTCGTGCAGCAGAAGTACCTCAACCTGACGATCTCCGAGCAGGCGCAGCTCCGGGTGCTCGCGCCCGCGCGCTGAGGCCGGAGAACGTGCGCGCACGTGATGGCTCCCCCGTGAGACCATCGATGGCGCGTGAGCCGGTTCTGGCTGTTCTGGAGCTTGTATGTGGGGATCGGCCTCGCGTGCACCGTCGTGGAGCTCATCCGCCCGGCGCGCAAGCTCCGCTACTGGCGCCTCGATGCCGTGCCGCTCGATCTGGTGGCCTGCGCGCTGTTCCAGCTGTTGTTCTATGGGATGGCGTCCCGGCTGACCAGCTACCTCCCGCACGTCCGCAGCACGCAGCTCCTGCTCGACATTCCGTTGCCGCTGCGCCTGGTCGCGTTCTACCTGCTCGGCGATCTCGGTGCGTACTGGATGCACCGCCTGATGCACACCCGGCAGATCTGGCGCGTGCACCGCTTCCATCACTCCGTGACGCAGCTGTGGTGGCTCTCCGGCGTGCGCGCCACGATCCCGCAGCAGATCCTGTTCAACGTTCCGTACCTGTTCGTGGCGCCCCTGCTGGTCGGCGCACAGATGCCGGTGTTCCACGGGCTGATGGTCGCCGGGATCCTGACCAACCACTGGATGCACATGAACGTCGCGTGGCGCTCGAACTGGCTCGAGAAGCTGTTCGTCACGCCGCGCTATCACCAGATCCATCACAGCGCGGACGCCGAGCAGCACGACGGCAACTACGGGACCGTGTTCACGTTGTGGGATCGGATGTTCGGGACGTACATCGATCCGGACAAGACCACGGTCACGGCCTTCGGATCCCGCGAGCCGCTGCGGCCGCTTCAGGTCGCCCGCTACGTCGTCGGAGTCTGACCGTCCGGTGTACGCTCGGCGGGTGGTGCCGACGAGAAATCGTGCGCTCCCTGTGTGGATCGCGGTCGCGCTGGTCTGTGGATGCGGTGGAGGCGGTGGATCGAACCATCGCCCCATCGCGAACACCGCGGCGAAGCGGAGCGTCACCACGGCCGAGGTCGAGCTTCCGCTGCCCGAGGGCTACGAGGACATCACCGCCAGCATGCAGAAGGAGATCCCCGAGGTCACCGTCGCGCTCTCGGCCAAGCCAGAGTCGGGGCGGGCTGTCGGCACGGTCATCGTGTTGCAGAAGGCTCCGCTCCCGACCGGCGCGATCGATGACGCCGCGTGCGCCGAGCGCGCCAAGACCGTCGTGTACGGTGCGCCAGCCACGGCGGGCAGCCAGGCGAAGCTCCGCGGGAGCCAGGTCGTGACCTGGTTCGCCGGCCGCGCGTGCGAGATCGAGTTCATCAGCCCCGAGGGCGGCGCGACGATCGCGACCGAGCTCTACGAGCGCGACAACACCGCCGAGCCGTCACGCGACAGCTGGCTCCTGATCTGCCAGTACGATGACGGCGATGACCGCGCGGTGACGGTGTGCCGGTCGACGCGCGCCGCCCTCGTGCTCCGGAACCGCGCGGGCCCCTGATCGCGGCAGCTACGCACCGATCTCGACGACGAGGATGTCTGGATCCGCGTTGAGGCGGAGCGCCACCTCGGTGCCTCCGATCCCGCGGCTGACGATCAGCGTGCGGCCGTCGGCGAAATCGAACCGGCCATGCGCATGGCGGCGGGACAGGGGGCCGGGCACGAGGATCGGAATTCCTCCGGGCAGCGCGATGTGCCCGCCGTGGGTGTGCCCACACACCGCGAGCTCGAACGGCTGCTCTCCGAGGTGCATCATCATCTCGGGCGCATGCGTGAGGATCACGCGGACCTGCTGGTCATCCTCGAACACCGGCGAGGTCGGGCGGATCCCGGTCCACGGATCGTCGAGCCCCGCCAGGGTCACGTGCGTGAACGGCGCCGGCAGCGTCACCCGCTCGTTGACGAGCATGCGTGCGCCGCCGCGCTCGAGGGCCGCGACGATCGCGGCGTCATCGGCCCACAGATCGTGATTGCCGAGCACGCCGAACATCCCGAACGGCGGTGCGATCCGATGCAGCCGCTGCTCGATCGCGGAGATGTACGAGGCGGAGAGGAACACGTAGTCGCCGCCGAGCAGGACCACATCCGCGGCGGTGGCCGCGAGCACGTCGAAGGCCTCATCGAGCAAGGTCGGGTGGGTGGTGGGACCCGCGTGGAGATCCGAGATGAAGGCGACGCGGAGCGGCCGCACGTGCTGTGGCCAGCGCGGCGTGACGATCCGATGATGGCGGACCTGGACCCGCCGCTGCATCCCGAGGGCGCGGACCAGCCGCGAGGGCCAGCTGCCACGGTACGCGAGGCCGAGCGCCCACTCGACGGCGTAGCGCGCTTGGCTGTAGTGCGTTCCTCGTCCGTGGAGCGGCATGGGGACAACCTACACGACGCTCGACAACACGCGAGGTCTCCGCGTGGCGAACGAAGGCGGGTGCTACGCTGAGGTCCCCGTGCGCTTCCCCGGCCGCCGCAAGCACAAGCACTACTTCCCGGTCCACGCACGCGATCCGCTGTTCCAGGCGGTAGGCCTCGAGAGGTCAGCCCCGGGGACGCACGTGGTCGGCGTCGATCAGACGCTTGTCGATATCGACGCGCGGGTTCCGGACCAGCTCCTCGCGCGCTATGCGCTGCCGCGCGGCGCGTCCACCGTGATCCCGAACGAGCTCGCGGCCCAGCTCTACGACGAGCTGCTCGCGGAGAAGCTGATCTCGTTCGAGTTCGCGGGCGGGACCGTGGGCAACACCCTGCACAACTACTCGGTGCTCGCGGACGATGCCTCGATCCTCCTCGGCGTGATGAGCGAGGAGATCCGGCTCGGGACCTCGGGCTATCGCTACCTGTCGAACACCTCGAGCCGCGTCAACCTCGATCATCTGCAGCCGGTGGACGGACCGATCGGGCGGTGCTTCGCGCTGGTCACGCCTGATGGCGAGCGCACGTTCGCGATCAGCGAGGGCAAGATGAATGCGCTCCGGCCCGAGAGCATTCCGCCGGAGGTGTTTGAAAATGCGTCTGCGCTCGTGATCTCGGCGTACCTGATGCGCTGCAAGCCCGGCGATCCGATGCCCGACGCCACGCTGCGGGCCGTGACCCTGGCGCGCGCGCATGACGTGCCGGTGGTGCTCACGCTGGGCACCCGGTTCGTGATCGCGGAGCGTCCAGAGTTCTGGCGCGAGTTCATCGCTGATCACGTCGATCTGGTCGCGATGAACGAGGAGGAGGGTGAGGCGCTGACAGGCACGGCGGATCCTCTGCTCGCCTGCGAGCGCGCTCTCGAGTTGACGGATCTCGTGCTGTGCACCGCCGGCGCCACGGGCCTGTACCTCGCCGGCTACACCGATGATGCGGTCAAGCGCGAGACCCGGTATCCCCTACTTCCGGGCGCGATCCCCGAGTTCAATCGTTACGAGTTCAGCCGGCCGATGGCGCACGCGCAGTGTACGACCCCGGTCAAGGTGTTCGCCCAGATCGCGCCGTACCATGGCGGCCCGCAGCGGATCACGAGCACCAACGGCGCCGGCGATGCCGCGCTGTCGGCGCTGCTGCACGACATGGCCGCGAATCGGTATCACCACGCGCGGGTGCCGAACTCGGCCAAGCACGTGCGCGAGTTCCTCACGTACTCGTCGATGAGCCAGGTCTGCCGCTACGCGAACCGCGTCAGCTACGAGGTGCTCGCCCAGGCCGCGCCGCGGCTCACGCGTGGCCTCCCGGAGCGCGAGGAAGGGCTCGACGACGAGGCGTACTGGGCGCGCTGAATCACAGTTAGACTGCTGCATGGCCAAGGTCTGGATCGTCCTGGCGTGTCTCGCCGGCTGCGGGAGCTCGGGCTCGTCCTCGGGCACGCCGCCGCCGACGGAGAACCCGGAGCCTCCGCGCGCCGCGACGGAGACCCCGATCGACGCAGGGATCGATGCCCCCGCGGTCGCCGCCGAGCCCGATGCTGCGGCGGACCACACCGCACCTCCGCCGGCGTGCCTCGCGGGCGGGGCCACGATGACCGCCGTCAACCTGCGCGCGCCGCGCAACGAGCTCCGCGCCTGCTTCGACACCAACTTCGATGGCAAGGCGGACAGCTGTGCGCGCTGGCGGCGCGAGACGGGTGCGCTGATCTCCGTCGAACCGGTGTTCGATGTGGAGGCGACGGACGCTGCCGGAGATACCCTGGTGCCGCCGCCGGTCGAGTTTCATTCCCAGGACGTCAACGACGATGACCACCGGCTGGAGCTCGTCGACAATACGGCGGAGGTGTGCCCTCCGGATCGTGCGTGCTTGCGGATCAAACCGTTCCTGGCCGAGGGCGAGGAGATCGCGGAGGTGATCGTCGACGGCCCGTATCGCGCGGGGGCGTTCTCGATCAAGAGCAGCGAGAACGACGGCTGGCGACTCGAGTTCTGGGATGTGCAGGGCGGCCGGCTGCGCGCGCGCCAGAAGATCGAGAGCAAGGCGCAGGCCGCGACCACCGAGGTCAAGCTCCGCATGGGAAGCCAGGTGGTGATCGCGCTGATCACGCGCGACGGCAAGACGCGTGGCGTGAGTTACGGCCTCGACGGTGCGCCGCATGGTGCGTTCGCGCAGGGTGCACACGATCTGGATCTCGATCGCACCGTCGAGCTCGGTGACGCCTACGTGTTGGTCGACGCGCCCGAGGGCAAGCCCTATGCGATCCTGATCACCAGCGTGACCACCGGCGCGACGCTCGCGAAGATCTCGATCCCACGGACCGAGGATCTGACGCTACAAGCGCTCGGCACGTACGTGATCGCGGCGCAGGGCGGCGAGCAGCTCCGGTTCGACGTGATCGATCCGCGCGCGCGGACCTCGCGGACGTTGCTCGCGCCCGGCTGTTAGAAGCTCGTCACCGAGCAGGTCGTCTTCTCGAGCATCGGGTCGGACCACTGGGCCGGGTAGGTGCCGAATCCACCCACGCACTCGCGCGTCCAATCATCACAGATGTCCTGGAAGCTCCCGCACTGCGCCTCGGTCAACGCGAGCGGACGACGAAGCACCACGTTGTCGGGGAACTCGGTGTGGGTCAGGAGGCCGGTGTAGCGCGTGTACGTCGAGAACACCGGCAGGAAGTCATTCGGCAGCGTCGTCGGGTTGCACGCGCTGGCCGGGACCCAATCGTGCCGCACCTGATGGCGGATGTGTTCCACCGCGTAGGAGGTCGCGCGGCCCTTGTCGACGGCATTCACCGTGGTGTCGATGGTGCACGTCGCGCCGTCGGGCGTCCGATCGTCGAGCACCTTGAGGCAGCACACGTTGCCGGAGCCCGAGCCAGATCCGGATCCCGTCGCGGAGCCCGAGCCCGAGGTGGACCTACCGGCGACTTCATCCTCGCCCTCGGCGCCCCCTTCGAGCTCGGCGACACAGGCACCGAGCGAGAGGAGCGCGAGCGGAACGAGCGACGTGAACGTACGGAGCAGGGTGGTGTTGGCCATGCGGAGGGACAGAGCAAGGACCTCGCCACGGGCCAAGTCCGCGTACCGCCGAGGATCGGGCGCAGCAGCGCTACGCAAGATCTTGCGCGATCGAGCAACCGCTACGGCGTGGGCGGGCCGTAGGCGAGCTTCTGCCGGCAGCGCGCGACCTCGTCGATCATCTTGATCGCGGCGTCGCGGCCCGCCTTGGGCGTATCCGAAGGCAGCGCCGCGAGCACGGTGTCGAGCCCGGTCCCGGCGGTCCTCACACACGCGAGGTCCTTGCAGGCGCACGCGGCATCGCGCTGCTCGGCGAGCTTGGCCACCGCGGCGTCGGAGTTCGCATTGCCCGTGGAGGGAGCGCTCGTCCGCTCGCCGTACCAGGCGGAGAGGAACCCGGCGAGCTCCTTCCGCTCGCCCTCGGTGACATCGAGCGGACAGTTCTTCGGCTGCTCCGCGCGCATCATGCCGTCGAGCATCACCGCGCACTTCGCGGCGACGTGGCGGCGTCCATCGGGATCCGCCGGTGCGCCGGTCTCCAGCTC
>JAYVRN010000356.1:0-5546 GCA_043776275.1 Myxococcales bacterium | reverse complement strand
TGCCGCCGGATCCGGCGGACTCGTTCAACGCCGACGTCGCGAGTCGCCAGGGCGACAAGGGCGGCTACGTCCCGAACGACTGTGCTCACTTCAGCAGCAGCGCGTGCGTGTGGGGAGCAAGCGGGAGCACGGGTGTCTTTGGCGCCGGAGGGACCACCGTCGGCAACGCGGGCGACCACATTCACGGCTTCTGCGAGGAGCCGTATCCCAATGGAGAAGGCCCGGGTTCGAAGGCAGATGTTCCCCGCGCGCCCGAGGTGCCCCCGAGCACGACCTACGCCGAGAAGGTTGCGTTCTGGGTGGCGTTCGGGATCGTGGCTCCTTACACGGCCGCAGTTGTCGGGATCATGACCGTCGATCACCCCGACCATCTTGCGCCCGCGATGATTGGCTTCGGTCTTACTGGCGGAGCGAGTGCCGCAGGGCGACCAAGCCTTGCTGAGGCCGAGGCGGGAGATGACTTCGTGTTTCACTATACGAGTTCGCGCGCGTCGGCCGAAATTGGAAGACGAGGACTCTTTCCAGATTCTAGCTCGACGAATGTGGGCACGTTGAACGCCTCGGAGGCCGTCGAACTGCTCGGGATAAAACCCCCAGAAGTTGTCATTACGTTCCGCAATGGTGGTCAGTTCGTTCCCAACGCTCCGGCGATCGTACGGCCCCACTTCAATGGATCCGGGGGCGGCGTCGACCTCATCAACCGAGCCTGGGTGAATCCGGCCTGTATCGTTTGCGTTCAACCGGTTGCGCCATGAAGCTAACTTTGTCGGCGATGTCGTCACCGACCTTCTCGCCGTGGTCACACTTCGAGTGCGATCAAGCTCGCGAAAGCGAGCCAGCATCTCTCGATGTTGGACGATCGCGTGCTCCGCACGGGAACCGGCCAGACTTCATCGTCAGGGTCTGTGCCAGTCTGGCAATCGTGGTAAGTATCCCTTCTCAGCTGTGGTCTGCGATGTGGCCTGAGTTGGGCGGCGGGAGGCCCTTGGCTGACTCGCCACGTTGGCGCTGTGGCGCTCATGTTGCATGGGATCGAGTGTGAAAATCATGGCAAGTCAACGCCTGACTGCCGTCGATCAGGAGCTCCTCTCCGCATTGGCGGCAGGTCCGGGGTTGGTCTTGGTCGCTGGCTCGACGGGGCAGGGCAAAACAACGATGATTGAGCGAGTTCTGGCGGACGCCACATGTCCTCCAAACGTCGCCTTCATCGGTGACATACGCGGCGATGTTGAGGACGCAACGTGCGCCGTCCGGCTTGCGCGTTCGCAAGCGGTGCTGGCTGTGTTGCGCATCCCCCACGCGGCCGGGGCCTTTGCACGTCTCATTGCCCTCGGCATCCCAGCCAGCGATCTCGCAGAGGTCACGCGGTCGGTCTTCAGCACACGGCTCATTCGTCGCCCGTTGGATGTTCTTCTGCTCTACGAGCGGTTGGTCGTGACGCCTGCAATCCGTGGACTAGTCCTTGCTGGGGCAGATGCGGATGCGGTTCATCGCCAGGCCATTGCGGATGGAATGCGCAGTCTTCGGCAAAATGGACTTGAGCACGTCCGGGCGGGTCGTCTCACGCACGAAACTGTTGTCGACATGACCCCGGACGACTAGATGTGCTCGGCTGATATTGCGAGCCATTGATTGCAAGTCGCCGGGCTGAGGATCATCCGGCTCAGCGGCCCTTGGGCTCGACGAAGAAGTCCGGCAGCAGGTGCGCGCCGGGCGTCATCGCGTACTCCGACAGATCGGTCTTGCCCTCGGCCTCGAGGACCTCGTCGTCGATGAAGTAGTTGCCGGTGACCTCCCGCGAGTTCTTGTTGAAGATCGCGTAGGCGGCATCGCCCATGATCGCCGGGCTGCGCGAGCCCTTCATCGCCTGGTCACCTCCGAGCAGGTTCTGGACCGCGGCGGTGGCGATCGTGGTGCGCGGCCACAGCGCGTTGAACGCCACGCCATCGCGCTTGAACTCGCCGGCCATGCCGAGCACGCACATCGACATCCCGAACTTCGCCATCGTGTACGCCGTGTGGGGCGCGAACCACTTGGTCAGCATGTTGAGCGGCGGCGACAGGTTCAGCACGTGTGCGTTGCCGCCCGCGGCCGCGGCCTTCTTGAGGTGAGGCACGCACAGCTGCGAGCACAGGAACGTGCCGCGTGTGTTGATCGAGTGCATCAGGTCGTACCGCTTCATCTGCGTGGCCTCGGTCGTCGTGAGGCTGATCGCGGACGCGTTGTTGACGAGGATGTCGATCCCGCCGAACGTCTCGACCGTCTTGGCCACCGCGGCGGCCACCTGCTCCTCGAAGCGGATGTCGCAGACCAGCGGGAGGCCTTTGCCACCGGCGGCGTCGATCTCCTTGGCCGCGGAAAACACCGTGCCGGGGAGCTTGGGGTTGGGCTCGGCGGTCTTGGCGACGATCGCGACGTTGGCGCCATCGCGCGCCGCGCGAAGCCCGATCGCGAGGCCGATGCCTCGACTCGCACCCGTGATGAACAGCGTCTTTCCGCGGAGGGACATGCGAGCGAGCGTAGCCGAACTCTCGAGGTGATAGGGTTTGCGAAGTGGGTTCGCAGGACGAAGATCCCAAGCCGGGGATGGCGCCGACGGTAGCTGGCTCGGTCGCTGGCTCGGTCGCCTCGCAGTCGACGATCGCCGCGGGCTCGATCGCGTCGCAGCCGACCATGGCCAGCGACGCGGGGCCGCCGCGCGCGCCCTCGGGCGTCGAGCCCACCATCGCGTCTGACCGCGGCCAGCCTCAGCTGACGCCTTCGCGGATGGTCAAGGTCCAGGCTGACCTGTACCAGCGGCTCGACGAGCTGGCGCGCGGCGGCCTCGGCCGGATCTCGCGGGCGCGCGATCTGCGCAGCGGGCGGATCGTCGCGATCAAGGAGATGATCTCGAGCACCGAGGACGCCGCCGTCCGGTTCGCGCGCGAGGCGATGATCACGGCGAACCTCGAGCACCCAGCGATCGTGCCGGTGTACGAGGTCGGGCGCTGGCCGAGTGGCGAGCCGTTCTTCGCGATGAAGCTGGTCAAGGGGCGGCCGCTCAACGTGGTGATCGACGAGGCCCAGGATCTCGATGCGCGGCTCGCGCTGGTCTCGCACGTGCTCACCGTCGCGGATGCCCTCGCGTACGCGCACGGCGAGAAGGTGATCCATCGCGATCTCAAGCCGCACAACGTGCTGTGCGGCGCGCACGGCGAGACCGTGGTGATCGATTGGGGCCTGGCGCGCCGGATCGATGAGGAGGAGACCACCGTCTCGCTGCACCGGCGGATCAGCGCGGAGCCGGGGCAGACCTACGTCGGCGCGATCATGGGCACGCCGGCATACATGCCGCCCGAGCAGGCCCGCGGCAAGCGCGTCGACGAGCGCGCCGATGTCTATGCGATCGGCGCGATGCTCTATCACCTGCTCTCCGGGACGCCGGCGTACGCGGGCAAGACCCTCGACGAGCTGATCGAGAAGGTGCGCAGCGGCCCGCCGCGCGCGCTGGCGGAGCTGGTACCCGAGGTGCCGCCGGATCTCGCGGCGATCGTCACGCGCGCGATGGCGCCGGAACCCGCCGATCGCTATCCCACGGCGGTCGAGCTCGCCACGGATCTGCGCCGGTTCACGACCGGGCAGCTCGTGCTCGCCCATCGCTACACGCGCGGGCAACGGATCCAGCGGTTCGTGTCGAAGCATCGCGGCGCCGTCGGGGTGGGGCTCGCGGCGGTCGCGGCGATCCTCGTCGTAGGAACCCTCGCCGTGGTCAACGTGGTCCGGGCGCGCGACGCAGCCGAGTCCAGCCTGACGCGTGCCGAGTCGGAGACCGCCCGCGCGGACAAGGAGCGCGACGAGGTTCGGCGCCGGTTGATCGCGGCGCACACGGATCGCGCGCGCGTCGAGCTCCTGGCGCAGCACCCGCTCGAGGCGCTCGGGTTCGTCGTGGCGGGCGCAGCGGTCTCCGGGCTCGACGCGCAGCTGAGCTATCTCGGCGCACGGACGCTCGACCTCGTGCCTCGGAGCCAGCGTCTGTCCGTCGACCAGGTCGCCATGCTCGAGTTCATCCCCGGCTCCACGGATCTGATCGTGGGCTCCGAGACCGAGGTGATGCGGTGGAATCCCCGGACCGGTCAGCGCCTGTGGACGTCACCCGTGGCGCACGGAAACGCAGAGCCTCTCGATGCGCAGCGGATGGTGATCCTCCTGCCGAACGGGCTCACGGTGGTCGACCTGGCGACCGGCAAGCCCCGCCGGCAGGTGGCCTCGCCGACCCTGCTGGGTGGCCCGTTCGGACGCGATCCCACGAACCGGTGGCTGGCCGCCGTCAGCGGGACGGGTCTCGAGCTGTTCGACCTCGACGCGGGTGTGCGCGTCGCTTCGATTCCGGTCCCAGCGCTCAAGATCGCCCCGCTGGTGTCTCCCGATGGAGAGCGCTTCGCGGTGCGACTCGACGTCTCCGATGTTCAGGAGCGCATGGTCCTGATCGACCGTACCGGTCGCGCGCTCCGCGAGCTGTGTGGAAACTGCACGCTGCTCCGCCGGATGGCCTCGGGGTTCGTCGTCGCGGAGTACCGCCCGGGTCAGCCCAGCCATGCGCTGATGTTCGACTGGAACGGGAAGCTGTTGCACGACATCACGCCCGCGTCGGTGTCGGAGCTCGTCGAGATCGTCAAGGCACCCACCGGTGACGACCTCGCGCTCCTCACCGCGGATGGGATGATCGAGATGCACGCGCTCGGCAAGGGCCTGCGCTGGCGTCAGACGATCTCGGATCGGCCCTACGAGGCGCGGTTCGATGCGCGCGGTCGGCTCTGGGTGATGGGTGCGTACAACAGTGCTCGTGTCTACGACGTCGCGACGGGGGTGGAGCTGGGGACGTGGGCGCTCGGCGGCGTGGCGCTCCGGGTCTCGGACGATGGATCGCAGGTCGCGATCGGTACGTTCGGACTCGGCGTGACGTCGTGGCCGCCCTCGGTCACCCGGGTCGAGTCGATCGCGCCGTCGGATGCGCGCGTGAGAAAGGTCCTGTTCGTCGACGACAAGATCGTCACCGCAAGTGACGACGGGGGCCTCGCCGTGTTCGAGGATGGCAAGCCGCCGCGCGAGCTTGGCCGTCACGGGGCGCGGATCCCCTCGATCGAGATCACGTCTTCGGGCGCGGTGATGAGCTCGAGCCGAGACGGTACGACCGTGATCCGCGAGCTCGCGACCGGGCGCGAGCTCGAGCGTTATCCCCTGGGGCCCCACGCCGCGGTCTCCTCGGATGGCGTGCACCTCGCGATCGGCGGCACGGATGGCACGGTGACGTTGATCGATCGCAAGACCAAGGCGACCCGCGTGCTGACCAAGCTGCCCGTCGAGGTGTCGGCGATCCGGTGGGCACCCGACGGGACCAAGCTCGGGGTGATCGACAACGACGGCAACACGGTGGTCTCGAGCGTCGAGGGCACGAAGCTGAAGGAGGTGGCAGGCATCGGCTTCGGGATCGATCTCGTGTTCTCGAACGACGGTCGATGGGTCCTGCGCACCGGCAAGGCCGGTCAGCACATCCTGTACTCCATGAC
>JAYVRN010000355.1:0-5549 GCA_043776275.1 Myxococcales bacterium | reverse complement strand
AGGGCCAGGTGGAGTACTGGCTGTCACGCCGGGTCTCGGTCGAGGCCACGGCGGGCGACCGCGGCTACAACGGCATCGACCTGCTCTGGCGCAAGCGGTACTGAGCCCTCAGATCTTGCGCGCCTGCGCGCCCGACGAGAGCATCGCATCCCGGGGATGCGGCTCCTAGTCCTGGCGTGGTGTGCGCTGGTGGCCGTGATCGGCTGCGGGAGCAAGCCGCGCGTGCACCGCGCCGGCGACGAGTGGCTGGCGTCGATCGCTCTGGAAGGGAACGCCTCGATCGCGACCGATGATCTGGTCCCCGGGCTCGCGTTGCACCGCAACCTCGATGCGGGACGGGCGCTCGATCCGTACCAGCTGAGCGTGGATCTCGACCGGCTCCGCGCGGCGTACCTCCGGCGCGGGTTCTTCGAGGTCTCCGTGACGCCGCGGGTGGATCTCCGGGATGGCGCGCAGCACGTGGTGTTCGTGATCGTGGAGGGGCGGCGCTCCACGCTGGCGGTGGAGATCCAGGGCCTGCCCCCCGAGATCCCGCTGCCCAGGGCGCGCGCGCTCGTGGCCGGCGGCGATGGTTCTCCGTTCGACTACGACGCGTACGACGTCGCCAAGCAGCCGATGGTCGCGCTCGTCGAGAATGCCGGCTATCCGCACGTGCAGGTCGATGCGGCGGTCCTCGCCGACAAGACGCGCGGTGTGGCAACCGCGCGTTTCGCGATCGAGCCCGGCGTGCAGGCGGCGTTCGGCCCGATCTCGATCGTGGGTACCGACGGCCAGCTCGCCGAGGCGATCTTCGGCCGGCTCGCGTTCCGCACCGGCGAGCTGTACTCGGCGACCGCGCTCGTCGCCTCCCAGCACGCGATCTACGAGCTCGGGCGGTTCTCCACGGTGCGCATCGAGCCCGATCGCACCGCGGGCGCGATCGTCCCGGTGCGGATCTCCGTCGCGCTCGCGAACCGGCACGAGATCAAGCTCGGCGGCGGTGCCGGCTACGACCCGATCAACCTCGAGCTCCGCGGCCGCATCGGCGGGAGCTACATCAACGCCGCCCATCCGCTGTGGACGTTCAGCGCGGACCTCCGGCCGGCGATCACCGTCGAGCACGATCTCGCCAACCGGCAGGAGAAGGTCCGGGCGCTGCTCACCGCCTACCGACTCGACATGTTCCGCCCGCGGATCCGTGGCGAGCTCGAGCTCGCGGCCGACTACCTGACGGTCGAGGCGTACACGTCCAAGGGGCCGCGGTTTCGCGCAGGTGTCAGTGCGCCGCTCGGCGCGACCTGGCTCCAGCTCCGCGCGGGCTGGCTGATCGAGTACCTCCTGTTCACGAACGTCCTCGTGCTCGAACCCGAGGCGGCAGCGCTCGGGCTCGATGACCCCCAGCGCCGCGGTGCCTACGAGCTCTCGCTGGCGGCTGACAAGCGCGACAACTCCCTCGAGCCGCACCGCGGCGTGTTCGCGCAGGTGCGCGCCACCTACGGCACCCCGGCCGCCGGCGGGGCGCTCACGTATTTGCAGCTGACGCCGGAGCTGCGTGGCTACTTCCCGTTGCCGCGCAAGATCGTTCTCGCGGGGCGGGCGCGGCTCGGCGCGATCTATGGCGATGTGCCGGTGACCGAGCGGTACTTCGCGGGCGGTGCGAACAGCCATCGCGGCTTCGCTGAGCGCCACCTCGCCCCGGGCGCGACCAGCAAGGATGGGCAAGTCCTGGTCGGCGGGGCAGGCTCGATCGAGGCGGGCCTCGAGTTGCGGATCCCGATCGGCAATCTCGGCGTGCCCTTCGGTACCGAGCTGTTCCTCGACGGTGGCGATGTGACCGATCGCCCATCCGGGCTCGATCCGTGGAACCTCCACTGGGCGGCCGGAGTCGGACTCTGGTTGAAGGTGTTCGGCCTCAAGGTCCGGGGCGACGTCGGCTACCGGCTCGACCGGACCGGCGCCGGGGAGCCCCAGGCCGGAGAGAATGTCGCCTACCACCTCGGCGTCGGAGATACGTACTGATGCGACGCGCGCTGCGATGGCTGGTCCGGATCGTCGTCGGGCTGCTCGCGCTCGCCGTCGTCGTGGTCGCCGTCGTGGTGATCGCGTTGCACACGGCATGGGGGCGCAACCTCGTCCGCGGCAAGGTGGAGACCGCGCTGCAGACCGCCTTCCCGGGCACGAAGATCGGCAGCCTCACCGGCAGCGTGTTCGGCACGCTGGTCCTCCACGACATCGAGCTGGTCGCGCTCGATCACCGCCCGCTCGCGAGGATCAAGACGCTCGAGGTGCAGGTCGCCCTGCTGCCGCTGTTCGGACACACCGCTCGCGTCGAGCTCGTGCGGGCGACCGACGTGGAGGCCTATCCGCGCCCGATCCCGCCGACCCCCGATGATGGCTCGCCGCCGAGCGCATGGACGATCGAGCTGCCGCGGATCGAGGTCCATGGCGCGCAGGTCATCCTCGAGACAGCGGGCGTGACCCTCGCCGACGTCGACCTCGCTGCCGCCGCGACGATCCGCGCCGGCGGCGCACTCACGGCCGTCGCTCAGGTCGGCGGCACGTTCGACGGCCGTGCCTTCGGCGGGACCGCGGCCGTGACCGTGGACGACGAGATCCGCGTCCCGTTCGCGGCGCTCGGCGTGGGGCAGGGGCAGGGGCAGGGCTACATCGTGGCGAGTGACGTGGCGCTCGGTGCGCGCCGCGGTCACCTGATCGGCCAGGTCCCGGCCGCCGATCTCGCCGCGCGCGCACCGATGGTGCCGATCCGCGGCGATGCACTGGTGCTCGCGAGCGCCACGCCGCACGAGCGCGAGACGACCGTGGTGCTGTCGGCCGCGATCGGCGCGTCGCGGCTCGATGCCGTGGCTCTCGTCGATCCCGCCACGCGGCATGTCCGCGGCCTCGTCGGGACGCGCGGGGTGGACCTCGCCACCGTCACGGGTGATCGCCTCGCGGGCAACGGGCGTGCGGTGATCGCGGCGGTCACCGACGGAGATCACGTCCAGGCCACGGTGATCGCGGGCGGCGCGGTGCGCGACCTGCCGGCGAGTCACCTCGTGCTCGCGATCGATGGGAGGGTGCGCCTCGATCGCGTGGAGGTGCTCGCCTTCGCCACCGCCGAGGGTGGCGTGCGGATCGGAGCGGTCGCTGCGGTGACCCGGGAAGGCCGTGCCGTGCGGATCGATCGCGCGCAGCTCGGTGCCACGGTGATCGATCCGGTCGTGGCGAGCGGTGGGCGTGCCCCGGTGCGCGGCGCGGCCTCGATCGAGGGCTCGGCGGCTGGGCCGCTGAGCGCGCTCGTGGTGGTGGGCAAGGTGTCCGGATCGCGGCTGGGCTTCGAGCGGATCTCCGTCGCCAGGCTCGCCGGGCGGTTTCGCGCGAGCCTCGATGCGACCCTCACCGGGACCGCACACGTCGAGCTCGCCGGCGTGGTCAACGCGGGACAGCCGGTGGGTGCGGCGGTCGTCGATGCGCGGCGCCGCGATGACGGCAAGCTCGAGGTTCGAACCCGCGTCCGCGCGGCCGCCGCGCCGGTGGTGGCCGACGTCTCGGCGGTGGTCACCCTCGGGACGATCATCGACGTGGCGCTCGGCCGGCACCGGCTCGAGACCCCGGCGGGGCTGTGGACCGGCAATGGCGGGCGCGTCCGCATCGCGCCACGCACGATCAGCGTGCAGGGGATCCGCACCGCGCAGGGCGATGCATGGGCGAAGATCGACGCCACGCTCGGCCGCGGCAACGGAGCGATCGCCGCGACGATCGATGCGGCGATCGAGGCGCATGGGCTCCCCGTGGCGGCGATCGATCCGCGCTACGGCGGGACGGTCAACGCCGCCCTCTCGCTGTCTCGCGAGCGCGGCCGATGGTCGGGCGGCGGGTTGGTCAGCGGGACGGCACTCGCCCTCGGCGCCGGCCTGCCGATGCTCGATGCCGGCGCCACCGTCAACGTCGTCGGCCGGCGCGTCACGCTCGGGGTCAATGCGTCGAACGAGGCGCTCGGGGGCGCCCGGATCGCGATCGAGGTGGATGGACCGAAGGACCTGCTCGATCGGGTGGGGTGGCGCAAGGTCGCGCGCGCGGATCTCCACGCGGTGACGATCGGGCTCGATCAGGTGGATGCGTCCGCGCTCAGCAAGGGCAAGACCGCCGGCAAGCTCGATGGCACCGTGGAGATCCGCGAGGGCGTTCCGAGTGGGGCCGTGCGCGTGCGCGGCGTGCCGACGCCGATCGGAGACGCCGACGCCGACCTGACGCTCGCGTTGACGGACGTCGGGTTCGTGGATGCCCGTGCGAAGGCCCAGATCGGCGCGGTGGGCGCGGCCACGCTGGGCGCGCGTCTCGCGATCCCCGACCACCCGTTCGATCCGGCGGCGTGGAAGGCGCTGGGCACCCGGGTCGTCGACGGCGCGACGGCGGAGGTCACTGGCCTGGTCATCGATCCGAAGCTGCTGTCCGCGTTTCACGTGATGACGCCGTATCGCGGCACCGCGAGCGTGCGGCTCGAGCTCGGCGCGGGCGCGACCTCCGCGAACATCGTGGCGGACCTCGCGAACATCACCGGCGGTCCGCTCGCGCGTGGGATCGACGTTCACGTCGAGGGCACCGCGGATGCCCAGGGGACGCGTGGTGCGCTGCGCGTCGGCGCCGGGGCGACCACACTCGCGGCGCTCCCCGACGCGGCGATCCCGATCACGCTCGCCACCTGGATCGCCGCGCCCCGCAGCGCGCTGGCGGCCCCGGTGTCCGGGACCCTGGCGCTTGGAAGCATCGGGGCCAAGGAAGCGCTCGCGCTCGTCGGTCGCAGCGATGTGATCAGCGGATCGATCGCGGGGAGCATCGCGATCCACGGGACGCTCGGCACGCCGACCGCCACGGGGACCCTCGACGCCCTCGACGTCCGCGTGGCGCCGCGATTCTCGACCAGGCCGCCGCCCGCGTTGACCAGGTTGCACGTCGGTGCGAGCTGGGGCGGCGCTGGCGGCGAGATCCGGATCACCGGGGAGGAGGAGGGCAAGGGCACGCTCGAGGTCGACGTGCGCGGGAGTCCCCGCGAACTGGCCTCCGTGTTCGCGAGGATCCAGATCGAGCGCTTCGATCTCGCGCCGGTGGTGGTGTTCCTGCCCGGGCCGCTCGCTGGAGCGAGTGGCACCCTCGCGGCCGACCTCACGTTGACCGGTGCGGATCCCGTCACCGGCAAGCTGCGCGGCACGCTCGGTCTCAGCGACGGTCGCGTTCCGATCTCGCCGGTGATCGGGACGTTGCGCAAGGCCAACGCCACGCTCGCGATCAACGACGCCGGCCTCGAGGCCAAGCTCGACGGCAAGCTCGGCGCGGGCTCGGTCAAGGTCACCGCCTCCTCGGAAGCCGACGGCCTCCTGACCACGATCGACGCGAAGCTGACCAAGGTCTCACCGATCGGCGCCCTGCAGCCGATCCTCGACGCCACGGTCCACGGCTCGTTCCGCCGGAGTGGGATGCAGTGGGACGGCGAGGTCCGGGTCTCGAAGGGCTCGATCGAGGTGCCGAGCCAGGGCGGGACCGAGCTGCTCGACGCCGCGGTCCCCGCGGAT